>JBJXFS010000270.1:0-31243 GCA_046155625.1 Verrucomicrobiales bacterium | reverse complement strand
GCTGGCGGGGCCGGTGGGGGCGGGGTGGGGGGAGCGGGAGCGGTGGGTGGAGGTGGGGTGACCGCGGGAGTGGGAGGTTCGGGGGGCGGGGTGGATTTGGTTTTGGGGGGTGGGAGGTCCATGGGGGGCAGCGACTGGAGTGGGCTGCTGGGGGTGGGGGGGGTGGGGCTGGTGGCGGGGCGGGTGGGGGCTGGGGTGACGCGCTGGGCGAGGTCGACGGCGATTTCGACTGAATCCGTGACCTCGAAGATTTGGAGTTTGAGGAAGCCGCTGATGCGGAGTGATTCCAGGGCGTTTTCGCTGGGGGAGGCGACGAAGAGCCGGGTATGGTGGCGTTGGAGGCGTTTGGCGAGCGAGAGGATGGCGCGCAGTGGGGCGCTGGTGAGCGTGACGACCTCGGCGAAGCAGAGGACGACGTGGCGACCTGAGTCGTGATCGATGAATTCCCGCAGCTGGGAGTCAAACTCCGCGGCGGTGGTTGAGTCGAGTTTCCCGCTGACGGTGATGACGTCGGCACTGGGTCGAGAGTCCTTGCTGATTTTCATGAGGTCCTGGGACCGGTGGTTGGGGCGGTGGCGTCCTGGGGGTTGGGATTCCAGCGGCGGGTGAGCGTGGAGATGTTCTTGGCGTTGCGTCGCTCGTAGTGCTGGGAGTCGGTGGCATGGCGGATCATGTGGATTCCGCGACCGCCGATTTTCAGGGAGGCGGTGGGGGTGGAGGGGGAATCGACGGACGGGGCGTCCTGCCACGGGTTGAAGGGGGGGCCATCATCCATGACGGCAACGCGCATGAGGTGGCCGTCGAAGTCAAGCTGGAAGCCGACCTCAAGGCAGTCTGGGCCGCCGTATTTGATGGCGTTTGAAGCGAGTTCGTCGACGATCAGATCCGCGACGAACCGCAATGGAGGCGGGAGCAGGGCATAGGCTTGACAGTGTTCGAGGGCTCGCAAGCCAGCCGCGAGCGCCCCTGGTTGGCGGCAATCCATGATATGCTCGAACGATCCGGTCATTCGGAAGTGGAAACAAAGTGCCTTACCCGCGGAGCGCCTGGCAGGGCGAGGAGACGCGCCGGTATCTAGTCCTCGAACGACAAACGGACAATGGTGAAATCGTCGGGAAAGTGGGGTTGGGAGCAGATCGACCCGATTCGTTTGCGCAGGTAGGCGGATTCGCCTCCGGCCATGAATCGGGTGCTGCGCACGACGGCGATGAACTCCTCGAAAGTCCACTCGCGATCGGGAGCGACGGGAATTTCGAAGGCGCCGTCGGTGAAAAGGAAAAGTTTCGATCCGCGGGATACCCGGATCGAGGCATTGGAAAAGGCGACGCCTTCCATGGCACCGACGGAGGGGCCTTCGGTGCCGAGGGTGGCGTAGTCCGGCGATGGTTCGTCGGCGGGGTGCTCGCCATGAAGCAGGATAGCCGGGGGGTGACCGGCGCTGGCGTAAGTCAGAACGCGGGTGCGGCGGTCGAAGACCCCATACCACAAGCTGAAGAGCATGTTGTTTTGGTTTTCCATCGGGAAGGCGGCGTTGAGCGCTCCGAGCACGCCGGCGGGATCGGCCATGGCCGACTCACCCAGAAGGAGGCGGGCGCGGACGTTGTTCAATACCGAGATGGAGAGCAAGGCCATGCCGGTGCCATGCCCGACGACATCGAGGATGTACATGACGAACAGGTCTCCGACCCAGTGATAGCCAAATGAATCGCCGCCCAGGGCTTCGGAGGGCTGCAGCACCCACTCGGCGGTGATGGGCCCGTCCTCAATCCGTTCGGGAAGGATCCGCTGCACGTAGCGGTTGGCCTCCTCCAACTCCGAGGTCAGACGATCGCCGCTGCGTTGCAGCGAGACGAGCGCCTCCTGCCGTTCCGCCGTCCGCATCGCGAGCATGGCGTGGCTGGCCAGGCAGCAGGCAAATTGTCGATCGGTGGCTGTCCATGAAGCCCTGGTGTCGGCGCGTTCAAACGCGAGCACACCCTGAAGTCCGGACCTCTCGCGCAAACCGACACAGAGCACCGAGGTGGTGTCGGGGGCGACAAAGCCAATCTCACGAAGCACATCGAGCACCGGGGAACCGGCTTCCGCGGTGGCCAGCGGATCGGAGGAGGCGAGCGGGTCGAAGAACCTCGGGCAGTAGGCCATGTCGGTTGTCATGCCGCCGGGCGGGGTGAAGGCGGAATCGAAGCACGCCTGGCGGACGATCCGGCACGCGCTCGGGGTGGGAGCCTCTTGGCCAATCCAAACGGAGGCGCGGCGGCACTCGAGGGCGGAGGCCGCGCGGTGGGTCAGCAGCGTGAACCCCTGCGCCACATCACCGTCCGCAAAGGCCGGCGCGAGCGACAGTTCGGCCAGCACTTTGATCTGAAAGGCCAAGCGGGCGGCGGTATCGGTGGTCAAATCCTGGCCGGCCTGAGCGGCGGTCACGTCCCGGCACAGAACGAGCATGCCTTCGGCCAGCCGGGTGGCGGCGAGTTCGAGGCGGCGATCGTCGCCCTCGGGCGATTTCATGACCACCTCTAAGCAAGGCAATGAACCGCCCGGGTCCAGCGACAGCAATTGGCTGCGCATCGAGGTCGGGTCGACGGCCCATTCGTCGAGATCCCGCCCCAGGAGAGCACCGCCGAGGAGGTGGACGGCGGCGGCGTTGGCAGCGAGGATTGAGAGGCGGGCGTCCGTTTCCAGAGCGGCAACCGGCAGAACATCGATAACCTGACCGTCCGGATTCGGATGGTCGGAATGGATTGAGGTGGCGGGTGGCGGAAGGGGCGGCTGGGCAGGAAGCGAGGCCCATCGTCCGTCGAATTGTGTGGTTGACCCGCTGGCCACACCGAGGTGGAATTCGAACGCATCGACTCTCACGGATTGGAGGCGGACGAGTGGGTACGGGCGTCCGCGGATCATCGGGGCGCCGTCGAGATAGGTTTCATTGCGGGCATCGGGCAGGGCGGTGAGCTGCCATTGGCCGTCGTGACGGTCGATGGCGAGGTGCCGCCGCGAAAGCACGTCGATTGGACGCAACACGTCACGGGCCACGGTGCCCTCACGGCCGATGACATCGCCGGCGTGGCACGGCAAGCGCTGGCCGTTCAGGTAAAGAAAGCAATCGGCGGGGTCGGTCACGGGTGGCCTGGGCGATTATTCCAGAAAGGGACTTTTGAACCACGAAAGGCATGAAACACACGAAAATTTATGGTCTTGTAAGAAACGACCCTTTCCGTCACGGTCCTTTAGAATTATTCCTGGTCGCGCCAGCGCAGGGCCAGCCACGCGGCGGCGGAACTGACTAGGGTCCAGAGCGCGAGTGATGACAGGCCCGCGAGGGCGGGAGTGGGGTGGCGCCAGAGGCGCGGCCGGTCGTCTCGCAGGGTGGGGACGACGTATCGTGGCGTGAGGATGTTTGGCTTCGAGGGATCCCAGTGAAACTCGCGCGGTCCGAACGGCTCGACGCCGGGTGGGGGTGGGGCGTACAACCGCGATTCGTCGAGGGTGACGGTGGTTGCCTGGTTCGGGTGAAGCAGGATGCGGACGGGTCGGAGTGAAGTTGTGAGGTTGTCGAGGGCGGTCGAGTAGGCGGTGGCTTGCTCGACCGGCCGGTTCCACAGCAGCGAGACATCCATGATGCGTTGAGCGGCAAAGGACGGGAACAACCGGCTCGAGAGTCGAGGCATGGCGTGGGCATCCCAATCCCGGACCGGAAAGACGAACCCCGCAAAGAGGATTTGCGGAATGATCACCAGCGGGACCAGCAACACCGCTTGCAGCGTGGTCCGCGCCCAGGCCGAAATGGCCAGCCCCAGACCGGTGGCCGCCGCGGCGCTCGCCAGAAGTCCGGTGACTTGCCAGGCGGCCGATCCGTCCAACCCGCTGCCGAGCAGACTCAGCAAGGCGAACAGGAAAATCGCCTGCAGGCCGGTGAGCAGGCCGAGGCCGAGGAACTTGCTCAGGAGGTATGAGGACGCGCGCAGTCCGACGAATTGTTCGCGTCGAAACACGGAGCGCTCGCGGACGATCTCCGGAGCGGCATTGCCACAGCCGAGCCAGAGCGTGGCGATGGCGGCCAGAAACAGTTTTTTATCGCTCGGATCCTCGCCCGTGGCCACCACGGCAATCAGCGCGCCGATCAGCAGCGGTTGGCCGGCGAGGAGCACGAGGTTTTTCCAGTCGGACCGCAGAATGCGCCACTGCCGTCTCAGCAGAATGGGCACGGCCAGCCGACGACGCGGGCGGGGAGGTAGTTGGGCGGCGCGCCGCAGACCGGGGGGCGGCGGGGGCGGCGCGGTGAGCGACTCGCCGGTTTTAGTCTCGTAGTGCCGTTGCCACTCTTCGGGTGACTGGTCTTTGAGCCGGTGGTAGAGTTTGGAGAGTGACCGGACGTCGAAGACTTCGCGAGCGACACGCGGTTTTCCGCGAAAGACGGTGCGTCCAGGCGTCGGGCGGCCTTGGGAATCCCGCCCGGCCATCACCACCTCGATGGACGACATCAGGTGGATGTTTTCCATGAGGTGAGTGGTGCACACGACGGTGCAGCCGGTGTAACTGAGTTCCTGCAACTGCTGCATCAGCTCCGTTTCCGATTCGGGATCAAGTCCGGAGGTGGGCTCGTCCAGGCAGAGGAGGGGGGGACGGCTGAGCAGTTCCACGCAGACGCTCAGGCGCTTGAGTTGCCCGCCGGAGAGTCGGGCGGCGCGGGTGTCGAGGTGTTGTTCCAGCCCGAGGCGGGCGGTCAGCGAACCGATCAGCTTGTCGATTTCGTGCCGTGGCGTGCGCAGCGGCAGCCGAAGGAGCGCGCTGAATTCGAGCGCTTCGCGAGCGGTGAGTTCGAGGTGGACTATTTCCTGTTGGGGAACGTAGCCGAAAAAGCGGGAGGGGTCGGGAAGTTGGTCCAGGTTTTGGCCGTCCAGCAAGATGGTGCCGCCGCTGATCGGGCGCAGTCCGAGCAAGGCGCGGAGCAAGGTGGTCTTGCCGGATCCGGAGGGTCCGAGGATGCCGACGAACTGGCCAGGCCGGGCATCAAACGTCACTGATTGGAGGATCTGGCGGCGGCGGCGGCCGACCGTGACTTCCAGCCCGAATGCTTGCAAGCCGCAGCCGAGTCCATCGCGCACGGGGCGCAGGGCGAATCCGTCGAAGACAAAAAAATGGCGGCTGCCGAACTGGAGCAGATCTCCGATGACCAGCGAATGGCGGTCGAAGTATTTGCCATTGGCGAGTGACCCGGTGCGGCCTCGGTCGACCACGACGAAGCCGCCGGGTTCGGATTCGATGACGGCATGAATGGGAGAGAGTTCATGATCGGGGAGGAAGAGATCGACTTGATCGCCGTTACCGAGTGTGAGGTTCGCGAAGACCGGAACCTCGGTGACGGGGTGACCTCGAAAACTGACGGCTTGGCCGGGAGGAAAATCGATGGCCGGTGGCGCGGCCGGGCGGCCCGGGCGATCGGATGGATTGGCCGTTCCTCCGGCCGCCGGGGATTCGGAGAGGGGGGCGTCCGGAACGATACCCGTTTCCCAAGTCAACTGGAGTTGGAAGAGCCCCACTCCGATGATGTCGCCGGGGTGGACGAGCACTTGGCCGGTGATCGGCTGCCCGTTTACCATGGTGCCGCTCTGACTGCCTTCGTCGCGCAGGGAGATTTGGGAATCAGCCCAGATCAGGGTGCAGTGGATGGGCGAGAGGGCGGGATGGGGGATGCGGAGGCCGGCCGACTTGGCGTGGCCGATGGTGAGCGGAACGCCCGGCTGCAGGTCGCGGCTTAAGCGGGTGCCGCCGCACAGCGTAATGCTGGGTGCTCGGCCCGCCGGCTGGCTTGACATGGTGCGTAATCAGGGCTGGACGATCCAGACTTCGACGGCGCGGTTTCGCGATCGCCGCTCAGTGCTGAGCAGGGAGGTGGCGCCGATGCCGACGGCGTAGCTGGTATTGGCTACTTTGTACCCTTTGAGTACGTCGCCGACCCCAACGGCACGCCGTTGCGAAATGGTGCGATTGGTCTCCGGGGAGCCGGTGGCATCGGCGAAGCCAAGGATGAACAAGACGGCCTGAGAGTCGGAGAGCAACGCCTCGGCCTCGGGCGTGAGAAGCGCCTTTTTGAGACGCGCCTTCTCGTTCGACCCGAGACCGGCGGCGCCGGAGCCGAACCGCAGGGTGGCTACCTTGGTCAGGCGTTTCGCTTGGCGGATGGCGTCCCGGACGCGTTGTTTATCGGCATTTGAATACAATTCGGCGGGCGCTTCATCGATGCGTCGGTCGGCATCGGCCTTGAGAGCGGCCACTTCTGGCGAGTCCTCGGCCAATGTCTGGATGGGCTCGGCGGGGACCACGGGGTCCGGATCGCTGGCCAAGGCTTCCACACCGGGTTCGGGGAGGGGCGTCGCGGGATTGTCCGGGGTCAAGGGGGCGGGAATGACTGGGCTCTCGGTGGGGGTTTCGGTGCTTGGAATGACCGGGGTGGCTGTGGAAGAAACCGGGTCTGGGGTCGTTGAAGGCGTGAGCGCGGTGGGGGGAGTCTCTTGGGCGACGGGGTCGGGCGTCACCGGGGTAGCGAGCGGGTCATTGTCGCCGGGCGTCGCGGGGGACACCGTCTCGAGGACGGAAGGCCTCGGGTTGGTGTTGCTCGCCAGAGTGGGGTCGATGGGCGGCGATGGGGCCGGCGTCGGAGACGGGGCCGTGGCGACGGTTGGGGGTTTCGCGAGAAATGTCGATAGGCCCAATACCCCCCACCGCCGATGGCCCCGATCATGCCGATAAGCAGCCCGAGGAGAATGCAGTTGGCCAAGGCGGAGGGTTTTTTCCGAGCAGGCGGACCGGACGGCACGGGTGGCGGAGCAGAATTCATGGATGACAATAGGCTGGAGGCGGGCGCTGCGAAAGTGATTCTGCGGTGCTCAGTCGAAGATCTATTCGCCCGGCGCGTCAAACTGCACTTCCCGCCCGTCGATTCGGCTTGGTTTGTTGGTGGGCGGGGTCCGGTCGAGGGCGTAGACGGTATCGGATGCGAGTTGGTGGGCGCGCGTGTCCCAGAGCATTACGGTTTCGCGGGCGCCTGGGACCGCGCGATCCGACGGCACGGAGACAGCCAGATACCGTGGCACAAACGCGGCACTGGCCACCAGCACATCCGACTCGCTCAGCTTGGGGAAATTGACGGCTGCCGTCGCGTCTTCCTCCAATTTCGGCACACTGAAATCCGACGCATACGAGCCGCCCCCGGAGTAACTGGCAGCTGTCGACTGCCAAGCCGCGGAAAGGGTGGCCAATTCGGCTCTGGCCAGCGCCGCGCGATCCGGAGCCGCTGGTTTGCCGCCCGCCGGGGTGGGCGGTCGCCGCGGACTGGAATTGGCGATGGCCTTGAGTTTCTTGGTTTTGGCGACATAGGCCGGCCGCAGTGCGCGTTCGACAAAGGCCTGCCGGGCGCGCGCTTCCGCGGTTTCTTTCTGCCGTTGGCTGGCTTGGTACTTGGCCAGGACAACAATCGCCCCGACGACTTGGATCCCCGTGCCCTCCTGGCTCGCCGATGTCTGGAGGCTGGCGCATCCGGACGAAAAAATGGCCGGAATCAGCAGGGCGGCAGCCGTGGTGTAAACCGGACGCATGGATTGAAGCGATTATGAAGTGAGGGCACTCGGGAGGCGGTGGCGTCGGGCGATGCCCGGATCAAAAGCTGAACTGGGATCCGATGCCAAAATAGAACCCAGGATCGTCCAGATTCCCATTCTGGATCCCGGCGACGGAAATATTGATGCCACCGGCCCGCCACTGGATCCCGAACGAATACGGAACATCTACTTCCACATCGTCGTCTTTGGAGGAGACTTCGCCCACGAGATAGAGGCGCAGCGGCAGTTGGAGTTCAATGCCTGCGTACACTCGGAATGGGTCGTCCGGGCCGTCCAGCCAGTTCTGCCGAGCGCCACCGTGGAATCCCAGCGATTTGAAGAACCCGTCCTCGTCGAGCGGCAATCGTTTGTAGAGCGCACCGAACAGTCCGATGGTCTCGGCGGGTTCGTCTCCGAAGCGCGAATACGCGCCGATGGAAACCTGAGGCACCCAGCCCTCGTCCTTGAGCAACCGGATTCGTCCGAAGGGGCCGGTGGCGAAGGGGTCCTCGCCCGGTCGGTCGACATACAATCCGATGATGCCGAGTTCGGCCCAATCCGTCACGCCGTAGGATGCCATGTAGCCATGGCCCCAAGGGCTGCTGTCATTCTCCGGCAAGAAAAAACAATATTGCGCCGTGAAGGCTCCCTTCGGCAGCGTGGCCGAGGTCGGATTTATGAACAGTCCAGAGGGCCCTTCCGTGGTGAGCAATCCGCGGCCGGCTTCGTACTCCGCAGGAGGTTCGGGGGCTGGGGGAGGGGACTTGGCGGCGGGTGTGATTAGGACATCACCGGCCAACACGGGTAGGGCCAATACGGTGCACAGCGGCAGAGTAGGGAATAATCTCATGAGAAGAGAGTCTAATAAATATTAACGATCGAGGCAAGTTTAAACTCAGCTACACGTATCCCGGGCAGCCGTCGAAGAGTGGGAGCTCGAAGTCGGAGGCTTTCATCTGCCAGCGCTCCGACGTGAGGCGGCGGATGAATGGTTGGTGGGCTAGCAGCGTGCGGCGGGCAGCGGCCAACGCCGCGAGTTCGCCCTCATCGAACGCGGTGGTATAGGCGTCGGACGATCGGGCGTGGATTCCGAAAAGGATTTCGAGCCGGTCGGTGTCCAGACCGCACTCGACCCGGTAGAAGCGGGATAAAAAGGAAGCAGAGAGGCCGAGCGTGCATCCGGCGTAGGCGGGAATCCAGTGGGACGCCTGATGGGAGATCTTTTTCAGAGGGGTGCGGTCGAACTCAATGAGGTTGGTTTTCTCCGGATGAGCGAACGGGCGGGCTTGGGCGACCTGTGGGCTGTTGAGGATGCGGCTCACGAGTTCGATTTCGTGCAGGATCGCGATATCCACGTCCTGAAGGCCGCGATGCTTCATGATTTGCAGGTAGCGGTCGAATTTTTCCGCCAGGGTGGCCCCGGTCTCCCACGACTGATCTTCCGATCGCAGGCTGGCGTTGGCGGCGGCTTGGAGAGCTCCCACCGTGTGCATGGTCGAGGCCCGTGCGAACGCGAAGGCACGGCCCGGGTCCGCCTCCGCGTGCTCGAGCGAATTATTCATGAAAAGAAACGCATCCAGCAGATACGAGATGAACGGGTTGATCTGCGGCAGAAGCGGCGGGCGGCGCTGGGGTGGCTGGGTGGCCATGGGTGAAGGGATGAAAGGATGAAAGGATGAAGGGATGAAGGGATGAAGGAGGAAGGAGGAAGGAGGTAAGAGGGAAGGGGTAAGAGGGAAGGGGATCGATTTGGGAGGTGTTTAATGGGGGGGCGGGCTGATTCTGGATCTTAACTTTTTATTCCGATCGTTTATTTGACTCTTATTTTTTGACTCATAACTACTGACCACTGATTATTGATTACCGACCGCCGACCGCCGTGATTACGAGCGGGAATCGGACCAAGGGGCGAGGGATTTCTGGCTTCCGAAAGTTTCGCGGCAGTAGACGGCGCAGGGTTTCATCCATCGGTGGGCGAAGGCATGCATGGCGGGGTGGTAGAGGGGGACAGTCCAGGTGCCGTACCGGCGTCCATGACATTCCGCCCGGTCGACGGATTCCTTGTAGAGCCAGAGGACGACGCCGAGGCGCTGGAGGCGCGGGTGGGCGAACGAACAGGTGAAGCGGGTGGTGCCATCGGGCATATGGTGGTTGATGACCCAGCTGACGAGGCGGCCGTCGCGGAGCAGGGCGCAAGAGGTGGCGCGGTCGTAACCGGGTTCATGTTTCCAGGGGGCGAGGTCTTCGGCGATCCAATTGTCCTGTTCGTGCCACCGGCGGAGGTCGGTTTTCTGCTCCTCGGTGACTTCCTCCCATGGGATGATTTGGAAACGGGCGGGGTCCATGCGGCGTTCGCGGAGCCAGGGCGGGTCGGCGGCGCGGATTTGCCGTAAATCGGCCTTGATGGCGGCCATGCGGGGAGTGGGCGGGTCCCAACCGGTCTTTAGGAGGATGCGTTCGAAGACATCGGAAAGCGGTTTGCCCGCCATGTAGATGGTTTTGATCAACGAGCCGCCGCGGCGTGCGACTTCTTGATGGAGTGACTCCATGAGTCGAGTGCCGATGCCTTGGCGGCGGAATGGGGGAGCGACGAAAATCGAAAAGAGGGTGGGATTGCCATGGGCGTCTCCCTTTGGCATGCCGACGAGGGCCAAGCCGGCTGGGGAGCCGTCGGCGGTGGCGCCGAGGGCGAGCGGGGTGAGGAGCGGGTGTTGGACCCCGGCGAGGAGCTTTCGATAGATGGGGAAGGTCATTTCGGAAAACGCGGCCGGCATTTCCGGAGGAACGAAGACCCGGATGTTTGGAGTGGATGGGGCGTGGGGGGATAGAGGAGTGGTACTCACGGAGTGGGGGTGGTGGATTGCCAATCGAGGACAGCGGGGATTGAGGAGGGGTGGGCGAGGCGGAGAAACGAAAACCCGAGGCCGCTGAGACCGCGGAAGAACCCCGGCTGGAAGACGGCGTTGCGGACGGGATCAGTTTGGAGCGTGAAGGCGCGGCGGTGTTGGGCGCGTTGGATGGTCAGGGTGGCGCCGAGGCGCGCGACATCAGTCGTTCGTCCGCCGGAGGCTGGGGCCACGGTATGGAGGATCTCGACGCGTCCCATGGTGCCGCAGCAGAGGTGGTCGAGCGGCGAAAGGCCGGTGGCCACCGTGGTATGCCACGCGACGTCCATTTCCTCGAGGATTCCAGACTCCTCGTTGGCCGAAAAAAGTCCGAGCAACGAGGCGCGTCCCAGCAGGATTCCCGGGGCTCCGTGGCACCAGGTGGAAACCATCTGAGATCCTCCTGCGGGGAGCAGCATGGGCCAGTTGCCGGCGGCCGGATTAAACAATGTGCGTTCATAACGCAGCGCGGCGAGCGCGGCATCGCCAAATGCCGGGTCGCCGGTGGCGCGAAAGAGGGCGCCTAGGGCACTGGCGATACCCGCCGCGCCATGAGAATAACCGGCCAGCTTGAGGCCGTCAGGCCACGATGGCCAGGCGAGCGCATCTCCTCCGACGCGTTCGGCGCGGGCCAGCAAGTGGCGACCACAGGCGATCGCACGCTGAAGCGAATCCGAGTCACCGTCTACCCGGTGCAGCGCGAGCAACGCGAGCACCGCTCCCGCGCTGCCATTGACGATGTCGAGTCCCTGGTCCTTGGCAATGCGGGCCTCGTCGATGAACCGGCTGACGCGCTGAGCGCGTTCGACCAGTGACGGTTCATCCAGGAGTCCGGCGATGACGGTGAGCGTGTAGACGAGCGAGGCCAACCCCGAGCAACCGCCGATCGACTCGCGCTGGATCAGGGCGTTAGCCCGGGGGTCATCGAGTACGGCTCGAATCGGTTCAAGGGCCGCCAGCGCGGTGTGGCGGGCCCCGGCATCGCCGGTGACCCGGGCGAGGGCGGCGAGAAACAGGGAAATCCCGGAGGCGCCGTCATAAAAATAATACGACATCCCTTGCTGCCGATGCTGGCCGGGATGCAGCGAGGACGGAGCCACCCAAGTCACGAATCCGTCGCGCCCCCGGATCGCGGCGTGCATCAACTGTTTCCCGAGCACGGTGGCGGTGGCGACCAAACCCGCATCGCTGGCCAACCGGGCTGTGGCGAGGGCGGCTTCGATGTCGACCCGCGTCCCGGTCGCTTCGGCGGGCGGCGGCGCGGCGTGAGTCTCGGATTCGATGAAGGCGGCAGCGATAAACTCAAGCTGGCGGGCGAGTTCCGCTTCGGTGAGGTGATCGAGGCGCGTCAGGATGACTTCCACCGCCGACTGACCGAAAGCATCGGGAATCAGGCACCGCCCGTCGGCTGAGTCGAGATCATGGCCGCCGGCCCGGGCGAAAAAGATCGGAATATCCCCGTCATCCAACGCGCGGATTTCCTCGGTCACCGCCGCCCAGGCCGCCGGTTTCGCCGTGTGCTGGCGTGCCATCGGACGACGAAGCGCTTCGAAAATCAGGGATCGATCGAGTCCGGATTGGAGCGACGGCAGGGCGAGCGCGCGCTCGAGCAGAGTGGCGTAGTGGGTGGTCGGTCGGATGATCACGCGCAGCGGGGCATTCGACCACCCTTTCAGCGCCTCCGCCAGCCACTCGCGATGGGATTGGAGAAACCGCCACGCGGCGGAAAAGCCTTCGGTCAGGGTCGCCAGATGCGCGCCCGCCCCATGGCGCTGGGCGTCGTGAACTGGCAGGTTGCGCAGACCGCTGGCGACCGCGCGTCTCCAAGCGGGACGGACGGCGTTCGTGCCGACGTGTTCCCAAGTCGCATGCAGGACTGGGCTTTCGTAGCCCCCCGTTCCGGTGAATCCGCCGATGTCGAACGGGCGTCCCTGCGGCCCACTTTGCCACAGTGGGAGCAAACCGGTCTGCAGCACCGAATCCTCGATCTGCCGGGCGGCCCGGGAAAAGGTGCCGGAATCGTCAGTGGCGGCCGCGCCTTTGCGCGGCTGGAGCAGCGTCTCCACATCGATGAGAATCGGTCCTTCGAGTGTGGCGACGATGTTCTCCATGTGCCCGTCCGTGGCGCCCAGGAGATGAAGCAGACACAGCAGTCCGCCCGCCGAGCGAAACCACGCGTCCAAGGCGTCGCGGTTCGCCACGGCCTTGTGCTCGGCAAATTCAACCCATCCATAACCCGGACGGGGCAGGACCCGGAGCGCGGGAGGCGCGTCGGGCATCCCGGCCGTGGCCAAGCTCCGCAGCAGGTCGTTGTAGTCGGCTTCGAGGTCGAGCGGCCTGGCTTTGTACACGACTCGCCCACGGGAAAATCCGAGAACCCGCACCGCGCTCGACCCGCCATGACGGTCACCCTGGGCGCCGGCCAGCCGCTCCAGAACGAGCGGCGGCGAAGGCGCCGCTTGAAGAAAAAAGTGATTCTCGAGCGCCGCCCAATCCGCCTCCAATCGATGCAGAAAACTCAGGGAAGAAGCGGTCCAGCCCAGCGAGGTGGCGGCCAGCAGCCGGGCCAGCACCGGAAAGGCCTCCCAGACCGACATCCAGTAGTCGGATCGGGCCAGATCGTTCGTGAATTGGTCATAGGCCTCGCAGCGAGTGGTTTCCGCGGGCGCGCCGCACCCGGACAAATACGCCGAAAACCGGGTGGCCAATACCCGGCCGGCCAGCCGCGAAAGCTCCGAGAGGAGCCCGCCGATCAACTCGACCTTCGCGGCCGGCGCGATCCGGTCGCCGAGTCGGTCGAGGATGGATTCCAACGGCTCGGCGGCCGCCGCGAGGATCGGGAGGTAAGCGGGTGCGAATGGAACCTGCGCCGCGGCCGCCACCGCCTGATCGAGAGCCAAAGCTGGATTCCCCGGGCGCGCCGGGGTCAGAGTTTTCAGCAGAAATGCCGTCCATTCCGCCTGGTCCGGCACGGGCTTCGCGTCACCAAGCCGCAGGCACATCCGGGCTGACTCCAAACTCAGTCCATCCCATTCCAAGCGCCGAGCCATGACCGCGTCGTCACTCCCGGCGGCCTCTTCGAGCCAAATCGTCCAGCGGGCCTCGGCTGCGGGATCGGCCGGAAGTGGGGTTGTTCCGCTGATCCCCGGACACAACGGCGCCGGGCTCGGGTGGAGGCGCACCTCCAGTCCGGCAGCCCGGCGCGCAATTTCGGAAATCGCCGCGGCCGTGGAGTCGGCGGGCGTGGGCGAAACCGCGGTCTCGGAGCCAGGCGCGCTCGCCCGATGAGACGGGCGCTCGGACAGCGGAATCGACATGGTCGGGGGTGGCAACTCAGGTTTCGCCTCGGGTGGTGGCACGGTGGAAATGACGATGATCGTCCTGAGTCCTGAAGCAAATGGTGGTCTTGGGCGATCGCTGAGAGTGGCCTTCGCACCGGCGCGCCCCCCTCGCGAGGGGGGCGTGCGGTGCTGAATGAACAGGAGGTGCTTAGAGCAGGGAGACCTCGCTGCTGAACTCGTTGCGGGTGTTGAAGCCGCCGCGGGAGTTGTTGCAGTTGTAGGTCGTGGTCTGCGTGTCATCACTGCCAAACCCCTTGCCGCCGGCCACTTGCTCGAGGTCCGCATCGGACAACTCCGAGCCTTCCGTCACCAGGTGAGGCAGGCGCACGAAGATGGTGTCGCCAGTCTCCTCAATGACCTTCACGTTCAGTCCGTCGGGCAGCTTGTTGTTCAGTTGGGTCTCAATCACCTTCTTCGGGTTCTTGAGCAGCGCCTCGCGGTACTGCGGGTGCTTGAGGGCGTTGGTCACAACGATATCTTCGATTTCGTTACGAGTCAGAGGAACGGTAGTCATGGTAGGAGTGCCCTCGCGGGCGGTTAGGGTTGGTGTGGTTGTTGGTTGTTTGGTTCAGATGCCCCGCCATCGCCAAATGACGCTCGCGGGAACGGAACAACACTTAGCCTGAGGCGTGCCAGAAAATTTTTTATGTCGCATAAACAGCTCATCATAAATGGTTTTACCAACAAATATTTTTTTCATACCAACACCTTCCCCGCGCCAAACCTACTTTTTCTCCCAAAATGGAACAGCGGCTCCATTTGAATGGAGCGCTCGATCCACTCATGCCTCGGGCCGAGAAGAACGACTCCATGTCGGCGTCAATCAGGTCAGCGAGGGTCTTCGGTGCATGGAAGTTGGCTGTGATCGCTTCTGAGTCATCTCTGAAAAGGCCAATTCCCAGAGAGCACTGCTGCCCACGAAAAGTCACGAGATATTCCAATGATCGCTCTGGCGCAAAGCCATCGTTCTCTGGTAGGGCGGCGCGTCCCGTCCGCTGCGGTTGGAGTCCGCTTCGTGATTGCACATGGCGGGGGAAGCGCTTTGGTGGTGACGATCGGGTGGAATGGGCTGGGTGAGCTGGCCTGACGACCCGGCGTGATTCCGACCATGAAGACGAGCGAAGAAGAAAAGAAGGAGATTTGGCGCAAGGTGTATGAATTTGTGGCCACTCTGGACCGGGAGGGGTTTGAGATGATGAATTACGGGTACGGGGCGGAGGGGGTTGAGGCGGATGCGGCGGATCCGGAGCGATTTCCGCACGCGATGTACGAGCGGGTGGTCGGGCAGGTGGACGTGGCGGGACGGGAAGTGTTGGAGGTCGGGTGCGGGCGCGGAGGTGGGGCGGGGCATGTGATGAGGCGGTTTGGTCCGGCGCGGTACGTGGGAGTGGATTTTTCGGCGCGGGCGATCGAGATTTGCCGGGAGCGGCATGGCGGGATTCCGGGACTCGAGTTCGAATGCGGCGATGCGGAAAACTTGTCGTTCGCGGACGGGACGTTTGATGTGGTGGCGAATGTGGAGTCGTCGCACTGTTATGCCTCGCGGCCGAAGTTCTATGCCGAGGTGTTTCGCGTGTTGCGGCCGGGCGGGGATTTTGTGTACGCAGATTTTTTCACGGGTCGGGGCGAGTGTGTCGACGAATTGGCGGCGGCTGGGTTCGAGACAGTGGCGGACGAGGATATTACGGCGGCGGTGCTGCGGTCGCTGGAGCGGGACCACGAGCGCAAGGCGTCGCTGTTTTCCGGGCTGCCGCAACCGAGGCGCGGGTACATGGAGAACTGGGCCGGCTTGATCGGGACGCCGATGTACGAGGCGTTTCGGACGCGGCAATATGTGTACGTGTGCCGTCACCTGAAAAAACCGGCCCACTCATGAGCGCAGACAACTTGAGTGCGGGTGATCGCCCCGCGGCGGCGTTGCCGCCGTTCAACCCAATGGCCTCCGGGTTTCACGACAACCCGTACCCGTTTTATCACAGGTACCGGGAGCGGGATCCGGTCCACTGGTCGACGCTCGGGGCCGCGCCGGGCGCGGGTATGTGGTACTTGTTTCGCAACGAGGATGTCATGGCGGCGCTGCGGAACCCGAACCTGATCCGCGACCCGCGGATCCTCCCCCCGGCACCGCTGCGCGGGATGCTGGAAAAATGGATGCTCTTCCGGAATCCGCCGGACCACACGCGGCTGCGGTCGCTGGTCAGCAAAGCGTTTACGCCGCAGCGGGCCGAGCGGCTCGTGCCGGCCATCCAGTCGACCGCGGATTTCCTGATCGATGCCGTGGCCGATCGCGGACAAATGGATCTCATCGCCGACTATGCGTCGCCGCTGCCGCTGATCGTGATCGCGGAATTACTCGGCGTGCCTGCCGAGGACCGCGAACAACTGCGCCGATGGACGATCGACATGGTCGTGGCGATCGATTTTGGGCCGAGCCGCGAAGGCATGATCCGCGCCATGGCTGCCGCCCGCGACCTCATGGCCTATTTGCGGGAACTGATCGTCATCCGCCGTCATGGCGTGCCGCGGGATGACCTGATCAGCGCGCTGCTCGCCGCGGAGGAGCAAGGCGACCGACTGACCGAGGACGAATTGCTTTCCATGTGCTCGCTCCTCCTCGGCGCGGGCCATGAGACGACGGTGAATCTCATCGGCAATGGCAGCCTGGCCCTGATGACTCAGCGAGACCAATGGGAGCGGCTCCGCGCTCAGTCCGATGTTTTGGAAACGGGCGTCGACGAATTGCTCCGATTCGACAGCCCGGTGCAAATGACCTTTCGCGAGGCCGCGGCCGACGGCGAACTCGTGGGCCACCCGATCAAAAAAGGCGATCTCGTCGCCATCCTGCTCGGGTCTGCCAATCGCGATCCCGCCCTCTTCCCCGATCCGGACCGCCTCGACCTCGGTCGGCCGGTGGGCAAACACGCGGCTTTCGGCATGGGCATCCACTTTTGCCTCGGGTCACACCTCGCCCGCCTCGAAGGCCGCATCGCGTTCGAAACCCTCGCGCGACGCCTCCCCCACATGCGCCTCGTCCCCGATCCACTCGAACGCCGCGAGGGCATCGCCTTCCGCGGCGTCAAGGCCTTGCCGGTAACGTTTTGATATCGGGACGGAGCACCCCGTCGGCGAATGAACAGTGGGATGCAATCCGATGCCGTCTCATAAGTGATTCCAGTGAGGTTTTGAACCTTGATCGCCGTCCATCGCCCCGTCCGTTTCGCGCCTCTCAGTCATAAAAAACTCCAGTGGCGCTTTGAACGTTGTTTGGCCATCCCTCGCGCCCTCTCGTCTCGGGCGGATTACCGACTCCCGACTCCTTCTGCATAACAAGCTGTATATTATTCAACATCAACGAGTTACAGCACGCGATTTTGCGGGTCGCTGTCCCGGTCTTGGGTGCCATCAAGAACCGTCAGCGAGAGTTAATTACAGGAAAACTGAGTTTTGCGAATCCTTGGTGCATAAGGATCGCACACGTGGAGTCGAGGACGAGGACGAGTGGCGCAACGGATGGATGGACGAAGCTGACGAGCCATCGCGTGGGCGGAAAAAACCTATCCAGGATGCTCGGAGTCGTCCTCGTCCTCGTCCTCGAATAATCCGCTCCGCTCGCTGCCCTGCCACCCACGACTGTGTCACCTGTCCATCACGCCCCGCCCGTTTCCCGCTGATTACCGACCCCAGGTTACCGACTGCCGACTGCCGACTGCCGACTGCCGACTGCCGACTGCCGACTGCCGACTGCCGACTGCCGCTCCATCTGGCATGGCGTTTGCTTTTCCCATGCGATCCTGGCCGGCCCTTCAGCTGGCGGACCTTTTCCATCTCGTGACCACACCCCCGGCCAGTTCTGTCGTTTCGCCTGTTCTCGCGTATCTTCGCGAGATTCATGCCCGTCACGCCGGGGTGCGCGAGGGGGAGGTGGCCACTTACATTCCTCAGCTGGCCAAAGCGGACCCCGACTGGTTCAGCATTTGTCTGGTGACGACGGGCGGTCATGTCTACGAGGTGGGTGACTCGCGGCAATCGTTCACCATTCAGTCGATCTCCAAACCCTTTGTCTACGGGCTGGCGTTGGAGGACAACACGCGGGCCGAGGTGCTCAAGAAGATCGGGGTCGAACCGACTGGTGACGCGTTCAACGCGATCAGCCTTGAGCCCGGCACCGGACGGCCGCGCAACCCGATGATCAATGCCGGGGCCATCGCCGCCGCGGGCCTGATCGCCGGATCCACCGCCCGCGTGCGGCTGCAGCGCATGCTCGACATGTTCGGTGACTACATGGGGGAGCCGGCCGCGATCGACGATGCGGTGTACCGATCGGAAAGCGAAACCGGTCATCGCAACCGCGCCATCGGCCACATGCTTCGGAATTTCGACATCCTGACGGAGCCGCCGGATCCGGTGGTCGATTTGTATTTCAAGCAATGCTCGGTGTCGGTGACATGTCGTGGCCTCGCCGTGATGGCGGCCACCCTGGCCAACCATGGCCTCAACCCGCTGACAGGCCGCCGGGCGCTGCGCGGCGAGTACGTCGAAAGCGTGCTCAGCGTGATGGGGTCGTGCGGGATGTACGACTATGCTGGCGAGTGGCTTTACCGCATGGGCATGCCGGCGAAAAGCGGCGTCACGGGCGGGGTGATTGCGGTGCTTCCCGGGCAGCTGGGGATCGGGGTGTTTTCCCCGCCGCTCGACAGCCATGGAAACAGCGTGCGTGGACTGCGTGCCTGCGAGGACCTCTCGAGGTTTTTTGACCTCCACTTGCTCAACCCGCCGCACAGCAGCCAATCGGTGATCCGTCTAAAGTTCACCGGAGCCGAGATCAATTCCGGACGGGTGCGGACGGCCGAGGAATCGCAGAGCCTGCGCCAGCACGGTCGTGCGATCCACGTCTATCAACTGCAGGGGCTCCTCGTGCTCTCCACGGCGGAAGTCGTCGTTCACGATGCCATGGATTCCATCGACGATGTCCAGATGCTCGTGCTGGACCTCAAACATGTGGTCGCGGCGAACGAGAGCGCTAGCCGCCTTCTCTGCCAGCTTGTCCTCCGTTTTCAGGAAATGGGCCGCCAGGTGCTCTTTACTCACTTGTCCCATGCTCCCCAGTTGCGCCGGTATCTGAAAGCGAAACTCAAGGGCGAGCGCGCGGATTTTCTCCGAGCCTTCGACGACAACGACGCCGCCCTGGAATGGTGCGAAAACCGCCTGCTCGAACAATGGATCACTCACTCGAACTACGACCAGCCCGTCGAACCGGGCGATTACGAGCCGCTGGCCGGGCTGGCGCCCGGTGACGTGGCCGTGCTGCAAGCCCGCCTGACGCGCCAGCGCTACACGCGCGGCCAGGTCATCGTCGAGTTTGGCGCGCCCGCCGGTGAGTTGTTCATCCTCGCCCGCGGCTGCGTCAGCGTCACGGTCCAGCTTTCCGGCGGCGCTCAAAAACGCCTTGCCACCTTCTCGCCCGGCATGGCTTTTGGCGAAATGGCCATGCTCGACCGCGCCCCGCGCTCGGCCGTCGTGACCGCCGACACCGACGTCGAATGCGACTTGCTCAAGGTCGACGATTTCGAACGGCTGTCCCGCAGTCACCCGCGCATCGCCATCGTCATCCTCCGCAATCTCGCCCTGTCGCTGTCGCGAAAACTCCGCAAGGCGAATCGCGAAATCAGCGTGCTGGATTATTGAGGGTCACGGCCAATGGTAATCGACGATGACCAGGCGGTGGTCGCTGTGGTCGGAACGCACGGTGAGGGCGGCTTGTGGGCGAAGGTGTGGGGTGGCCCAGACTTGGTCGATGCGCAGGACAGGCCAGTCATTGCGAAAAGTATTGCCCCAGCCAAGGCCGGCCTCGGCGAAGGCGTCCTGGAAATGGGGGCGCAGCGTCTGGAAGGTGCGGTCGCCGGCGGGCGAGTTGAAGTCGCCGCCGATGAGGCACGGGCGGTCGCCGGCCACGGCGAGTGATCGGAGCATGACGTCCGCCATGTAGAGCCGGTGACGGCGCTGGTTCTGGGCATGCGCGCGCCACGTCCGCCAGTTCCACAAGTCGAGGTCGGTGACGTGTCCCTGGAGGTGGACACTGGCGATTTCGAGTTGGCGGCCGTCGGGTCGCGTGAGGGTGGCCTGGATGAACTGCTGGCCGTGGCCGGCCGGGGCGCGGGCATTGGGTGTCAGTCGGCCGCGGGCGAGAATGGCGGTGTCATGCCCGTAAACAACACCGCCCTCATCTCCCCACAACTCGCGGGCCAGCGCTCGCAGTTGGGTGGCACGATAGGCGCGCATTTCCTGGAGGAGCAGGACATCGGGATTCCAAGCCGACGCTTCGCGCGCGCTGAGCAGATTGCTGGCGCGGCAGTTCAGGGTGACCACGCGCCAATGACCAGTTGCGGAAGTGATGGACCGGCTTCGTTGAGGCGCCGGGGTTTGTCGGAGGGCGCTCCGCCAGAGTCCGCGCCATTCATCCGGACAGACGAACAGGGTGACAAGCCAGAGGGCCGAGGCGATGGTGGCGAGGCGTCCCCGTGCCCAAATCCACGCGGCGGCGGCCAGCGTCAATCCAATCATCGACCAAGCCCAGATTGGAATGATGGTGATGGCGGCGGTTTTGTCCCAGCGGCCGGCAAAACACGTCATGACGGCCAGATGAAGAATCAGGGCGGCCAGAGCCAACAGCAGCGACACCCCGGCCGCGAGACTTCGGAGGCGCATGACGAAAGAACCGGCGGGAGGATCGGCGGCGAGCATTTTCGCGGAAGGATGAAGGGGTAAGGGGTATGGGGTATGGGGAAGGGAAGCCAATCGCGGTCAGGAGGTGTGAAAATCGGGTGATCCCAGAGTTTGGGATAAGACTTACGAGACACACCTAAGGCCAAGGCGGTGCTCCCTGCTCACTATCGCCTCAATGGATGGAGATGACTATGGTAAACCCACTGATTCTTCGTCTGTTTCGTAGTTGTTCGAAAGTCCCTTGATCCCACGCCCTGACCTTTCGAGTTTCCAAAGTCCATTTTTCGGATGGTTCACGGTTCCAGTCGCGGTTTTCGGGGCAGGTCGCTGGCGGGTGGGTCGCCGCGCCGTTACCGAGCCAGTTTGGAGGCGGGGCGGATCGATTCGATGGTCGCTCTGAATTCCTCCAGGGCGAGCGCGATGCGGGGGTCGTTGAAAAACTCCTCTTCCGAAATTGTCGGCACGGTCGGGGATGGCCGTTCGTCGCTTGCCGCGGGGGCCGAGGCGCCATTGGGCTCGGGCGGCGAGGTAACCGCGGGACGCGGGGGAAGTTCCGGTTTCGGCGGCGGCGGGGGCGGCGTCAGGTCCGCGCGGGTTTCGAGTTTCAGCGTGAGCGACTCGCCGCTCACGGCACTCAGGATGTCCTCGACGGCGGCCTTGGCGGCGGCTCGGTTCAGCGAATCCTTGGCCATCTGGCTCGCGGGTGCGAACCCGATCACCACTTCATGGCCGCGCTTTTCCAGAAACACACCTTGGCTGGCAAATCCCGCCAGCAGCGGCTTCTGCGATCGAAGGTCGGCCATCGTCCGCTGCCACACCGCGTCCGCCGCGCTCCCAGACTCGCTGGCCATCGCAGCGACCGGTGGCGCTTCCCCCATCCCGTTTTGGCTCGGAGCGGGTGCCGCCGGCGCGGGCTGAAGTGCGGCCGTCGCGGAGCTGGCGACCGCCGGGCGGGGAGCGCTGGCGACCGCCGGGCCACCGCCGCTGGTTGCCCCACCGCTATTCGCCCCACTACTGGTCACGCCGCCGAGCGTGGTGATGACGTCGCTGAGCAACACCTCCTCCAGCGAGTGCACCGCCTTGATCACCCCGATCTCGAAATACAACCGCTTATTCGACGCCCATTTCATCCGCGCATCGACCTCGGCAAACTGGTCGATCAGATTGATCAGACGCTCGGTGGAAACCAGCCGCGCCTGAGCCGCCAAGGCCTCGATCAACGCCGGCGGCACGTCGCGCGCCGCACTCGGATCCACCTTGTGCACCAACAGGTTGCGGCAGTGGCCAATCACGTCGGCGAGCAGCCGGCTCAGGTCCTTCCCGCGATCGGCCTGCTGGTGGACCTGCTCCAGGGCGCTGGGCGTGTCTTTTTCCAGGATGGCCGTGGTCAGGGCGGCGATGGTCTCCTGCGCCGTGAACCCGAAGATGTTGAGCACATCGTCCTCGGCAATCGTCTCGCCACAGAACGCTACCAACTGGTCGAGCATCGACTGCGCGTCCCGCATGCCGCCCTCAGCGCCGCGCGCGATGGCGTGGGCCGCCTCTTCGGTGAGGTTGATACCCTCGAGCTTCGCGATGTGCAGCAGGTGATCGGCGATAATGGTGTCGGGAATCCGCCGCAGATCGAACCGCTGGCAGCGACTGATGATCGTCGGCAAAACCTTCTGCGGGTCCGTGGTGGCGAAAATAAACTTGGCGTGCGGCGGCGGCTCCTCCAGCACCTTGAGCAGCCCGTTGAATGCCGCCGTCGACAGCATGTGCACCTCGTCGATGTAAACGATCCGAAACTGCCCGCTCATCGGCGCAAATCGCACCGTCTCCCGCAAATCGCGCACCTGCTCGATCCCGTTGTTCGACGCCCCGTCGATCTCCAACACATCCATGCTCCGCCCTTCGGCTATCTCAAGGCACGCCGGCGCCTCCGGATCAAAATGCACTTTCGGCCCGCCCGGACAGTTCAGCGCCTTCGCCAAAATCCGCGCCGTCGACGTCTTGCCCGTGCCCCGCGGCCCCACGAACAAATACGCGTGCGCAATCCGGTCCTGCTCGATCGCGTTGCGCAACGTGCGCACCACATGCTCCTGCCCAAGGACGTCATCGAACGTCCGCGGGCGGTACTTGCGCGCAAAAACTTGGTAGCTCATCGACGTCCCCCTCAAGGTAAAGAGCCCCGCCTCTGGCGAAAGGAGGAATTTTCGGCCGCGAAGCAGGCGAAGGGAAGTCCAATGGCGGATGGGGGAGGTTTTTTCTCGCGATGGGCACGAAGGACGCGAAGGAAAGTCCCTGCGCCGTGGGGTTGGCGAGCGCCCGAGTCCAACCGTCAAAAAGCGATGAATCCCGTCCCTCGATCCTCCCGTTTCGCCCTCCGACCCCCAGTCGGCGCGCCTGGTTTAGGACCGGCGACCGCCGTGGCAACCGCCAGTACCCGCGCATTTTTCTTGTCCACCGCGCGCCAATTGGCACGATGCACGCATGAATTTCGTCCCCTCCCAGCGACACCTTTCCTCCTCGTGGTTCGCCCCGCTCCGGCGTAGCCTCGGGCACGCGCCTCGTCATTCCGCCGCCCCGCTTCCCGCGCCGATCCCCCATCGGTCATCCCCGCCGCCCGTTCCCCGAGGCTCCACCACGGTGAGTCGCCCGCACCGAACTCACCCACCCCCACCCCGATGTCCGCGGATGTCCCAATCCAAGCACCGCCACCACCCAGTCGCTAATCATCCCGTCTCTTAACGCCCCTTTCGCCCCCACACCCCATGCCCACCCCAACCCCGTCCTTCTGGAAACGAAAACTCGCCGCGTATCTGCATGATAGTCCCGATAAAGTGCTGAGCATCGTGGATCATGAGGAACGCGCCCGATCTTTATCGGGCCATCTTCTCCCGGACGAGCAATCGAGAAAGGAAGCGGACTGGACCGCCTCCGCGGCTGACCGCCTGCCCTTCCCGCCGTCCTCGTCCACGCGCACACCTCTCTCGTGCTTCCGGCATCCGCTCGGGCAGGCCAGTATTCCTTTCGATGAGAGCAAGCTGCCGATTGGGCTGGCCGAAGAGATTTCCCAGAAGACACGCCCGGTCCTGCAGGAGGACGATGCGCGAGCGGCCTTCATCGCAACGTGGCGGTTTTGGCGGAATTGGGCATCTGCCGTTCATCCCGATTTCGCGCTGTATCCTGCGGAAACGCGCCTGCCCGATCACACGATATGGAATCATCTGGCTGTCACGAGCGCCATGCAGGGGTGTTTAGGCGGCGAACCATGGAAGGCGAACGAAGATAAGGGAGTGACGGATCATCCTTGTTTCCTGCTCTTTACCATCGGTCCAGTCCAGGAGTTCATTTCCCAGGCACGCAGCACTCGCGATCTCTGGAGTGGCAGTTACCTGCTCTCTTATCTCATTGGTCACGCCCTCCGGCGCATCGCTCTCGATTTTGGGCCGGATCACGTTATTTTTCCCAACCTCTGCGATGTGCCCTTGATGGACTTGCTCCTGAAGGACGAGGTGTGGTCAAAAACCCGGACGAGCAACGGAGCTGACCTGTTCTCAGCGTTTGACTTTTATGGATCGACGGAAGATCGCCAGCGCCTCCTCACCCCGTCGCTGCCAAACAGATTCCTAGCCGTTCTTCCTACGGCCATGACGGAACACCGGGATCGAGGGAGTGCGTTCGCTTCCGCGGAGGATTATGCAAACCACCTCGCCTCGTCGTTGCGGTGTTTCTATTGCGAAGAGGTCGCTCAGAGTGTTAAAAACCTGGCCGCCGAATGCTTCGGAGCCGACTTCCATTCCGAGCGCTTCGACAAACAGGTGGCGCAGGCTCTGGAGATTCACTGGCAGACTTTGCCATGGCCGAAGCATTTTTCGGACATCGCATCCGCTGCGGCCCCACTGCCGCTGGATGATGCCGAGAAGGGATTCACGCCGCGTTCCGGGCTTGGGACAATCCTGGATCTCGCGGAACACGGGGCTGACAGCCGTTATCTGACCGATGACGGTAAGCCGAAGAATGTCGCGGCAGGCTGGAGCGCGCTCTACTCTCTAGCGGAATGGGCCTTGGATGGAACAAAGTCGCTGCGCCCGTTCACGGGTTGGAACAGCGGTCAAGCCACGACCGGGAGGAGCAATACCAAAGACTCGCTGAACGGGAAAGAAGAAGCCGTGCTGCAGGTGGGCAATGATGGCGAGAAGCTCTCGGAGAATCTCAGAAAGCATATCGGCAAAGCCAAGTTGCTGAAGGACGGCGAAAATTTCGGGGCGTCCAGCCTCATTAAACGCTTGTGGCCCTATACTTGGGTCTGCAAGCAGCACACCTTCACACCCGAGCAGTTGGTCATGCCCAACACTCGATCCATCGCAGCTCACAAGCCGTGGGAGCATGATGCCGATGACGAGGTGCCGGACTCCGCCGGGGAGAAATATTTCGCGGTTCTCGCTCTTGATGGCGACAGCATGGGTCAGTGGATCAGCGGATCGAAAACGCCGGCGCTGCGTGCCGTGCTTTCAGATGAAGCAGCCAAGGTTTATCGGGATCACGGCGCCGATCTAGGGAACCGCCGTCCACTATCTCCGGCTTGGCATCTTCAGTTCGCCGAGGCCCTCGGAAACTTCGCTCAGCACGCGGCGCGGCGGACCGTAGAGGCTTTTGATGGGCGCTTGATCTACGCGGGTGGTGACGACGTCCTGGCACTCCTGCCTGCCGATATGGCACTGGAATGCGCTCGGGCACTGCGTCTGGCGTTTCAGGGTAGCCCAGAACTGAACACGGTGGCCAAAGGGGTATTGATCGGAAGGGATAGGGACAAAAAGTCCGACCGCACTACCCCGCTTTTTCAGGTCGAGACTCCCGGCTTTTTGCGTCTGACGCCGGGGGCTACCAAACGTCACGGTACTGGAGCCGCGCTCCTGGATGACCCGGTTGGTTTCCCCGCCATCGTCCCCGGTCCGGCGGCTGATTGTTCGGTGGGGATCGCGATGGCGCATTTTAAATCGCCGTTACAGGACGTGGTGAAGGCGGCTCAGGCGGCGGAGAAGCGGGCGAAGGGCGAGTTGGGGCGGTCGGCGGTGGCGGTTTCTTTGTTCAAGCGTTCCGGGGAAATAGTCGAATGGGGGTGCCAGTGGGAATCGGGCGGCCTGGCGCTGTACGAGGAAATCGCTCGGCGGCTGGATGACAGACGGCTCACTGGCAAGTTTCCGCACCGAGTGTGTGCGCTTCTTGATCCGTACCGCAATGGTTCTTCGGAATTCATGAGCCGCCACGCCACGATGGGCGATGCCAGGGAGTTCAATGCCGCGGAGATCATCGAAAAGGAGTTCGACTTCGCGATTTGTCGTCAGTCAGGGGCGGCGGCGGCGAGGGAGAATGAAGCGGAGCTTGTCCCGTTGTTGCAGGAATACCTGCAGTGCCTCCGCGCCCGCCGGCGCGAAATGGAAAAGCAAGGAAAGAAGCCATCCCAAAGCGAGGCCCAGCATCTGATTGCCGCGGTTATCGGCCTCTGTACCACCGTGGCCTTCGCGCACCGCACGCGCCCTGAATCCGAACCGTCGAAAGGCAACTGAACCATGAACACGATTCTACTCGAGCCCACCGACGTCCTGTTTTTTCGCGACGGCCGCCCCATGGGGGGCGCCTCCAGCGGTCACGGGGCGGCATGGCCGCTGCCCAGCGTCATTAACCACGTGTTTCATGCCGCGCTGCACCGTGCTGGCGCCGTGTTCAGCGATGTTCACGCCCATCGCCATGTCCGAATGCTCGATGGCCATTTCGCTTCGGAGCGCGATCGCAAGTTTGGTTCGTTGGTGACCGCCGGGCCCTTCCCGGTGCGGGCACAAGATCCGCATGGCGAAGCGATCGAACCCCGATGGTATTTTCCCCGCCCGTTCGATGCCGGAGACCGGGCAGCGGTCGTTCTTCGCGCACCGGCTCAGCCTGCTGGTGTCTCCAGCCTGCCTGCCCCCTGCTGTTACCCGGTCGTGTCGAACCAACCGCCCAGCAAGGACTCGCCCAAACCCTGGTGGAGCCGAGAGCAGTGGGAGGCTTATCTCGATGAGAGAGAAGGATGGAAACCCGCGGAGAACGATTGCGCCAGTGACGGCGACTTCGGCGATACCGAGCACGCCTATGGTATCGAAATATCGCCCGATTCGGGCAGCGTGGTCGAGAGCCGATTTTATTCCGCCCACTATTTGCGGCTCAGACCTTCCTGGCGGCTTGGGTGTTTTGCCGCGGCTCTCGACAAAGGGGTGGCCGGCGCCTCCGGCGACCGTAACGATTTGGTGAAGGTCTTGCTCAATGGCCGCGGTTGCGAAATTATCGCCGGTGGGCAACAGCGCGTCTGCACGGCACGTCTCATCGAGGTTTCCGGCGCAGTTCCTCTGCCTCTGCCGCGCGGAAGAAGTCAGGGCTTCACCCGCGCCGACGGCAAATCCCTCGTGAAGTGGGTGTTGCTCACTCCCGCCGTCTTCCCCGAAATACCTCCCGGAATATCCAAACGGGGCACCGAACGCCAGGCTCATCCAGGCGGGTGGCTGCCCACCTGGATCTGCCCGGAATCGGGCAATGTCCTGCTCGAAACCGTCGACGCGCAGGAACGCATGCGCCGCCGTGGGCTCAACGCCGCAGGAAAAGGGTATGATTCCAATCCAAACCTCCCCGCCAAACTCGTCGCCGCCGTCGTCGGCAAAGGCATTCCCGTCACCGGATACGCCTTGCCCCACAAGGAGGCGGATCGCGAAAACGGCGGTGCCAAACCAACCCACCTCGCCGTTCCCGCCGGCAGTGTCTATTATTTTGAGTGTCCGGACGAACCCGCGGCGAAAAAGCTCGCCGCCGCCCTGAACTGGCATGGCAATGGAATCGAAAATCCAAATTCAAAAATCCAAAATCGCCGCAGCACCTTGCTCGGCGAACAAGGATTTGGCCTAGGCGTCTGCGGCACCTGGGACTTCCACAAGGGCAAAAACTCGATTTGATCGAGGCTTAATTCAAGTATAGTCTAGCTTAGCTTAGTCTACAATGATTACAATTAATACCCATCAAGCCAAAACCCAACTTTCCGCCCTGCTGGCTGCGGTTCAGGAGGAGGGGGAGATCGTGGTGATCTGTCGTAATGGCAAACCCATTGCCGAGTTGCGTCGTCCCACGGCCTTGCAGCCCGGAAAGCCCTCGCGACTCACCCGCGATCCCGCGCTGGCCGGACGCATTCTCTACGACCCCACGGAAGCAGCCACCGAGGCCGAATGGCCAGAGGAGTGCCGATGATCCTCCTCGACACCTGCACTCTGCTTTGGCTGGCGCTCGAACCCGAGAGGCTCTCGCCGCAGGCCCGCACTTTACTGGATGATCCCGCGCAACTCGTCTGGCTCTCGGCCATCAGCGCTTTCGAAGTCGGCCAAAAGCACGCCAAAGGCAAACTCGAACTCAGTATTATGCCTGAAGAGTGGATTGCTCGGGCCATCCAAAGCCATCAACTCAAGCCCCTCGACCTCGACATCCGCTCGGCCGCCCGCGCCGCCACCCTGCCTCCCCTCCACAACGACCCCTTCGACCGTCTCCTCATCGCCACCGCCCAACAGCACCGTCTCACCCTCCTCACCCCCGACGAAAAAATCCGCGCCTACCCAGATTTGCAAACCGCCTGGTAACCCACCCGACATCCCCGGACATCCCCATCCTTACTTCGCCCTCCTCCGAGTGAACAACGTCACCGGCCATCCAGCCGAGGTTGCCACCCTCCCGCATAAACAGGGCGGTCAGGCCAGTCCCAAATTCGCCTTCAAACCAGGCGCAACCTGCCATCTGCATTTCAGTCAGCGTCTCGGCGGTCTGGACGATCGCCTCGGTAGCTCCTTCAACCGCACTCTCGAAACCTGGCTCCTGCTCGGCACCCTCGGCCTGCGCGCCACCCGCGCCGGTGGCAGCTTCTCCTGGAACGCGCTCACCGACGGCGCCCCCCAGATGCCGGAATCCCTCGATGCCTGGCATGCACGCTGCAACGATCTCCTCAAGGCCGCCCCTCTCAAATTCCACATTGCGAACGAGTCCTTTGCCGCCGCCGAAGAGGCGCGACGCGTGGTCTCGAACACGATTGGCGGCCGCGATGACCGCGAAGGCGTTGATTCACTCGCCCGTATCAGTCATCCGCTTGGCCGAGTCTTTGGCGATAGAAAAACCTCGCCCCTCCGTTTCCGCATCATCCCCATCGTCAACCGCTTCCACATCGCCGCCGTCTGGGATGATCGGACCGCTGTTACCGGCAATCGAGCCTCCGATTTGGCGGCACTCGTCGAGATGCTTCACGCAAAAAGGAAGCCTATCGGTTTATTATTGAGAGGAATGATCTAGCCAACTTATCTAATCATGATCACCGTCGACATGCATGACGCCAAAACCCGCCTCTCGCAGCTCGTCAAAGCCGTGGAGGAACAGAGGGAAACGGTCATTCTTCAACGCAACCGCAAGCCCGTCGCGCTCATTGTCCACGCCGAGCGGACGGCATCCCTCGATCGTGATCTCACGCCCGATCCGCGTCTCATGCCGATCCTGGCACCTGGCTATGATGCGGCCGAACCCCTCAGTGAGGAAGAATGCCCTTCCAACTGCCGATGAATCGGCTCATCTCACCGGATTGCCGGTTTGCCACCCCCACCCTCGCCGCGATTGACTCCCCGCTCTCCGTCTTATGGCCGGAATCCAACGTCCTGATTGCTGTGTGGCAGTTCGTGTTGGCTGAGGCGCTCGGCCGATATCACCGCTCATGACCACCCATCTTATCCTCACAATAGGCACTGGCACGGCCGGAAAGCATTCGAATTTGGTGATGGGGCTACGGCGGACGCTGAGGCTCATTGGGCCGGAGAGGTATTGGCTGGTGCCGAGTGCGTCGCCTGACTCGGTGGCGACGGCGGACTTGGTGCGGGAGGGAATAGTGGGGTTTCAGTGGTGGGAGGATGGTGGTTTACCGTATCGCTGTGTGGCGGAGCCGGACTCATTGGCGGACTGCCGGAAGGCGGTACGCGAGGTGATTGATCGGGCGCGGGTGGGGATGGGTCGCGATGGGAGAGTGGTGGTGAACCCGACATCTGGGACAAAGCAGATGAGTGTGGGTGCGGCGTTGGCGGCGTTGGATGCGGGGGTGGGGGAATTGGTGTTCACGGTGGGGGAGCGGGCGGACGGGGTGGTGAAGACGGGGACGGAGGTCCTCGAGACATTCGATGCGTCGGGTTACTTTGCCGAGCGGGACCGTGAGCTGGCGGTGAGTCTGGCTGAGGCGGGAGCGCAAGCGGCGGGGGCGCGGGTGGCGCGGCGGCATGACAGTCTGAGTGACTTGGCGGACACGGCGCAGTGCGTGCACGAGTGGGAGCGGCAGAATTATGGCGAGGCGCGACGGATTGCGGCGCGAAGCGGGGCGCCGGGACTGGTGGCGGTGCGGCATGGGCTCGAGCAATTGGCAAAAGCGGCGAAGCTGGGAGCCGAGCCGAACCCGCTGGTCATCGCGGATCTCTTGCAGACCGCCGACCAGCTGCATCGACGCGGTGAATTTGACGGGGCGTTGGTACTGGGCTGCCGGGCGCTGGAGATGGGGCTGCGCTGCGCCTTGTTTGGACGCACCGGGTTGTTCGATCCGTACAGTCTGGGCCGGGTATGCTCGCTGCCGATCAGCGAGGGCATTAAAGAGCGATGCCGGCAGAACTCGCATGATGGCCAGCGTACGATTGTCAACTTGAATACCGTCGCCAAAATCCTTCAGGAACTTGGAGAGCATTTGGGCGACGCCTTTTTCGTCGACGGTGAGTTGCAGCGGCTGGTCCGAGTGCGCAATGACTTGATGCATCAGATTCGAGCGGTCAGCGAAGCGGAAAGCCAGGCCGCTTTGCAGCGGGTGAAGAATTTATTGGCTCCACTCGATCTACCGCCGGTTCCCATCCGGCCGAGTTTCACTTAATCCATGGCCACGCTTTTGATGTCGCTGGGCACGTCGCCCGCGGTGGTGCCTGAGGCGGTGCTTTGGGACGGCGTGGAGTTTCGGGCGGTGCATGTGTTGACCACGGCGTCGGTGCAGCAGAGCGATCTCGACTGGATTGCCGACTGGTTTCGGCGTCGGGTGCCGGGCGTGGCGTTGTCATTCACGCGGGTGGCGGATTTCTCCGATTTCCGATCGGAGGCGGACCATTTTTTATTCGAGGAGGTGATGTATCGATGGTGGCTGGAGATGGCGGTGGGGGAGCGGCCCTGGGTGTGTTTGGCGGGTGGATTCAAGACGATGAGCGCCGCCATGCAGAAGGCGGCCGCCGTCCTCGGCGCGGCGGAGGTGTTTCATGTTCTCGCGGAAAGCGTCTATGATGGCGGAGAGGGGAAATTGCGGCCGCCGGCTACGGAGGAGGAAATCGATGACTCACTGGCCCATGGCCACCTCCATTGGATTCGGTTGGGACCGGAAAGCGGCTGGCCGCAGTTGCGACACGTTTCGCCCGAGCCGTATCCGCTGGCGGTCGAAAAACAGGACGGCTTGACCCGCTGGGTGACGGTGGTCGACCAGGCCTTCCGCGACCGGCTGCGACAAGTGGTCGAACGCAGTCACAATGTGGCGGGCGCCTGGGATCGGCTCGGGAACCTGCCATTTCCCGTGCTGGCCACCTGGCCAGCGGAACAACTGGCGTGGCTCGATGCGCCGGTCGATCCGGCAACCGATGGCGATTGGCTC
>JBJXFS010000264.1:0-14199 GCA_046155625.1 Verrucomicrobiales bacterium | reverse complement strand
GCATAGCGCGCGACATCCAGCCAGAGGCGCGCCATTTCCTCGCCGTAGTGCGGCGAGGCCAGGTAGCGTTCCACCATGCGATCGTAGGCATCCGGCGCGGCGTCGGACAGGAAGGCATCCACTTCCTCCACCTTCGGCGGCAGTCCGGTGAGCGTGAAACTCACCCGGCGGATGAGAATTTCGCGCGGCGCCTCGGCGGAAAACGCACGGCCATCCTGCTTGAGCCGTGCGGCGATGAAACGGTCGATCTCATTGCCCTCACCCTCTGGGACCGGCGGCTTCACCGGGGCCTCGAACGCCCAGTGTTTTTGGTATGGCGCACCCTGCTCGATCCACTTTTTCAGCGTCTCCTTTTCCACAGCGCTCAACACCTTGTGCGACTTCGGCGGCGGCATGACGTCGTCCTCGTCCGTCGTCGTGATACGCTGCCAGAGCATGCTCTCTTCCGGCTTTCCCGGAACGATGGCGGCATTGCCCTCCTCGTTCTTCGCAAATCCACCCTCCGGCGTGTCGATGCGCAACTCCGCCTCACGGGTCTTGGCATCAAACCCGTGACAGGCGAAACATTTCTCCGAGAGAATCGGGCGAATGTCGCGGTTGAAAGACAATAGCTCCGCACCGCTCACAAATTGTGAACAGCCCAGAGTGAACAGAATCCATCGAATCATCCGCAACGGTGCTTTCCGAAGGCAACTTGGACAAGTCAAAACTTTATCGCGCTTCTGTATCGATTGGAGCGCTTGGCATGGTGATCGCATCAGGCGGGTCTGCCTTCACTACCACCCGTCCCCATCCATCCGTGAAATCACTCTGCCTTGCGCTTCCCGTCGCCTGTCTCGCTACTGCCGTCACCTTGAGTGTGGGCCAGCAAGTGCGCGATCCGTTTGCAGTTTCACCCGAAAGGTGTGAGGAAATTAAGGCAGCGATGCCGGAAGCCACGCCCGCGCCGTTCAACTCGAAGCAGGAAGTGCACGTATTCACGAAGACGGTCGGATTCCGCCATGAGCCTACCTTCGCGTGGCACCCATGAAGATGTAAACCTTTCGGTTTGCCTCGCCCTCCGCCGACACGTACTTTCCGGCCTCCTTTTCATGGTAAACTATTCGACAGGCGCCGCTCTCATTCTGACCTGCCTTTTCCTCCCCGGGACGAGTCGCGGGCAGGACACCCTTGCGTCCGGCAATCCTGCTCCCACTAGCGAAATCCATCCCTTTCTCAAGGCGCACTGTTTCGATTGTCATGACGCGGATACGCAGGACGGCGATCTGAATCTGGAGGAACTGAGCGAGGGTCACGTGGACTTCAAAAACGGCCCGCAATGGGCCACCGTCCTGAAGAGAATCGAGGCGGGTGAGATGCCTCCCAAAAAGAAGAAACGTCCCTCAGAGGAAGAGCTTCGGAAAGCCGTCGCCTGGCTGACCAGCGGGCTTGATGAGGCGGAGACTGCCTTCCGTGCCAAAGAGAGTCGCACCGATCTGCGCCGGCTCACGCGCCTGGAGTATCGGAACACCATGCGTGACCTCATCGGTCATCCCTACGATCCCACTGACTTGCTTTCCCCTGATCCGGTATCGCATGGATTCGACAACATCGGCGAGGCCCTGGTGGTTTCTCCCTTTCACGTCGAGAACTTCGTCAAGGCCACCGACCGCCTCCTCGACAAGATCATCAACATCCCGGATCAGCCTCCCCTTCGTCAGCACTGGCGCATTATCAATACCACCGGGGAAAAGAAACCCCTGCTGAAGGACGACGGTTCCTGGCACGACGGTCACCGCGGAAAGAACAAGGACAAGATCAAGCCAGGCTTTCTCCAGGGCAACGCTCAGGCGAATGCGGAAATCCCCAGCGGTGTCACGCCCTACAAGATGGTCGACCTGGCGCAGGATTCGCCGGTTGAATACGAAGGCTCCTGGGACATCCGCGCCTACGGCGGCAGTCAGATCGACGAAGGAGTCCTCATCCGTGAAGGGGACAATGCGTTCGGTTTTAAATGGTTCGCCTACGAGGAAGGAACGTATCGCATTCGCATCCACCTCTCGACCTTTGGCCCCGGCGACTGGAAGGGACTTCCTCCCAAACTCGGCATCGTCCGCGATCCGGAAGGAACACTGTGGCAGGAGCATCTCCTGGATCTGAACAAATCCCACACCCTCGCCATCGATCTCTACCGAGACAACATCCCCTGGTATCGCGAGACTAACGGCAACCGGCACTGGGGACTGAAGCTCTATTATCAGCTCACGCAGGAAAAGGGCGGCGACGAAAATCCAGTGCCCTTCGGTCTGCATATTTCGCACATCGACATCGAGGGCCCCTACAATCCGGAGTGGCCGCCAGCCTGGCACCGGCGAGTCTTTCCCGAACAGGCAAACGACGAGCAGGAGGAAGCCTACGCTAAACGCGTCCTGGCGGCGTTCATGAAACGCGCATTTCGCCGTCCGGTCGGCGAGGAAGAAGTCGGCCGCATGCTCGAAATCTATCAGAAGCAGCGCGCGACTGGGCTCGCTCTGAAGCCAGCCCTGCGGATGCCGCTGGCAGCCATACTCTCCTCACCCTCGTTTCTCTATCACGGTGCCCGTCCCGACTCAGCCGCACCGGGTCATGAAGCATGGGAATTGGCCTCCCGCCTTTCCTACTTCCTCTGGCGCAGCATGCCCGATGAGCGCCTCTTCGAACTGGCTCAGAGCGGAGAGCTGATGAAGCCGGAGACGATCACGTCGGAAATCCAGCGCATGCTGAAGGACCCGAAGGCTGAGACGCTGATTGAGCACTTCACCAGCCAGTGGCTGGGCCTCGATAAACTCTCCAAACTCAAGGTCGATGATACCCTCTACCCTTCCTACGACCTCGCGCTTCGCGAAGCCATGGTCGGTGAGGCCACCGCCTTCTTCCGCGAGATCCTTCAGAACGACCTCAGCCTCGACCAGTTCATCCACTCCGACTTCCTGATGCTCAATGAACGCATCGCGAAACACTACGGCATCGACGGCGTCTCGGGAAGCGCCTTCCGCAAGGTACCGATCGGCCCCGACCACCCGCGCGGCGGCGTCATGACGCAAGCGGGGGTTTTGACCGCCACCGCCAATGGTCTCCGCACCCTGCCCATCACCCGCGGCGCCTTCGTGCTGGAACAGATCCTCGCCGATCCTCCCAAGCCGCCGCCGCCCGATGTTCCTGCCATCGACAATGTGGCCGTTGCCAAGCCCGTCGCCACTTTGCGCGAGCGGCTGGAACAACACCGCAACGACCCCTCCTGCATCAACTGCCACGAGAAGATCGACCCGCCCGGTTTCGCATTGGAGAGTTTCGATGCCATCGGAACCTGGCGCAGCCAGGAACTGGTCGAGGTTGACCGCGATAAGCAGGAAAACCAGGTGTTCACCCCCGGCGAGGTCATCACCATCCACTTCGCCAACGGATCCGGTGAAGGCAACGACCGGATCGCCGTCCTTCCCGCAGCGGAAACCGACAACAAGCAGTTCGAGAAGCTGGATATCTGGAAATTCACCACCGACACCCGGAACCAGCTTCCCAACGGGCTTTTCCACGGCATCGTTACCCTAACCGCTCCTCAAGAACCCGGTGACTACGAGGCGCGCTTCTTCCTGGCCGGCCGTCACGAGACGGTCGCCAGCCAGCGCCTCATGGTCGCCGCCGACGGCCAAGGCGCCCGCAAGGCTCCCCTTCTTCTCGATGCCGGGAACCCGTCCAGGGCTCTGGCATGGGCACCCGTTGATGCCACCGGCACTCTTCCCGACGGACGCGCCTTCAAGGATGTCCGCGAGTTCAAGAAACTCCTGATGGAAAACAAGGAAGCCCTCCTGAAATCCCTCACCGAAAAGATGCTGGTCTATGCCACCGGGAACACCGTTTCCTTTGGCGACCGGACGGCCGTCAACACGATCGTCAAAAAGCTGGAGCAGACGCCCACGTTGCGCACATTGATTGAACAGATCGTCTTCAGTGATCGTTTCCTGGAAAGGACACCCCAGTCATGACTCTCATCACCCGCCGCAACATCCTCCGTGGAGCCGGTGCCGCCATCGCCTTGCCTGCTCTCCAAAGCCTCGCGCCGCGCCTGGCTGCGGGCGAGAAGCCGAAAAAGTTACCGGCAAGGCTGGTGTGCATTTACACCCCGCACGGCGTGCGCAACAGCCAGTGGTATCCGAAGGAAACTGGTGCCGAGTACACACTCTCCCCCACCCTCCAGTCCTTGGAACCCGTGCGCAAAGAAGTCTCTATCCTCACCGGACTCTGCCATCCCCGCATGTCTTCCAATGTCGGTCACGCCGCGGCCGGACGCTGGCTCACCGGCGTGCTGCCCTGCAAGGTGGTGAAGGACATCCTTGCCTGATTGTTTCCGGGCGCAACCTCCCCCGGCAACACCCCGGAGCACCTGCTCACCACCTGGCACCAAAGAGCCGCTCGCCAAATTCTGCTGGATGAAAAAGCCCGCGAAGCCCTGCAGTCGGTGAAGCACAGCATCAAGGTTACCCCGCTCTCATCAGGGGCCTTACCGGGTTCCGTTCATCACTCTTGAATCTCTCCCTTGTTACCGCTCCGCTGGGTTAGAGTAATAGCCAAAACCGCAGTTTCATAAGAGTTGCAGGGCCGTCTTTACGGCCGTATCAGGCTATCGATGCAATCACTCCGTTTGGCTCTTCCTGTCACTTGTCTTGCCGCTGCCATCACGCTCTGTATGGGCCAGCAGGGTGGCAATCCGTTTCAGGTTTCGCCCGAAAGGCTCGAGAAAATCAAGGCGGCGCTGCCGGAGGCCACGCCGGTGCCAGTGAAATCGAAGCATGAAGTGCTGGTGTTCACGAAGACGGTCGGATTCCGCCATGGGTCCATCCCGGAGGGTCTGGAATGCATGATGCAACTCGGGGCAAAGACTGGTCTTTTCAATGTCACGCATTCGGAAGACGCGGCGGTATTCGCGCCGGAGAGCCTTGAGAAATTTGATGCCGTCATCATGCTCAATACCACCGGCGAACTCTTCAAGGACGCACCCGCCGGGGAGGATGTCCTCAAGAAAAGCCTCGTCGATTTTGTCCAAACCGGCAAAGGCCTCGTCGGGGTGCACTCCGCCACCGACACCTACAAGGACTGGAAAGAATACACCGACATGATGGGCGGTGCCTTTGCCGGCCACCCGTGGAATTCGAAAGATACAGTGCGGTTGAAAAACCTCGACCCGGATCATCCGCTGACGGCTGCCTTCAAGGGTGACGGACTGACCCTGCAGGAGGAAATGTACATTTTCCGTCCGGATACGGCGAAACCCGATGCCCGCCGCATGCTCCTGGCTATCGACCCGAATGGCCCCAATATGAACAAGGACGATGGCAATAATGACGGCAAGCCGGACCGCGACTTGTATCCCGTCTCATGGCTGTCCACTTACGGAAAAGGCAAGACGTTCTATTGCTCGCTCGGCCACAATGGTGAGATCTTCCGCAATCCAGTGGTCGTGCAGCACTACCTCGCCGGCATCCAGTACGCCCTGGGTGAACTTCCCGCCGACGCCACGCCCAAAGCACTCACGATGTTGATGAACGACGGCACGTCGGTGGCCGGAAACTGATCCGCCCGCCGAACACACCGAACGCCTTGATGGAAGGGACATCTGGAGGGGACTTATGACCGAAGCCCTCGGAACAATCGGAAACAAGCGGTGGATCGTGTGCGCGCTGTTGTTCTTCGCCGCCACCATCAATTATATCGACCGCCAGGTCATCGGCCTCCTGAAGCCGGCCTTGGAGAAGGAATTCGGCTGGGATGAGCGCACCTATGCGGCCATCGTCTTCAGCTTCCAGTTCGCCTACGCCATCGGCATGTTGCTTTCGGGCCGCATCATCGACCGCATCGGCATCAAGATGGGCTTCATCATCTTCGTCGGGCTCTGGAGCCTGGCGGCCATGGGTCACGGGTTCGCCCACCTGCTGCCGTCGTTCAGTCTCCCCTGGATGCAGATCGACGCCAAGACGGGCTTCGCTTTCGTGACGCTGAGCGGCGTCGCCGCCGGCTTCGCCCTGATGCGTTTCCTGCTCGGTCTCGGCGAAGCGGGCAACTTCCCGGCCTCGATCAAGGCCACGGCCGAGTGGTTCCCCAAGAAGGAGCGCGCCTTCGCGACCGGCATCTTCAATTCCGGCACCAACGTCGGAGCGCTGGGTGCCCCTCTCCTCGTGCCGTGGATCGCCGTGACCTGGGGCTGGCAGTGGGCGTTCATCATCACCGGCGCCATCGGCTTCGTCTGGATCGTCTGGTGGGCGCTTTGCTACCACGCGCCGCGCGAGCATCCGACTCTCACGCAGGCCGAACGTGCCCACATCGAGTCCGACCCGCCGGACGAGAAGGGCAGGGTCAGCTGGCTCAGCCTGCTCAAATTCCGGCAGACCTGGGCCTTCGCGTTCGGCAAGTTCATGACCGACCCGGTCTGGTGGCTCTACCTGTTCTGGATCCCGGGCTTCCTCAACAAGCAGTACGGGGTCGACCTGAAGAACATCGGCCTGCCGCTCGTCACCATCTACCTCATCGCCGACGTCGGCAGCATCGGCGGCGGCTGGATCTCCTCGCGTCTGATCCGGGCGGGATGGACGGTCAACGCCGCGCGCAAGACGGCGATGGTCATCAGCGCCGTCTGCGTCATCCCGATCGTCTTCGTCAAGGACGTGGGCATGTGGCCATCGGTCCTCCTCGTATCGCTTGCGGCAGCCGCCCACCAGGGCTGGTCGGCCAATCTCTTCACGACCGCCTCAGACATGTTCCCGCGCAAGGCTGTGGGCTCCGTGGTCGGGATCGGCGGCATGGCCGGCGCGGTCGGCGGCATGGTCCTCGCCCTCGTCGTGGGCGAAGTCCTGCAGCAGACGGGTTCCTATGCGATCCTCTGGTTCATCGCCGGCTCGGCCTACCTCCTCGCCCTGCTCCTTTTCCATCTCCTGGTCCCCCGCATGGCGCCGCTCAAGATGGAAGACATCGCCGATGCCGAGGCGAACTAAGCCTCGCCGATGCAGGAATACGGGCACCGCCAATCACGCGAACAACCACGAAATCGCGGCTCTCTCTCGTTCTCTCGTTCCCGAAATCTTTCCGGGGCGCCCCGAGAATCCCTCCAACGTGTCAAGAACCGATGGCCGACCACTCGACACATAGCCGTTGGAAGGAATCCGCATTTTAGGCTTGCCCAGCATTCAGCGGGCAGGAAGGATTCGTCTCTGAAGCGACCCGGAATGAGTTTTGGGCACTTCGCACGAAACTAAACCCGCACAGAAACAAATAAGGAGAACCCAATGAAAAGCAGACTGAGCAGCTTCAACTCAATAGCATCCCTGGCCGCGGCGGCGCTCGTCGCCAGTGCTGCGGTGGCCGGCGCGAAACCCCCGGCAAAGGGCTTGCCCACGCACGCCGACGTGGCCGCCGCCCTGAAAGCGGTGGTGACAGGCGGCGGCAACGCCGGTTTCGGCCTGAACATGTGGGCGACCGTCGTCAACCGCGATGGCGAAGTGGTGGCCGTGGCCTTCTCCGGCACGGATCGTGGCGACCAATGGCCGGGCAGCCGGGTGATTTCCGCCCAAAAGGCGAACACCGCGAACGCTTTCAGCCTGCCGGGGCTGGCCCTCTCCACGGCCAACCTCTACAGTGCCACCCAGCCGGGCGGCTCGCTCTTCGGGCTGCAGCACAGCAACCCGGTGGATACCACCGCGGCCTACAAAGGTCCGTCGGCAAATTTCGGCAAACCGAACGACCCGCTGGTGGGCAAGAAAATCGGCGGCGTGAATGTCTTCGGCGGCGGTCTCCCCCTCTACAATGCCGACGGCACGCTGCTCGGGGCGATCGGTGTCAGCGGTGACACTTCCTGCACCGACCACATCATTGCCTGGAAAGTCCGGTTTGCCCTGAACCTGGACAACGTGCCTGGCGGAGTGAGCGCGACCGGCGACGACAACATCGTCCACGACATCGCGCCCGACGCGAACGGCCATCTGGTGAGCGCGAGTGGCTGGGGCCATCCGGTGATCGACGCCCTCCAGCAGGGGATTGCGCTGGCGCTTCCCGCCACCCACCCGAAGGGTCCGAATCCGTAGACATCCGGTCGCTTGCCTCGCGCGCCCAGTGGCTCCGGCCGCTGGGCGCGCTTTGTTTGGAGACCCAGGGACGGACTGAGAAAACAGGGTGACAGACAATGTAGATGCTACCTTGTGGTGCGTCTGCTTGTAGTCGCCCGACCAGGTGTGCAGGGCTACCACCAACGGAACCGGAATGCCCGGCCTGGGATCGAACCACATGGCTGGCTGCATGGTGTTGTCCGCCGCGCTGAGATACTCGATTTCCCGGCACTCTTCGAGCTTCCCGCCACCCTGGGCCGTAGCTGGCGAAATGACATTCTGGATCACCCACTCCGAGATCTGGTGGCTGCGATGGCTGGAATCCAAGGCGTGGTCCCAACTTCCCTGCCCCGCCTTTCTAACGGCATCCTGCACGACGCCCTTGAAGCTCTCCGCATGCCTGCCACTGAAACAACAGCTATCGAACTCCGCCGTCACCATGATTTGTTTCCGCCCGGCTCCGATCCCTCCCAGGGCATAGACCTCAAGCCAGGTGCACACTCCCCCGCCACTTCCGTCTTCCGCGATGTTTTCCGCAAAGACCGGCTCATAGATCTGCTCCATGTCGCCCCGGGAACGGGCGTCCTGGTTGCGAAGGTAGAGCGGATAGGATCCCGCCACCGGAATGCTCAGCCCGATCCTGGTATCCAGCGCCGCCAGCATGTGGGTCGCCCAGCCACCTCCGGACAGGCCGACCAAGGTGATATCACGTGAGCCGGTCACTTCAACCCAATGGTTGATGGCAGCGACCGCGGGCTCAAGAAACGGACGAAAGGCCATGATACCGGGAAGTCCTTGTCGCCCGATGACCTCAAACATGGCGTTGTGATCTCGCACCGTCACCTCGACAGCACCTGCTGCCGAAGTCTCGGGCAACAGGAGCGTTTCATCCGAGTTCCAGCCTTGGAGAGGCATCTGGACGATGCAGACGCTATAGCCCTTACTGAGAAAATATTGCGCCGTGGAGTCGATCCCATCATGAAGCGGCCGTCCGCGCGGGGCATGCCCCTCGTGCACGATGGCCAGTCGCTGCTTGACCGCGCCGGGCGGATGAATCAGATAGATCAACGACTCCATTCCCAGCGACTCGACCCTCAATTCACTGATTTCCCCCAAAGACTCCGGGTCGAGCCGGGCGAGATGGCCGCCGTAAACCTCCCGGCCCACCCCGGCTCGCACGGCAGGCTGCTTGCCGAGCGGGAGACCATCCGGCCAGATGGCCCTCGCCAATTGCTGCCTGCGTTGTTCCGCCTGCTCCAGGTTGGCAAATCGAATCTGCCGCGCGGGCTCGTCATTGGTCGGCAGGTCAGCCGCAAAACAGAGATCCGCGTTCCATCCCCATCCCCATGCCACCAGGTTCACCACCACTAGGCGAAGAAGCATTTGCCGCCTTTTCATGGCACGAAGCCCAAAAATTGCCGGGAAATTGCCTTCACGCCCCGTCCCCTTTCCTGCCGCCGACGGGCCGGGGTTGGAGGGGGCTAAGAGAGCGGAACGGGAAAAGGCCTTCATGTCCGCTGATTTTGGCTGTAAATGCGTCTGTCCTCAAGCAGCTTCGGGTTGCCGAATTGCGTGGGGAGTTCCCGTACGTGAGAGATTCTTGCTGAATGGAATATGCTTTTTGCGGGTGGCGTCATTACGGGACTCCGGAACAGGGCAAGCCGATTCATGGCGAAATCCCAACGACGCTGAGCATCCCTTTCCGGAAGCTTAGCTCACTTGCTACCCCAGCTTCAGCGCCCCAGTGCTGTCACCGATGCGGTCGCACTTCACGCCCATGAGCTGAACCATCGAAAGCCATAGGTTGGCGATGGGGGTTCCGGGCTGGCACTTGAGGTGGCGGTTGGGGGTGATGGCGCCGCCTCCGTGGCCGGCCACGATGGTGGGCAGGTCCGTGCAGATGTGGAGCGAGCCGTCGCTGATGCCGGAACCGAGGGTGAAGACCATGTTGTCTAACAAGGTTCCCTCGCCCTCTTTGACCTCTGCCATTTTGGCCACGAGGGTGGCGAACTGCTGGATGTGGAAATGATCGAGGGCTTCCAGTCTGGTGCGCACGTCCTCGTTCCCCTGGCCGTGTGTCATGCTGTGGTGATCGACGGGTTTGTCGAAGAGGCCGTGCACTTTGAGCGGCGATCCCCAGCGCTCCGGGCTGCTCATGATGGTGCTCACGCGGGTGAGATCGGTGCGGAAGGCCAGGATCATCAGATCGCCCATGACCTGGATGAACTCGTCGCGTGTCATGGCCTGCCACGGCTTGGTGGGTGGGGCCAGCTTGAGTTTGTCGATCTCAGCCTGGCGTTTGGTCACGCGCTCGATTTGCTTCTCGACGGTGCGCACGGATTGCATGTATTCGTCGAGTTTCTCGCGGTCGGTCTTTCCGAGGTCACGATTGAGTGACTTGGCTTCGTCCATCACGAGGTCGAGCACGCTGCCATTCTCCTGGTGCTCTTTGACGGCGAAGAGGCGATTGAAGACAGCCTGGGGATCGCGCAGGGAGCGGGCCACGTGGCTGTGACCGTACCAGGATATGTTATCGAAATAGACCGATTCGCGGTTGTCCTCGTAAGGGTTGCAACTGAGTTCGAGCGAGCGGAAGGCGGTGTGTTTGCCGGCCTCGGCGGCCATGATCTGGTCGATGGTCGTCTTGAGCGGATAGCCGGCGGGGCAGAGTTCATCGGGGGCGGCGCTGCTGAGCCAGCAGGTGCCGGCTTGGGCGTGGCCGTCGGTGCCCGCCACCTTGATGCGGTCGAGTTTGGTGAAGAGTGAAATGTGCTGGCGGACGGGAGCGAGCGGCTGGAGCGTCGGACTGAGGGTGAAGTTGTGGCCCTCGTCCACCGGATGCCAGGAGCGCTGCACCACTCCGTTAGGGATGTAGAAGAAAGCGGCCCGCACGGGCGGTTTGGTCGCTGCGGGAGTGGAGGCGAAACTGCGTTTCTGCATGATCTCGAGCAGAGGCAGGGCGAGCGTGGCACCCACTCCACGCAGGACGGTGCGACGGGAAAGTGTGGATCGCTTCAGGATCATGGCTGGGCTCAATGGTTCGATTTGTTGAGAAAGGGATAGCTCGTGACGATCTCGGATACAACCGTGGAGAATTTCCCGTGCTCGGCGAGGACGCGGGCCACGATTTTGTCCACGGCGGGCTTGTCGGAGAGGTCCAGTTCCCGGCCCAGGGCGTAGGAGAGCAGGTGCTGGCTGAAGGCGCGCATGAACCATTCCGGCCGTTCGACGAGGGCGTCCTTCAGACCGATGACATCATTGAATTTCGCCTTCCCGAACAACTCACCGGTGGCATCAATCGGGAGTCCAGACTGGTAGGTGTCGCGCCAACGCCCGATGGCATCGTAGTTCTCCAGGGCGAAGCCGAGCGGGTCAATTTTTTGGTGGCAGGAGACGCAGCCTTCGTTCTTCTGGTGGGTGACGAGGCGCTGGCGCAGGGTGAGGCCCAGGGCTTCGATGGCGACATCGTCCTGCTCGATCTCGGGAATGTCATCGGGGGGAGGCGGAGGCGGCTTGTTGAAAATGACGGTGGCGACCCAGGCACCGCGGCGGATCGGGCTGGTGCGCAGGGGTTCGGAAGTCATGGTGAGGGTGGCGGCGGAGGTGATCACGCCTCCTTCGCGTCGCGTGTCGAGGTTCCGGCGGGTGAATCTTTGGATGTTAGTGTTGAAGCGTTCGCGGTTCTGCTTGTTGCGGAAGGGGACCGCGTCCTTGTACCACGACTGCATGTCGTCAGAACGGTAGGAGTAGTTGGAATCCACCAGCAACATGATCGAGCGGTCTTCCACCATGATGCTTTCGAAGAGGAGGAGGGGTTCGATCATGGTCTGGAGCCCGAATTTCCACTGCTCGCAGCCGATGCGGGAGTAGTAAATCTGGAAGCGGTCGAAGTCGGGCACTGCCGTGATGAGGCTGTCAAGCCGCAGCCACTGGCGAGCGAAATTTTCGGCGAGCGCTTTGCTTTTGGGGCTCTCCAGCATGCGTTTCACCTGGGCGGCGCGGGCGTCCGGCTTGAGCAGATCTCCGCTGCGGGCGGCGGCCAGGAGTTCCTCGTCGGGCAGGCTGCTCCAGAGGAAGAAGGAAAGGCGGGTCGCCAGTTCGTAGGCAGTGAGCGGTTCCTGCTGGTTCGCATCGCGCTTGCGCTCGGTGAGATAAAGAAAGTTGGGGGAGGAGAGAACCGCAGCGGTCACGCTCTTCACGCCCTGCGGGAAAGTTTCGCCCCGGTCGATTTCGCGCTTGAAGAATGCCAGGTAACGCCCCACCACCTCGTCGGTGACCGCCGTGCGGAAGGCGCGTTCCAGGAAGGGCCGCAAGCGCTCCTCGAAGGTCGTGGGCCAGAGGTTGCGCTCGGCATGGGGTGGTTCCGCGAAAAAGGTGGTGGTGAGTCGCGAGTACTTGTCGAATTCCGGGGCATTCACGATCGAGCGTCCCAGTTTGAGGAAACTCTCCAGCAGGATGGGCGAAACGCTGAGTTGCTGGCCCTGGTTGTTGAACCCGTGTTCGGCCTGGAGGTCGATGGCGAAGGGGCTCACTCCGGTGAGGATGTGTTCCTCGATCTGTTCCTTGCCGAGAGCACGGTTGGAGAGCGTCACGCTTTCCGGAAAGTGACCAGAAGCGGGATCGAAGTAGTTGCGGCTGCGGATGACTTTTTCGGGGAGCGGATAAACGTCGCCCTCTAAATCGAGCAGATCGCGCACCGCGTTGTTATACTCGTAGCGGTTGAGGCGGCGCATCACGACTGGTTTCAGGCGGCCCGAGGCTTGCAGGTATTCTTCGAGGTAGCCGTTAATGAGCGCACTCAGCTTGCGGTGATCCTCCGGTGGCAATTGCTTCTCGTCCTCGGGCGGCATCTCCTGGTAGGCGAGCGCTTCGGCGATCTTGCGGGTTAGCCCGATATTGGCCAGGAAGGCCTCTTTGGTTGTGATCTCCTTCAGGTTCACCTTGCCTTTCACCTTTTCCTTGTCGCCGTGGCACTGGAAACAATAGGTAGCCAGCACGGGACGCATTTCCTCCAGGGTGACGGCAAGCTTCGCGGAATCCGCCGGCGCGGGGACTGCCGTAGCGATTGCGGCGGGCGGTGCTTCAGCGACCTTGGGCGGATCGAGTTCCACCAGCTTGATGAAGTCCAGGCCCAAGAGGTGGCCCCCATGGAATTCGACGGCCTTCTCGTTGGCCCTGTTCAGCGTGAACTCGATCTGGTGCGAGCCCTTCTCGAGAGTGAGTTCACCCAGGTCAACCACGGGTGCCAGCGCCACCGCAGGGCCATAGAGGTCGATCTCCTTCCGCAAATCCTGCCCATCAAGGCTGAAGCTGAAGATTCCATAGTCCGGGGCGATGGTGAGTTGCAGGGCGACGCGGTAGCGGCCCGGCCGCACGACCCGAAACTCGCTTTCCATCTTCTGGCCGATCTTCCCGTCCCAGAGCAGGTGCGCGTTGCCGCTCCATCGAGCCCCGTAGTGTTCCATTTCCTGCACCCGCGACTTGCCCCGCATGGCGAGATGCTCGCCCTCCAGAATGCCGAAGGGCGTCCCCTTTTCCTCGCGCCCGCGCACACTATGGTAGTCAAACGGAGCGCCCTCCACACTGACGGAAACACCCAGCAAACAGGCGGCCATGCGTGAAAGGAATTGGCTATTCGCGGGCGGCATGGGGAAAGTGAGACGTAAGAAGTAAGAACCTAATCATAATACCCTGCCAGGATCGGCTGGACGTCTCGATTGAGATCGAGACCCTCACCGAATGGAGGGAGAACCGCACGCCTGAGAGCTTAAACATTCGATCCTGCCGACGCACGCCCGTGTTCAGGGGCAAGGAAGGCAAGGGAGGTGGTGCGAGGCTGCGCCCGAAGCGAGTGGCTCTAGGTCTCGTGGTTCAGAATCCCTCGCTACTCCAGTATTCTTCACTCAAGTATTCCAGACAGTTCCAGACCCCTCCAGTTTGCGCAACCAACGAGAGAGTGAAGAACAATTGAGTGGTGAACCGAGAAGTGAAAAGCGTCCGTGAGCGGAATCACATCTGTGCATCGAAAATCCTCGTCCCATCAGAGCGGGCTGACCTTGATGCTGTGCTTCACTGGCTGCAGCGCTTCCCG
>JBJXFS010000256.1:0-13598 GCA_046155625.1 Verrucomicrobiales bacterium | reverse complement strand
GTTGCGCGGCGATCTGGAATGCCGTGCATCGGGCGGTCACGGGATGCTCCGAATTTAGAGCGACGCTCTCCACGGTTTCGCTAAGTCTTTTCGGGTCGAACAGGTGGCCCCCCGTAGGACCGGCAGCGCTTGACGGCCCTCGGGACACGGGGGTGTCGCGAGCCGGCAAGGCGTGGTGGAGGGCGAGCAAAGCCGTGCCGGAGGAATGGCCATAACCGGGTTGCGTGGCGGCAAAAAGCGTTTCGATCACTCGGCCGACCTGTGGAGTAGGAGCCCCGGGCGTCTCGGGACCCGAAGTCTCGCTGAGGTGGCTATGCAGCCAGGCACCGAGATGCTGGAGGGCGTAGTCCCGGACGATGGTATCCAGGGACGCATTTTGCCAGATTGAGATGAACCCTTTGACCATCATGGGGTGCGGGTGGCGCTGCCGCAGCAGCGCGTCCATAACCTGATTGGCCAGAAAGACGTAGGCATCGTGCCGAACGGCCGGAAGAATGGTTTGGGGATCAGCCCCCTCGGCCTTCATGGCAGCCCCCTGATGAAGAAAGCGGATGAGGGCCGCCTGTTCCCCATGATTGAGGTTTTCCGGCAATCGGTCGGCGGCTTGCGCGAGGGCAAAAAGATCCTGGCCCGCGAGGGAGGAGGGCATGATGGCCTGTACCGGGGAATGGGCCGGTGGATCCACCGCGAAGAGGGGATCGGGGGTGGCCACCACCGGCGCCGGCTGGGGCTCGGGTAGCGTCATCGGGGAGCTGGCCGGGCGGCGCAAAACGAAGTACATGCCCGCGAGAGCCGCGACCAGGAAAACGAGGAAGATGCTGCCAGTGCGGCGGTGCATAGGATGGGCCAAGGCAGGGACAGGAGAAATGAGGGACGGAAGATTTTCGAAAACGGGCAGGCGTTCTCCATCACCAGCGGGCCACCACTCGCCCCTGGGCATCGAAAATCGTGATGGTGTGGCAGGTGGCCGTGGCCAGTTCGGCGGGTTTGACGAAGTCCAGGTAGGCTTGACCTAAAGCGTTGAAATCCTCCGCCGTCAGCCGCGCCAGCGTGGTGCCGTCCAAGAAGGTCACCCCACCGACGATGATCCGTACTTCGATCCAACCGCCAGCCGGCAGGCGCTCGGCAAAAAGCGTTGACCGAACGATCTGCGTACCGTCAGCCAGAGTGTTGAGAAGGTGGTGCCCGCCATGCGCCGCATTCTGGAATCGCGCTACATAGATCGTGCCCCGCGCCACGATGGGGCCGTCCTCTCCCAAACGCGCCAGCGCATGACGCGTGCCGAACCCAGAGTCGTAGAGCGTGATTTGGCGTCCTCGCGGGGGCCAGGGTGGTCCCTCGATGGCGTCGATCCGCGAATCCACCTCGACATGAAGATCGCTCGGGACATCAGGGCACACCCACAAGGCGCCTTTGGCGCTGTAGAGGAGAAAATCCGGTCCAAAATCCGCCTGGACGGCCAGGATCGTGGATCGATGCATTTCCTCGCCGTCGGCATTGAGCACCCTGACCGTGTGAGCGCCGGGCGCCTCGAATCGGTGAACCAAAGGAATTTCTGTGGCGCTGGCGGTGACGATCGGGCTCGCCGGTCCTTGAATCTCGATCTCCAGTCCTTCGGGGTTCTCGGCCTGCCGCGGTGAAGCGACGAGACGGAGGCTGTCGCCCGCGCGGAGGGTGAAGTTTTCGACATCGAAAAGGTTTAAAGCGGCCCACTGGATCGTGTGTTTCCGCCCAAGGGCTCCTCCTTCGGCGGCGATCGTCAATTCGGTTGGCGCGCCCTTCTCATCCAACGGCACGTTGGCAAACCAATGTTGGAGAAGGCCGGGTGTGGCGGCGAGCGGATTTCCCTCCGCCGACGCGGCGGAGCTGGTGACCTCGACCCAATGCGGCAGCCGCCCGATTCCCTCAAGGCAATAGGGAGAGACAAGGGATGTCCGCGGCTGATCGCTCGGTGTGTTGAACCGCAAGAGATGGGCTTCCGCCCAGTCGGGAATGCCGTCGGCATCGCTGTCCGTTCCCTGCGGATGGAAAACTCGCAACGCGTCAACCTGGCTGGTGATGCTGGTGTGGGCCGTGAGAATGGCGGCGTGCAGCCGGTGGGGACCGGCAGGCAAGTAAGGGGTGAGGACCGCCAGTGAGCTCGCATGCCCACCATAGGAGCTGATCTGAAATTCCCCGAGGCTTTTGCCGTTGAGGGCCAGGCTCACGGTCGCGTGGGCACCGGCAAGCAGGCCGCCGGTCAGTCGCGCATCCAGCCGAAGGAGTTTTACTCCTGGCGTTGGAAGATCGAAGGCGTACTCCAAGGTGCCCGTGCGGTGGAAAAGGACGGCGGCTTCAGTCCCCAAAGCCATCCACTCGCTGGACGCCCGGGCGAAGGACCCACCGCCGACTTTGACCTCCGGATCGAGCAGTCCAGCGTCCGCGACCAGCGGATCGGTCTTCAGGCCGAAAAACTCCTCGCCGTCGGTGAACCCATCGCCATCGGTGTCCGCATTGGTGGGATCGGTGCCGAGCGAATACTCATCGGCGTTGGTCAATCCATCGCCATCGGCATCGCCACCGCCCCCAGACAATCCAAACGAAGCGGTGTCAATGCCATGGCGCTTCTCCCAGTCATCCGGCAGGTCGTCATCGTCAAGGTCCTCGGGATCCGCGGTGAAAGCGGCAAGGTTCGCGCCTTCGATCACGCGGCGTTCGTCCGAGCCGGGTGGCTGCCAGTAAACCGCCCCGTGGTCCTGCCCGGTTTTTTCCTTGTAGATGACCTCGATAAAGTAGCGCTGCCCTTCCTCCAGATGGATGGCGCGGGATCGCTGAGAGCCTTGCTCGTCCAACTGGCCCGGGTCCACCCAGGCCGTCACCTCTCCCACCAGCCGTTTGGAGAACTTTCGCTCCGTCGTTCCAAGCCAGAGCTGGCTGTGGTTGTCGCCGGTCAGCCAGAACGTGTGCAGGCCGGTTCGGGATGGCACGAGCAGCGCTCTGAGTCGGGCGCCGAATTGCTCACCGACGTCATAGGGACTTTCCAGGCGGGGGCGCCATTGACGAGCCGTGGGCTGCAAGGGAAACCGGGCGTCCTGCACGAGATTGGAGAGGATGTCACCGGGGATATCCCGCCAAATCTCCCAAGAAACCAAACCGGGCTGTCCGTCCGCATCGGCTTTGAGCGGATCGAGCCCACGCTGGTATTCATCGAGATTGGCCAATCCGTCCCCATCCGGATCACCCCAGGAGCCGTGCAATCCCGACGCGACCGTTGGATCAAGCCCCCGGTCGCGTTCCCACGAATCGGGCAGGTCGTCGTCATCCCCGTCGTCCTGACTCGGTTGGTGGGGAAGGAGATACTCACTCGTGATGATGGTCCTTCCGATTCCGGGAATCGTCCAGTAAACCGAAAGACTGTCCTCTCGGATACCCTGCTTGTGCAGAACTTCGAAATAATAGCGACTTCCGGCTTGAAGGGGAATCGGTTCGGAAGTCTGAGGAGTGCTCACCCTCGAAGTGCGCCACTGAGTCCAGAAAGCAACTTCGGCCACGGGCCGTTTTTCGTATGGGCTCTCCGATGGACTGATCCAGACTTCCACGGCATTGTCACCGGCGGCTTCAAAGATATAGGCGCCATCGACGGGCGGCACGAGCCACCCGCGCAGCCGGCTCCCGTATCTTTCGCCCAACTCGGAGTAATCCACCTCCGCGGCGTAGGCCTGACGGTCTGGCTCGGCTGGGAATCGTGGTGAAGACGTTAGGGATGCGATGTCATTGCCCTCCAGGCCATGCCAAATTTCCCATGTGTGGCGACCAGCATCGGCCTTGTCGAAGAGACGGGGGTTGGTGCCGGCGGCATGCTCCTGGAGGTTGGCGACACCGTCACCGTCAGGATCTCCAAACGGACCTCGATCTTCGGCGCGACTATCCTGAGCATTGAGTTTGTGATTCTCCTGCCAAACGTCGGGCAGGCCGTCGTCATCCCCATCCTGCGAGTCCGGCAGCCAGCCGCCCAGGTGAGCGGCATCGATAACCGTCGGACGGTCGCTTCCCGGCAAGACCCACGCGGCGGCGAAGTGTCCGCCCAGAGTGTCTTCCTTGTGCCACAGTTCGAAGTAATAGTCGCGCCCTGCTTCGAGTTGGACGACGCTTGAGCGCTGCGAAGGATGGTCATTCCACGACCGGAGACCCGTACCCACCGTCGTATACGCCAGTCGACGTTTTCGAGAGGGCGATGGCCCGTCGCTGAGCCAGAAATCGGATTGCTCGTCACCCGACACGTAAAAGGTGTACTCTCCAGTCTTCGGGGCTCGGAGGACGCCCCGTGCTCTCTGGCCACTCCTTTCTCCCGGGGCGCAGTCGACGGCGAGCGACTCGATGAAATTCGTCGAGTCGGGGTTGGAAAGGGGACCTCGGCTGTTGAGATGTCGGTGGAGATCGAAAATGTACGCACCCGGTATTGCGTTCCACCGATCGAGCCGCGCCAAGCCCGCGCGGCCGATCGCATCCGCCACGTTGGGATTGGTCCCCAGCCGTCGTTCCTGATTATTGTCCAGTCCGTCGTTGTCTCGGTCTCCTTCCGCGCGATCACCTGCCGTGGCTTTGGCGGGATCGAGACCGTGGGCCGCCTCCCAGGAATCTGGGAGGCCATCGGAATCGGCATCCTCGGCACCTGGGAGCCATCGGCTCAGCCACGACCCGGGAATCGGAGTGACCAGACCTTCCGCACCGCGACTCCAGCCGCAGGCGAACCAGCCGGGGCCGTCCCATTGGACCCATCGAACCTCCACATAATATCGCCGACCGGATTCCAGAGTGTGTGGCCTCGATCTTTGGGTGGATCCTTGTTCCCAATCGTTCGGGGCGGTCCACTGATAGGTCTTGGCGATGAGGCGCCGACCGTCGAGGCGGTCGCTGTCGCTCAGCCAGAATTCCACCTGGTCGTCGCCACTGACGTGGAAAGAATACTGACCCGACTCCGGAACCGTCAGCCAAGCACGGACGCGCCCGGCGACGAATTCCGTGTCCCCGGCTGATATTGCGAGAAAATCGAGAGGCTGTGATTCGACGGGCGCGGTGGCCCAAAACGACTCTCGGACGAGTTCATCGAGGGTTGTTCGCTTCCGTGCCCCATCGACCTCTGGCGAATTCGGCAAATCCCACCGATCAAGCTTCAATTTCGCTTCGTCATCCTGCGCGAGGGACACGGATGAAACAACCAGCGCGGCCACGCCGATTATCCTGATGGCTCCGAGGAAAAGGGAGAAACGCCTACTAAGAGGCAAGGACGAGAGGGATTTCATCGGGTGGCGGGAGTTGGGATGTGGGTGAAAAGCGACCGGTGGCAGCGGTCTACAGTGGGCTTGTGTCCGCTTGGGGGAACGCCGCCTCGGCCGTGGCGAAATCATCCGACTCCAGCGCGCCCAACCACAGGCCGCAGTGGCCGCTCACCGTCGAGAACGCCCGCTCCCCATCGCCTGATCGCCGCCGAGCCAACGCCACCATCCCCAAGCAACGCGGCTCGCCCGCAATCGCGAAACGGTCGGTCGCCGCGTCGGAATTGCCCTTGGTCGATTCAATCCACGCGACCGACCTCCGAACATGGCCATTACCGAAACCGTCGTACGCGTACCATCCAATCAGCGCGATGAGCGCGAAAAAGAGGAGAAAGTTCCCCCCCCCCCCCTGGATGTTAGTAATTTAGGGAGATTCATGAGAGAGCGCGGGAGACGGCGACCCCTCAGGCATATCCTCCTGGCGCGACATTCGCAATAAAATTCGTTGTGTTTTATTCGTCACAAGCCACAAACGAGCAGCAACGATAGCCCCATCCAAGGATCGTTGAGTTGGCGTACCGTCCGAGAAGGCGGAATCGTCGGCCTGGGCGAAGCGAGAAGCGGAAAACCATTACGCGCATGGACTCGTGGCTCGGCCGTCGATTCCGGCCCGCGCGGCCGGTACTTCAAACTGCATGGCTTCGCTTGATACGCTGTGCGAAAGCTCTCGTGGGCTCATGAGCCCACGACCAATTACGGTTTCGAGCCAACCCCTGCTTTCAGTGCTTCCGTGGTGAAATCGGCGTCCGAGAGCGGGATGTCGTGCCGGCTGTTTGATCCTTCGAGCTCGGTGACCGACGGTTGGCCGCCGCGCCGCACGCTGAAACTCGCTGGAACGGGTCGGTCCAGATCGTCTTTGGCGACGCGCGTGGTCTCGATCCGTCGAGCCAGGGCGCCCGAGGGAAGAAATTTTTCGATCCGAAGCGGGACGAGGCGCTTCGGATCGATCCAGCTGCGGACGCGCGAGTACCCTGATCGCTGGCCGGATCCGGGTTTGGATTCGAGGATGTAGCACGGGACCCGATCGACGGTTTCGGTACCGACGATCTGCTGGTTTTTCCAGGCGTAGAAGTTGTCGACGATGTCTTCGTAACTCAGGTCGGTGCCGAAGATGCCATCCTGCAACTGGGCGGTCGTCAGTTGACGCAATTGGTCGGGCGGCGTGAAGAGGTGACCGGTGGCTGGCCGGTCACCCGATTTGCGGAGCAAAAAGGCCTCGCCTTTTCGTTCCTTCGGCCAGAGCACGGTGTAGACGATTTCCGTGGCGGTGGGGGTGCGGCGTGACTTTACCTGGATTTGTACGACCGATTTCGGCGCGCCTGCCGCCGCGCGCGACTCGATTTTCAGCCGCACCATGGAGGTGCCGTCCTGGAGGGCTTGGCTGAGGCGCGCCGCCAGATCCGCGGCGGTGGGGGCCGTGTCCTGAGCAATCAGAGGGGGCGTGACCAGCAGGGCGGCTGCGACCAGCAGGCGGCGCACCCAGGTCAAGGCGGGGGAATCGAGTGAAATCATCATGGCAAGGTGGGCCGTAGCGGGCCGGGGAATGGGCAATATTCCAGAATTCTCTCATCCTCCGCCACATCGCGCCGCGCGCAATGCGAAGTCGTTACGGGCCTGGCACAAAATAAACTAGTCAATCAGTCTGGTAATTACGGGATAGGATGGCGTCATTCCTCTCACCAGAAACGACGCCCAATGCCTGCATTCCTGTCAGCGTTAGAACAGGCCGGGATCACCCTAAGGACCGGGATGGGAACCACGAAAAACACGAAAAACACGAAAAACCAAGCCGTTGGCCAACAATTGCCGTCCACCTGATGGATGACAAGGCCGCTTGTTACAACTCAATGATTTTTAGTGACTTTCGTGGTTGTAATGTCCCTTTCTGGGATCACGGAAACTACTGAACGGACAGAAAAATTGGGGGTAAAAAAATAATCCCGACGACGTGGGCAACGAGCCGAAATCTGCCCGCCGGAAGCCCAGTTCGAATGGCCTCATTTTTTTACCCCCAATTTTTCTGTCCAAACCCTGCCCACATGCTACCCCGGCCCTTCCCGTGGATCCAATCGTATTTGCGGGCGATCAACGATTCGAACATCAACTCAATACAGACGCCTTCCCTTAAACAATATTTTGCCGTCTTCATTTTGTCCCAGTCGCTACCCGTGCAGGGCGAGGCTGGGCGAGAGGCGGGAACTGCGCCAGCCTGGGTAGAGGCCGCTGATGACACCGACGACGATGGCGATGGCGATGGCAGTGAGGAGGAGTCGCGGGCTGAGGTCTGGTTCGAGCAGGCCGCGGATAGCCGGGGTGGTTTTGAGGATTTCGACTCCGACGAACCCCAGGATGACGCCGACCACGCCGCCGAGCAGGCCGAGCAGGGCGGACTCGAGGATGATCATGGACATGATGCGGCGACGTTTCCACCCGACCGCGAGCAGGATGCCGATTTCGTGAGTGCGCTCGAAGACCGTCATGAGCATGGTGTTCATCACGCCGAGCACGCCGACGATGATCGCGAGAAGCGAGGTGCTCCAACTCATCGCACGCACCACGCGATACCCCTGGCTACCGCCCACCACCTCGCTGGCCACCAACGCCCGGCCTTCGGGAAACACCTCCTTGATCCGCCCACAGAGCGCCTTCACTCCCTCCTCGGTCGTCTCCGGTGTGACCCGGACATCAATGAAATTCGCCTTGCCCTGGTTGTAGGTCAAATCTTGGAATACGCTGAGCGACAATATAATAGCCCCATTTTCTACGACTGATTGCCCATCGACGATGCCGACGATCTGGAGTTCTTCGACTTCGATCTGCACAGTATCTCCGACCTTTTTCTTGAGCACGTCGGCGGCCAACTGCCCAAGGACCACGGCGCGTTCGGAGCCGTCATGGGGCAATCGCCCTTCGACCACCTTGAGTTTATCCCAGGTAAATCCGCCCCACTCGCGTCCTGACACCATGATGAGCGGGGCGTCCTCAATGCTGAGCATGTGCATGAGGACGGATGAGGTCTCGGCGACGTTCGGAAGAGTGGCGATGCGGTCCTCGATTTCCAGGTCAAAAGCCTTCGGCATCAGACCGCCGTCCATGTTGCTCACGACAATGTCTATACCTATGATATCGAGTTGTTTAGTGATACTTTTTTCGTATCCCCAGGCCAGCCCGACCAAGGCGACGACGGCGGCGATGCCGATCGAGATTCCGACCAGAGTGAGCCCTGTCCTGACCGGGCGGCGGCTCAGGCTGCGGAGGACAATGGTGAGAAAACTCATGAGGATTCGGGGGTGAGGGAGGATTCGTCAATGACGCGACCGTCTTTCATCCGGATGATACGGGACGCGCGTTCGGCGATGGCCAGGTCATGGGTGACGAGAACCAGGGTCATGCCGAGATCGCGGTGCAGTTGCAGGATGAGGTCGAGGACTTGGACGGCATTCGCGCTGTCCAGGTTTCCGGTGGGCTCGTCGGCGAGCAGCACACTGGGTTTATTGGCCAGGCTGCGGGCGATGGCGACGCGCTGGCGTTCGCCGCCGGACAACTGGGCGGGCAAGTGCGACAGGCGGTGGCCGAGGCCGACGGATTCGAGCAGCTCGACGGCCCGCTGCCGCCGTTCGGCGCGCGACCACTCGGTTTCAAACATCGGGATCTGGACGTTTTCCAGCACGGTGAACGTCGGCAGCAGGTGAAATGCCTGGAAGATAAAGCCGATGTCACGGGCACGGTAGGCGGCCGGGTCGCGCAAGTCCGGCAGGGATTGGCCGCGAAACGTCAGGGTGCCGCTGGTTGGCTTGTCAAGCGCTCCCAGCATTTGCAGCAAGGTGCTTTTGCCGCAGCCACTCGGTCCGATGACGGCGACGAACTGGCGCTCCTGGATCGTCAAGTCGACGCCGCGGAGTGCGGCCACTTGGCCGCCATCGAAGTGTTTGGTCAGCTGGTGGGCTTTATAGACCGCCTGGGCTGGCGATTCGGTGTCGGGTGGCGTCATGAAGGTATGGCGCTCGGTGGGCCGGCGGAGGGCGTGGGCACGGCGTGGTCTGGCCAATGGCTGCCGACCCGCGGGTCGGTAAGCGTGCCCAAAAGGTGGCGGATGGCACTCCAGTAGTTGGGGAATGGGGCCAATTCGCCGGCGTGCACGGGGGTCAGGGAGGCGGCGTGGCGAGGCAGTTCGTAGTGCGGCAGGCCAGCGCGGAGGTGGTGGACGCCGTGAAACGGCTCATGGAGCAGCGTGAGCGAGAGCAGGCGGCCGCTCCAGGAATCGGAGATGATGCTGCGGGTGGCGCTGCGCGCGGTTTGGCCGCTCAGGCCGACGTGCTCGATGTACTTGCGCCAGCTTTGCAGGTTGCCGGCGATCACGGCGGGAAGGAAAAAGACCCACAGAAAATAGTTCCAGAGCCCCCAGTAGGCAACGCCGCCGATGACCGCCGCCCAGAAGACTCCCATGAGGGCGAATTCGGCCCAGATGCGGCGCCGCACTTTGCGGCTGCGGATGATGGAATCCTTGCGGAGAAAGATACGAAGGAAGAGATAGGGGGTGAAGACAAGTCCGGCATTCAGTTCGACCGCGGCCGCCAGCCGACGCGACCAGCGCGGTGTGTCGAGCTTGACGAACGGCCACAATTCCTCATCGCGCTCGGTGGCGAGGTGCATGTGATGCGTCTGATGGGCCGCGCGGTACAAGGTAAAGCTCATGAAGCTGAGCACTCCGGCCAGCACGCCATCCACTTCGTTGAGGAATTTGCTCTTGCGCAACATGCCATGCGAGGCCTCGTGAAACCCGATGAGCGCGCCATGCATAAAATGGCTCACGAGCAGCATGACCGGCACCGCCACCCAGTACCATTCGCGATACGTGCAATATCCCAACACCCCTTGAAAAACGAGCATCCCGGCCACGATAATCGGAAAGGCCGCGCGGCTGACCCAATGAGTGTGAACGTGCTCCTCGTCGTCGTGCTGGTGGGGCCTTGCTTCGGCTGAGGGCAGGTTGGCGGGGTTGTATAAGTCCTGGGGCTGGGTCAACGGGCTCATGGAAATACTCACGGGATGACGGCGGCGGACCGCGTGTCCGGGCGCTGGCAGGCCTGCGCCACCACCGCCAGAAACAGGCGGTCGAGGTCGATCACATCGGCCTCTGAAATGATAGACGGCCGATGGAGCCAAACAACCTCCAACTCATCCTTCATTTCGGTGATTTCACAGCCGAGGTCGAACCGCGCCGTGCCCGTCGAGCGCATGTGGAGACGGGTGGAAAAGCGCGTCATCTGGGTGTCGGGCACCGGGTGGTTCTGCAGGGCAAAGCGAACGTCGAAAACTGGATGCCGGTCGGGCCCGCCGCTTTCACCCATGGCCCTCGCCAATTCAGCGAATGGCATGGCGTGCGTGAAGCAGTCGACGGTCGTTTCCTGGGTGGCTTGGAGGTGGTTGGAGAATGGCCGGTCGGCATCGACGCGGCCGCGCAGGGGAACGACCCCGGCAAAATATCCCATGGTTTGACGCACGGCTTCCTTGTGGCGGTTGGCCACCGGGCTGCCGACGACGATGTCATCGCGGCTGGCCCATTTCCAGAGACTGAGCTGGAAGGCGGCGAGCAAGGTGCTGAACAGGGTCGTCCGTTGGCGGTTGGCCAGCTCTTTGATGGCGCGAGTCGGGCCAGCCGGCAGCGTGCCGACGCGTCGTTGCAGCGGGCCGGGTCCGCGCACGGTGCCGTCGCGATCGGCCCAAATTCGGCGGGAGCCGGCGAGTTGAGCGCGCCAGAATTCGGCGCGTCGGGCGAGTTCGGCCGACTGCCAATGGGCGCGTTCAGCGGCGACCCACTCGCCATGGGTCATGGGGACGGGCGGGAGACCGGCGGATGGGGCTGACGGGTGGCGTCGGTCGGCCAGTCCGAGCAAGTAGGCGGCCGCCAAGTCCTGGACAAAAACCCCGAGCGACCATCCATCGGCGATGGAGTGGTGAATGGCCATGGCGAGGACGTGGTCGGTCGGGCTGCGCCGCAATATCTCGGCGCGGTAGAGGGGACCCTGCACAATATCGAATGGCTGACTATAGATCTCGGCCATCGCTTTTTCCATCGCCTCCGGCTGCGACTGAGCGGGCGTCAATTCGCGAAAAGAAAGTGCCGCCGGCATGGACGCCCGGACCAATTGGATTGGACCTTCCTTTCCGGGAAGGAACGAGAGTCGCATGACTTCATGGCGATCGACGACCCGCTGAATCGCGACCGCGCCGTCGGCGTGAGTCAGCTCACCGCGAATTTCGAGGAATGCGCAGATGTGGTTGGCGGGGTCGGCCACGTCGACCGGCGAAGTTTCCCAGAGTTCGCGCTGGGGGAAGCTGGCCGGGTGCAGCCGTGCCTGACCGCTGGCCAGCCATTGTTTGAGGCGCGATCGGTGGTCGGGTTCCATCGGCAAATCAGGGGCGGACACTCACGCCCGGCCGCGCGGATGCCTCGGCCGGCGTGCCGCCCAGCAAGCTGTCGATGTCCTCGTCAGAAAGCGATTCCAAGTCGATTTCGCTGACGCCGACGGACTCGGTGGCGGCGGGCGTCGCTTGGGCGGCGGGCGCGGCGGCGAGCTGGCTGGTCGTCCCGCCCATGTGTTCGCCGATCAAGCTGGCGATCTGGCCGATCGTGCGGGCGCGCATCAGGCTGGTGGGTGGGAGGGCCACGCCGATCGAGCTTTCGATGAGGTTTTCGATTTCCACTCCCATGAGCGAATCGAGTCCGAGGTCGGTGAGCGGCTGGTCGGCGCGCAAGCTGTCGGGCTTGACGCGGAGCACGGAGCCGACGACGTCGCGCACGGCTTGGACGATGACGTCGTGGCGTTCGTCCGGGGCGGCGGCCTGAATGCGGCCGCGCCAGTCGCTGGTGCTGCCCGAGGATTCCTGGATTTCCACGCCGGAGGCGAAGATGCGTTCGACGAGCGGGTTGTCCTGCATGCCGCGGAACGACTGGCGCCATTTGGCCCAATCGACGCGGATGGCGGCCGCCTGGGCGGTGTTCGCGGACAGGAACCCTTCCATCACGGTGGTGACTTCACGCGGGGTGAGGGCGGCGGTGCCTTGACGGGCGAGGTACTCGGCGACGCGTTCGTTGCGGGCGACATATCCTTCGCCGCCAAGCACGCCCCAGTTGATGGCGAGGCCCGGCAGCCCGAGCGCGCGCCGGTGGTGGGCGAGCGAGTCGAGGAAGGCATTGGCCGCCGCGTAGTTCCCCTGGGCGGGATTTCCGAAGATACTGGAAACCGAGGAGAACATGACGAAGCAATCAAGGGCGTCCGCCATTGTCTGCTGGTGCAGCAGCCAGGCGCCCAGGGCCTTGGGCGCCATGACGCAGCGGAATCGCTCGGGGCTGAGCGAGCCGAGCGGCGCATCGTCGATGACCATGGCCAAATGGAACACGCCTTTGAGCGGCACCGGGAGCGCACGGACATCGGCGAACAGGCGTTTCACGTCGGAGGCCTCCCCGATATCCGCTTTAATCACGGTGACCGTGACGTCAGCGGCGTGCAACCGGTCGAGCAAGGCCGTGGCCTCCGGGGCGGTGGCGCCGCTCCGGCTGGTCAGGACGAGGTGCCGCGCGCCGCATTCGACGAGCCATTCAGCGAGCACGCGTCCGAATCCGCCGAGGCCCCCGGTGATCAAGTAAGCCGCGTCGGGGCGGACGGCGAAGGACGGCCGAGGTGGTTCGCCGCGGTGGATGACGAAGGCATCCGCGAACGAGACGATGACTTTGCCCGTGTGCTTGCCGCCCGCCATGAGGCGGAACGCGGCGTCGATCCGGCTGGCCGGAAAGGCGCGGAAGGGAAGCGGGCGGAGGGCGCGCGATTCGATCAAACTGGTGAGCTCGGCCATGAGCGAGCGCGTCAATTCGGCGTCGCCGGCAAACACGGCATCCATGGCGACGACATGGAACGAGGCGTTTCGGCGCAGAGACCACAGGGGCAGGCGCGAGTTTTGATAGATGTCGCGTTTTCCGATCTCGAGGAATCGGCCGAAATCCGCCAGGCAGGCCAGGCCCATGGGAATGGCCTCGGCGGCCAGCGCATTGAGGACGACATCGACACCACGTCCTCGGGTGAGAGTCATGACGGTTTCGGTGAAGTCGCCGCGGCGCGAATCGATGACATGCCGCACGCCCAGCGTTTGCAGCAGGGCGCGTTTGGCGGGGCTGCCCGCGGAGGCGATGACTTTGGCGCCGAGATGATGGGCGATCTGGATGGCGGCCATGCCCACGCCGCCGGCTCCGGCGTGCACAAGGACGACTTCACCGGGCTGCAG
>JBJXFS010000249.1:0-48145 GCA_046155625.1 Verrucomicrobiales bacterium | reverse complement strand
GATGATTGGGGATGTCGGCTGGAACACGGCGGAAGACCTGGAAGTGGCTGACGGACCAGGCAGAAACTTTGGCTGGCCTCTTTATGAAGGCTACAATCAAAATGGCGCGTATTGGAACGTGCGCCCTGCCGGGATGGACGCGATTGACTGCGTAAAGCCGAGGTCGTCGTGGCGAGTGGGTTCTTTTGCCTTGAAGCCAGGTGGGGAGGTCGAGCGATTTGGATTGGTGGGAGGCACGGTGCCGGGGCCGGATTTCAACGGATCCTGCTCAGTGGGCGGGGTGTGGTACAGCGGCAGCGATTTTCCGGCGGAGTGGCGTGATGTGTATTTTCACGGCGATTATGCTGGCCAGTGGATTCGGGCGTTCACGATGGACGCGAATCATTTTGTGACCGGGCAGCGCCCGTTTCTGACGGGTGAAGCGGTTATTTGTGTGGCCACGCATCCCGAAACAGGCGGCTTGTATTATGTCAGCTGGGGTGGTTCAGTAAAAAGGATCCGTTATGCGCCGCCGGGCAACCGTCCGCCGACGGCTATGGCCACGGTCAGCCACACCAGTGGAGCTTCGCCGCTGGTGGTGAATTTCAGCAGTGCGGGCAGCCGGGATCAGGAAGGCACCGGGCTGATCTACTCGTGGGATTTTGGCGATGGGACGACGAGCGTCGAGCGCCACCCCAGAAAGACGTACACCGCGGCCGACGCGCGGGCCTTCACCGCCACCCTTACCGTAAGCGACTCCGGCGGCGCCACGGCCCGGGCCAGTGTGGTCGTCACGATCAACAATACCGCGCCGACCGCGACCATCACCAGCCCGGCTCCGGGCGCGACCATTCCCATTTCCGGACCCGCCGTCACGATGCCGCTGACGGCGGCGGTGACCTCGCCCCACCCCGAGTCTGCGCTCGACTACCGCTGGAAAGTTTTTCTCCACCACAACACCCATTTCCACGCCGAACCGGAGCAGACAACCGCCGCGGCCAGCGCGGTACTCACGCCGCTTGTTCCGAGTCCCACCGACTCATTTTACTACCGAATTGCGCTGACGGTCACGGACCCGCTCGGCGCCCTGACGACGGTCGAACGCGTGATCCTGCCGGCCAGCAGCGTGGCCGGAGCGCCGCCATTTGCCGCGCTCGGGGCGCCGCCCACCGTTGTCGGGGGCTCATTTTATCTGCCCGTTTCCTTCAACGAACCGGTTACCGGCCTGACCGCTTCCGATTTCACCCTCACCAATGGAACGGCGACCGCCCTGAGCGGCGGCGGTGCCACCTACTCGCTGAGTGTCACCCCTGCGGCCAGCGGCCCCGTCACGGTCAGCCTGCCTCCGGGCACCTGTGTCGACGCCGAAAACCTTCCGAATGGCGCCAGCCTCGCAGTCAGCACGTTCTTCCTCGTCGCGCCGGCCCAGCCAACGCCAGTACCGTCGACCGGCGACCCCGGCCTCAAGGGCGAATATTATTCGGGGGAAAACTTCGGCTCTCCCGCGCTCACTCGCATCGACCCCCAGTTGGACTTCTACTGGCCCGGAACGACCAGCCCGGGGCCCGGTGTACCCGGCGACTATTTCTCCGCCCGCTGGATCGGTCGGCTCACGGTCCCGACCTCCGGCTCGTGGCAGTTCATCGCGGACGTCGATGATGGCATGCGCCTGTGGGTCAACGACCAGCTCATCCTCGACCAATGGGATCAGCCGCCCGCCTTTTATTGGGGACTGGCCAGCAACCCGCTCGCTCTGACCGCTGGTATCGCCTACGATTTCAAAATCGAATACCAGGACTTCTTTTCCGATTCCTATCTCAATCTCCGGTGGGCCGGTCCAAATACCGCGCCCGAAGTCGTGCCCGCCGCCGCGTTTTCCCGGCCGTCGAGCGGGCCGGCGATGGCGCCACCGAGCGTCAGGTTGACGGCCCCTGCCACTGTGATCGCGCCATTCACCGTGGCTGCGGCGTTCACGGAACCGGTCACCGGGCTGACGGTGGGCGATTTTGAGGTGACCAACGGTTCGGCGGGAAACCTCTCTGGCTCCGGAGCGAATTACTCTGTGACGATCACACCCACGGCCACCGGCGCCGTCAGGATCTACCTGCCACCTGCCGCCGCAGTCGGTACCGCCGCCACCCCCAGCCTGGACTCCAATCAACTCGAAGTCAGCTACACCCGGCCCCAGTCAACCACCGAACCCGGCCTCCGAGGCGACTATTTCGCCGGAGAGAACTTCGGCACTCTCAAGCTCACCCGTGTCGATCCGCGCCTGGAGTTCAATTGGCCCGGAACCACCAGCCCCGGCCCCGGCGTACCCGGTGACTATTTCTCCGCCCGCTGGACCGGTCGCCTCACCGTGCCAACCTCCGGCTCATGGCAATTCTTCGCGGATGTCGATGACGGCATGCGCCTGTGGGTCAATGGTCAGCTCATCCTCGACCAATGGAACCCGCGGCCCTCCATTTATTGGGGACTGGCCAGTTCCCCCGTCACTCTGAACGGTGGCGTCGCCTACGACTTTAAAGTCGAGTACCAGGATTTTTTTGCCGGATCGCTCCTGAAGCTGCGCTGGAGCGGCCCAAACACAGCGACCGAAGTCGTGCCCGCCGCCGCGTTTTCCCAACCGCTGGGCGGGCCGGTCATCACCCCGGCGGGACTCAAAGGCGAGTATTACGCCGGGCAAGATTTCGGCACCCTCAAGCTCACCCGTATCGACCCGCGCCTGGACTTCAATTGGCCCGGAACTACCAGCCCCGGCCCCGGCGTACCCGGTGACTATTTCTCCGCGCGATGGACGGGTCGCCTCACCGTGCCAACCTCCGGCTCTTGGCAGTTCTTCGCGGATGTCGACGACGGCATGCGCCTCTGGGTCAATGGCCAACTCATCCTCGACAAATGGAACCCGCCGCCCGCCATCCACTGGGGACTGGCCAGTTCCCCCGTCACTCTGAACGGTGGCGTCGCCTACGATTTTAAAGTCGATTACCAGGATTTTTTTGCCGGATCGCTCCTGAAGCTGCGCTGGACCGGTCCTGGCACTCAGACCCAGGCCGTGCCGGTCACCGCTTTCAGCCAGCCGTCGGACAGTGGCACGAGCCAGGATGGCACCGATGGAACCGACAAGGCAGCCGCGGATGCGGCGGCCCAGGCTGACTTGCCTCGACTCGAGAGATCGCTGGCGATGGTGCCGCAGGCGGATGGCACCTTTGAGCTTCAGTTCACGCGCCAGCCCGGGCTGCGGCGCGCCACCGTCCTGCAGGCGTCCGACACCATGGTTCACTGGCATGACATCTTCGACCCCGGCTGGCCGGTCACTCAGATGCCCGATGGCACCGAGTTGGTGCGGGTACCGAGAGCATGTCGGCTGTTGGTCGGGCAGGACGGGATCACCGGCTACTTCCGGGTCCGCTCCGGCCGCTAAGAACCCGGATGGGAACCACGAAAAACACGAAACACACGAAAAAACCAAGGCGTTGCCCAATTATCACCGTCCACCAGATGGATGAGGAGGTCGCTTATCTTAACCCATTGACTTTTCGTGTGTTTCGTGACTTTCGTGGTTCCAATGTCCCTTTTTGGGCTGATCGCGGCGCTGCGAAAACCAGACTTCGGGTGTCGTGGCTGGCGCGCCGCGGGGTCAGGCTCGGGGGGCGCCGAGGATGCGGGCGACCGCGACCATACCCGGGTCGTCCAGGCCGATGGACTTTTCCCCGAACATGCGGGCGCGGCCGATGAGATTGGGGCGGACCCGGAAATCATCGAGGGCTTGGAGGGCGGCGGCGAGTGACTGAGCGTGGAGGGATTTGGGATCGGGGGTGGCGGCGGCGGCGAGGCGGATGGCTTCGAGCGAATCGAGCAGGGTTTTGTCACCGAGTGTGCCGCGGCCGCGGGCCATGAGAGCATCGATGATTTGCACGAGCAGGGGCGGGACGTCGGCGGGATCGAGCGCGACCTTGCCTACGGTCGATTTGGCGAGGGTCATGAACGCGACGGCCATCAGTGTCCCGAAGCTGGACCCGGAGGCGCGCGTGCAAGCGATGGCACAGGCTTTGAAGACATCCGAGGGCGTGGCGGACGGGACCGCGAGGGCATCGCGCATGAGCCGGGCGCATTTCTCCAGCGTGGCGCCCAAGTCGCCGTCACCGAGGCGCCCGTCGAGTTCGTTCAACTCCGAGGCGGCGGCGATCATCCGATCCGCGCATTGCCCGAGCCAGGCCTCGATGTCCTGGGAAGTATAACTCATCCGACTCTCCAAAAGGCGCAGTGGGCAGGGGCTTGCAGCAGCGATTCCAATTCGGCGTCGAGCTGGCAGAGGGTGATCGAGGCGCCGGCCATCTCCATGGAGGTGGCATAACGCCCGACGAGCGGCATGACCACGGTGACGCCGAGTTCGGCCAGGCGTCGGGCGAGGAAACGGTAAATGATGTAAAGTTCCTCGTGCGGGGTCGCGCCCAGGCTGTTGACGAGGACCGAGACGCGGTCGCCTCTGGCCAATGGCCGGTCAGCGAGCAGGCGGTCGAGCATTTCCCCGGTCACCTCGTCGGCGGATTTCATCTTGCCGCGCCAGATGCCGGGTTCGCCGTGTATGCCCATGCCCATTTCGATCTCGTCGACGGCGATTTCGAACGTCGGCTTGCCCGCTTCGGGGACAGTGCAGGAAGTAAGGGCAACGCCGATCGAGCGGCAGGAGTCGGCGGCCTTTTGGGCGGTGACAGTCACTTCGGCCAACGAGGCACCCCCGGCGGCCTTGGCTCCCGCGATCTTGAATGCGTAGACCAAGCCGGCGACACCGCGCCGCTTGGCGGCTTCCTCGGGGGGGGCGCTGGCGACGTCGTCCGCCACCAGCACGGTGGTTGACTCGAGTCCTTCCATTTCCAGCATCTCCCCTGCCATGTCAAAATTCATGCGATCGCCGCCGTAGTTGCCGTAGAGGCGCAGGACGCCGGCGCCTCCGTCGGCCCGTTTCATGGCGTCGAGGCAATCGGCCACGCTCGGCCCGGCGAAGACGTTGCCGATGGCGCAGGCGTCGAGCAGGCCATCGCCGCAGTACCCCGTAAAGACGGGCAAGTGTCCGGATCCCCCGCCTGATACGATCCCGACCTTGCCAGGGATGGGACCACGCGGTCGATGGATTACCCGCCCACTTTCGCCGCCGCGCGCGTAGAATTCGGGGTGGGCCAGACAAAGACCGTCGAGCGTCTGGTCGGCATAGTCGTCGGGATGGTTGAGCAGTTTCTTCATGGACGGGTTATTCTTGGGGTGGACGCTGGTCGATCCTCATGGATTCCCATTTTTTTTGAAACGACGGACGGCCGAACACCTCGGGATTCACGACGGCATCGGGGTATTGGCCCTTGGCAAGGTCGATCAAGTTCTGGCAGGCCACGGCGCCAATGTCTCGAAACAGTTCTCGAGTCCAGCCGATGTTGTGCGGGGCGAGAATGACGTTGTCGAGCTCTGCGAATCGGTGGGGTTGGGTGATGGGCTCTCCGACGGAGCAGTCGAGTGCGGCCCCAGCGATGCGACCGGCGGCCAGTACATCGAAGAGCGCATCCTCGTCGACGATGCCGCCGCGCGCGGTGTTCAGGAGGAAGGCGTCCGGCTTCATCAGGTCCAGTTCCGGAGCGGAGATCAGGTTTTGGGTCTGCGCGTTGAGCGGGCAGTGCACCGTGATGAAATCGGACCTTGCCATCAGGTACGGCAGGTTGACCGAATTGGCGCCGGCAGCGGCGATGGTTTCCGGGTCCACGCCGGGGTCGTAAACCAGCGGCTGTCCCATCCCGAAGCCTCTGAGCATGTCGACGACCGAGCGCCCGATTCCGCCGAAGCCGATCACGCCCACGGTGCGGCCGTGCAGACCCGTGCCCATGATCAACCCTCGCTGGTCCCAACGGCCCTCGCGCATCTGGCGGTCTTTCGCCCTCATCCGATAGGCGAGCGCAAGCATCCAACCGACCGTCGCCTCGGCCATCGGGCGATCAACCGCCCCCTTGGCAATGCACAGGACGACGTCGTTTTCGGTGCATGCGGCGACGTCCACGCTGTCATAGCCGACGCCGAAGCGACTGATGGCCAGAAGCCCCTGGCTCCGCGAAAGGCTGTGGCGCGTGACGCGCGGAGTGAGCACGATCACGCCGTGCAGACCGTCGAGTTGCTCCGGCGTGATCTCCTCCGCATGCTCGGAAAATGTGCTGACCGCAATCCCGGGAGTTCGTTCGAAGACGCCGAGATCGAAATCGGGGTAGACTGGAGCGCCGTTCTTGAAGAAGTCGCCGGTCAGACCGATGCGAAACGTCAATGCTTGGGGAAATACGGATAATGGCTTGGTCATTGGATCATGGCGCGTGGTCGGTGGCGCTCGGCGTTCCTTCAGGTTTTACGGGGTGGGTGCGCCACCAATTGGCGAGCACCGATGCGGTCACGTTCATGATTGGGCCAAACACAATGGGGGCGAGACCGAGGGTGGCGACCTTTCCGAGGTTGGTCGCCAGACCCGCGGCCAGTCCGGAATTCTGCATGCCGACCTCGATGGCTATAGTGCGGCAGGTGGTGGTGTCCAGGCGCAGGAGCTTGCAGACGCCAAAGCCCAGAGCGTATCCGGCGGTGCAATGGATAAAGCAGGCGAGGACGAGAACCAGTCCGACTTCGACGATTTTATCGCTCCCGGGGGCGACGGTCACCACGGTGAGGACGAGGATGCCCATCATGGAAATCGCGGGCATGAGGCGTTCGAACGGCTTCCAGCGATGAAAGACGAAATGGTGGAAGACAAGGCCGGCCACCACCGGAAGGAGGACGATCTGCGTCATGTCCCACATCATGGACGGGACATGGATCTCGACCATTTCCCCGGCGAGAGCTTTCATCAGCAAGGGTGTGACGATAGGGGAGATGAGCGTGGCGATGGCGGTCATGGTGACCGACATGGCGACGTTTGCCCTGGCGATGAAGGACATCACGTTGGAGGCCAGTCCACTCGGCGAGACCCCTACGAGGATGAGGCCGGCGGCGATCGCAGGGGGCAACCCCATGGTATGGGCGAGGGCGAAGCCTAGCAGCGGCATGATGGTAAACTGGCAGGCGAGCCCGATCAGCACGCCGCCAGGCATCTTCAAAACGCGGGCGAAGTCGGAGACGCTGAGAGTCGCACCCATGGCAAACATGATGATTTGCAGGAACGGAATGATAAGGACGGTCAGCTTGGTTTCTCCGAGTCCGAAAAACCACGACGGGAACTTGATCAAGGAGGCGTGGAAGACCATCCCAACCGCCACCCCGGCGAGGATCCAGACGGTGAACGCCATTTCGCGCAACTTTCCCTGGCCGGTGGTGGCAGCGAGAGCGAGGCAGATGACGGATGCCACCAAGATCCGTTGTGCGGCCGTCGTGTAACCCGCGAGCAGCGCGACCGCGAACGCGACCACGAGCAACACCCCCGTCGTGAGGAGGAGGCGGTGGAGCCAGGGCGGCGATGGTATCATGCGATGAGGCGGGGCGGGTGGACGGTGGAGCCCGCCTCACTCCGGCGGCAGCTCGACGAGTGCGATGCCGTAGGGCGGGAGTTCGACCGGCAGCTGCGGCGAGGCGGCTTTGGTTCCGCCCGAGAGGTAGCGCAGTTCGGTCGTCGGACCGAGGCCGCGGAGCGACGGAGTCAGGGGGGTGCCGGTGAGGTTGCCGACCAGGAGGGATCTGCGGCCAGGCTTCTGGAGGACGATGGCGACGGCCTGGAGCGGGTCGGAGGATTCGATGTGCCGCACCGTGCCGCTGGCGAACTCACCGATGTGGGCCAGCAGATGGTAGACGGGGAAGCGCACGCCGGGCTGCGACGGGAAGCCGGCTGGTCGGGCGCTGGTCGTGTTAGTATCGGCATCGATGACGCCGTTCCAGCCCACGGTTTCGTAATAGGTTGCGCTGTCGGCACCCGCGGCGGCGAGGAATTTCACGCTGCCCAGCGTCCAGGCCGCGGTGAATGGGGTGCCTTGTCGCTCGTCCACCTGGGTGGGGAACGGTCCGGCTGGCGGGCCCCCGGGAGGGGCCTTGCCGTCAACGAGCTGCGGCCGGAGGGTGACTGGACCAATGGCGAGCGAGCGTTCGCCGGTAAATTCGCGCGCGGTTGTGACGGCGTCGGCTTGGATCTCGAGGGTCTCGACCATGGACGGGATGTCGAAGGCGTGGATCTGCGGGTTGATCGCGAAGCCGACCACCTGGATGGCCGCGTCGTCCGGACGCTTGCGGTTCAGGTCGACGAAATTGGTCGTCTGGGTGACGCCGATCTTGGCGTTGCCCACGACCGGTGCGAGCTGCGTGCGTGCCGTCTGAAAGTGGGCGGGATCCCCGCCGGTGATCAGCCAGTGCGACACCGGTGGCCGGCTTTTCCTGAGCACGTCCAGCAGGGGGCCGAACGCGGGTGTCTTGCCGAGGTTGAGGGCAACGTGCAGCGAAACGCCGAGGGCCCTGGCCTGTTCGGCGGCGCGGTGCAAATCGTCTGCGAAGCCTTCGCGGGAGAGCGCCAGGTCCACGCGCAGGTGGTCGAGGTGCAACGCCTTGAGGTGGTTGATCTGGGATGCAGTCAGGTTCTTGACTTCGCCCGACACCTGCAGCCCGAGACGCGGGAGGGCTGACCGCTTGTCGCTGAGGGTGAGGACGACGGGTTCATCCGCGCCGGATCTGCGGGAGGCGGGGACGTCTCCCGCGAGGCTGATTTTGATTTTCTGGGAAATCCTCGTGCCCTTGGCGATCTCGACCGGGTAAGGGATTTCCAGCGGAGTGCAGTATGTCTTGAACGACCCGTCGGTCCAGTTGCGCTGGTCTTCCATTTCGAAGACTTCGCCCTCAAAGTCGACGCGGGCGCGCAGACCGGCGGCGATTTCGTGGGTGATGGCGCGGAGGTTTTTGGCCGGCTGGTGCGGCGAGATCGAGCGCGGGAAGAGCCCGGTTGAGCGCTTGCCATCGGCGGTTTCGATAACCCATGGCTGCCCGGCCGCCGAGGGGCCGTGGAGCACGCAAAAGCCAATGCGGTTCCGCTTGAAAGTCGAGTGCGCCTCGCCGTCGAAGGAAAACTCGACGACGCCGGAGGTGCTGCCGGTGAGCGTGCCTTTCCAGCGGAAGTCGATGTCCTCCTCCGCGCAGCGGACGTCGAACGTCACACTGAATTTGTCCCCACCGTCATCGACGACCAGATTGGAAACCTTGGGGGCAACCGTCGCCCAGTTCTGGTTGCGCACCGGAGTATTGATACCGCGCAGGACTTCGTGTGGGCCGACACGCACGTAACGCAGAAAGGCATTCTCCGCATCGAAGCTCATGGTGACCGGACCGGCGCGCAGCGCGATTGGGTCGGCACTCAAGGCGACCGGCGCTGCCATCCATGAAATGGCGAACGAGATGAGGATGGGCAAGGGGTCTTTCATAGAGTGTCGTTTTCGTGAATTAAAACCACAGGTGCGGCTTGGCATCGCGGCCGAGGGCGGTCAACCCCTGCTGCAGGCTGCGGATGAGCAGTCCGGCGTCGGAGCCCAGGGCAATCATCTGAAACCCCTGCTCCTGGCGCTTTTTGGCATCGTCGACACTCGTGCTGACAACGCCGGTGGCGATGCCTTTGGCCGCGGCCTTGTCCCGAATATCGAGGTTCAACTGAGCGACGCCCCCACCCTCCCATTCGCCGAGATGACCGTAGGACGCCGACATGTCGGCGGGTCCGAGGAAGATCGCTTCAAGGCCATCGACCGCCAGGATGTTGTCGATGTCCTCGGCGGCTTCACGGGTTTCGATCAACGGAATGATCATGGTTTCCTCGTTGGCGATCTGCAGGTAGTCATTGAAGCCAAGGCCCCATTTCACCGCGCGTTCGCCGCCGACGCCGCGGGCGCCCCGGGGTGCGTAGCGGCCGAAGCGGTAGCCACGTTCGACATCCGCGGCCGAGCGTGCCACCGGCAGAATCACACCGTGCGCCCCCATGTCGAGAGCGCGCTTCACGCAGTCTTCGCGGATGTCAGAGACGCGGATGATGATGCTGGTCCCAGTTTCGCGCACCACGCGGATGTGGGCCATCGCGTCTTTATAATCCAGATGCCCGTGCTCCATGTCCACGACCACCCAATCGATCTTCAGGGCAATGGCGATCTCGGTAATGCTGGCGCATTCCATAGTGGCCCAGAGGCCCAGGGTGCCCTGGTTTGATTTGAGTTTCTTGCGGAGCGGATTCAATGGCATGACAGTGGCGGGCGGGATGGGCGATTGGATGAACGGATGAGTGAAAGACGGGGTGGAGGGGCGTCAGGCGAGGATTTCCCGGACGACATTACCGGCGACGTCGGTGAGGCGGAATGGGCGTCCGTGGTGTTGGAAAGTCAAGCGTTCGTGGTCGAGGCCCAGCAGATGGAGCATGGTGGCGTGAAGGTCGTTGATGTGAACTTGGCCGTCGACGGCGTAGTAACCGAAGTCGTCGGTCATCCCGTGAGTGACGCCTCCCTTGACGCCGCCACCGGCCATCCACATCGCGAACCCGTGTTGGTTGTGTTCGCGGCCGTCGCCGTTCTGGGCATGCGGGGTGCGGCCGAACTCGCCGCCCCACAGAACGAGCGTATCGGCGAGCAACCCGCGTGACTTCAGATCGCTGAGCAGTCCGGCGACCGGTTTGTCGCATTGGGCGCAAAGGTTTTTGAGGCCGCCGGCGATTCCGTTGTGGTGGTCCCAGCCGTCCAGGGTGACTTGGACGAAGCGCACGCCGGCCTCGGCGAGGCGCCGCGCCAGGAGACACTGGCGGCCGAACTGGTCGGTCGGTGCTTGACCGATGCCATAGAGATCGAGCGTGGCCCTTGATTCATCGGCGAGGTCCACGAGGCGCGGGGTTTCGGCCTGCATGCGGAACGCGAGTTCGAACGACTCGATGACTCCCTCCATTCGCGGGTCGGATTGCAGGCGGGACAGTTGGCGGTGATTCATCGCCTGGATGAGGTCGAGCCGGCGCCGCTGGACTGCCTTGGGGATGGCGAGGTCGGTGAGATTGCGGATGGGGGCTTGGTCGGGTTTGGACCCCACGTCCTGAATGGCGGTCCCTTGGTGGATGGCGGGGAGGAAGGCGCTGCTGAAATTGCGTTCGCCCTCGCCGGGAAGGATGGTCACATAGGAGGGCAGTTGTTGGTTTTCAGTGCCGAGGCCGTAGGAAAGCCACGATCCCATGGAAGGAACGACATCGAAGAGGTTGCCGGTGTGAAGTTGGCGAATGGCCACTGGGTGGTTCGGGCTGTCAGCCTGCATGGCGCGCAGGAGGCAGAGGTCGTCGGCGTGGCGGCCCAGGAGCGGGAGCAGGTCGCTCATGAAGAGGCCGGATTGGCCGTGGTGTTTGAAGCCGGAAACAGGACCGAGAAGGCGGGTGGCTTCCAGGCCGACGGTCGCCTCGGTGCTGGGCAGCTTGTACGGCAGCTCTCCTCCTGAGCCCTGAACCAGCCTCGGTTTGTAATCGAACAGATCCATGTGGGACGGACCTCCCTTCATGAAAAGGAAGATGACGCGTTGGGCGCGCGGCGGAAAATGGGGAGGCTTGGACGCGAGCGGGGGCGGCGCCTGGCCGGCCGCGGCCTGACCGGCCAGCCCTTGCTGCTGGAGAATCGCCTTGAGGGCGAGCGATCCAAAGCCGCAGGCGGAGGTGCGGAGGAAGTTCCGGCGGGAATGGTAACCCGATGGGATGGGGTGCTTCATGTGTGGATTCCGGGGATGGTGTCGTTTTTCAATGGCGATGATTCGCGGACGGCTATTCGCGGAAGAGGAAGTTGTTCGATCCGAGGACGGCGTGGCACAGCTGGGTCCATGCTTGAGCTCGGGCGTTGGCGGGGTCGGCGGCACCGGCGCTGAGGTCCTCGGTGCACCCGTCGAGGAAATTCAGGGCGGTCTCGATCGTCTCCGCATCGGCCGGGCGGTTCACGGTGAGGAGGTACAAGCGGTTGATGCGGGCGCGTTCGTCATCGGGTTGCTCCTGCGCGAGGCGTTGGGCCAGGTGCTGGGCCTGGGCCTTTACGAACGGTGCGTTCATGAGGAAGAGCGCCTGGGTGGCCACGGTGGTTTCCGGGCGGGCGCCTGTGATTTCGTTAGGATGGGGAAAATCGAAAATGCTCAATATCTCGAGATCTCCCTGCGGCCGCTCGCGCCGCATTGGAAAATAGATTGTGCGCCGTTTGGAGACGGACTCAGGGATCTTGCCGGCCCAGGTGGCCGGATTCACGTTACCGCCGGCGCCGGCAATGTTGCCGGGAATGTCCAATCCTAGGCTCGGTCCGCCGCGGCCCGGGTCGAGCTGGCCGCTGGTGGCGAGCATGGCATCGCGGATCGACTCCGCGCTCAGCCGCCGGCGCGGCATCTGCCAGAGCAGGCGGTTATCGGGGTCCACTGCGGTGGCTGCCGCATTGGGCGCTGAGGCCATTTGGTAGGCGCGCGACGTCACGAGGCGTCGCACCGATTTCTTGAGCGACCACTGGTCATCTCCGAGCAACCGCCGTGCGAGGAAATCGAGCAGTTCCGGGTGGCTCGGCCGTTCCCCGTGCACGCCGAAGTAATCGACCGAGCGGACCAGCCCCTTGCCGAAACTGCAGTGCCACAGGCGGTTGGCGAGGACGCGTGCGGTGAGCGGGTTGCCGGGATCAGTAAGCCACTGAGCCAGTTGCAGGCGTCCGCTGGTTCCCGGCGCGATGCCGTGGCTTCCGGAGGACGGGACGGCGCTGAGGAATCCGCGCGGGACGATGGCGCCGGGTGACTGGAAGTTTCCGCGCTTGTAGATCGGGCCGTCGGCGGGGGCCTCGACATCGCGCACGGCAAGGGCCAGATCCGAAGCATTCAGGGCGTTCAGCTGGTTGATTTTGGAATCGAGAGACTCGACTTCCTTCTGCAGTTCCAGGGCTCTGGTGTGAGCTCGTTTTTCCGTGTCGCTGGCTGGTTTGGCGGAGGCGAGCGAGACGGCGTCGCCACCGAAAAACTGAACGGCGTAGTTGCCATCACCGAGATCGACCGCATGCGAGTGGCTGATCCCGGCCCCCTCCCAGCCAGGGACGCGGGCACCGGCGAAGACTTTAAATTTTGTGTCTGCCTGCTCGCCGGTGGTCGCGCCAGGCACAAGCGCGTCGAAATGGTCAGCAAAGACGGGTGTGGGGCCGTCACGGATGACGAGGTCGTCCACCGCGCCGCCGAAGCGGCCGCTGCCTGGCGTGGAACTGGTGAGGCGGAGGCGCACGTCGCCGGAGCCGTCGCCGGTGTAGTGGAAGCTTGAGGGTTTCAACTGCTGGGCATCCTTTGTCCCAGACCACGGGCCGGGTTTGTGCTGATGACTGGCGAGGACGCTGCCGTCGACCCGCAGGACGTCGATTTGCAAGCCGTCCACCGCGGTGGTGCGTTGTTCGGCGTTCGCCCAGACACTCGGTGCGGAGTCGAAACTCACCTCGTAGATCCGGTCGTCCTCGTTCGCGGCTATCCCCTGTTGCCTGGTGAGGACGTTCGCGCTCGAGGCACCGGGAATTGAGTGAATGAGAGACGTCAGATCGGCCTGAAAAATCCGCCGCCGCGCGCCCAGTTCGTCGAGCGACTTCTGGCGCCGCGCCATTTCCTCGGGATCGACCTCGGGCTTTGGCAGCGAAACGTGGGTGATGGCGCTCCAGACGCCGGGGCCGTCGTAACTGGTGGTCCGGGTGCTGTGGAAAATCCCCGCCAGCGCGTAGTAATCAGCCGTGGGGATTGGGTCAAATTTGTGATCATGGCAGCGTGCGCACGAGATGGTCTGCCCCAAAAATGTGCGCCCGATCCGGTCGATCTGGTGGTCCACCACGTCGGCGTCGAGTTGTCCTTTGATGTAATTCTGGAGGGTCCAGGGACCGATGGCCAAGTATCCGGTAGCGATGATGAGTTCGCGGCGCTCCGCGGCATTTTTCGCGGGCATCAAGTCGCCAGCCAGCTGCTCGTGGATGAAACGGTCGAGCGGCTTGTCGGCATTGAGCGAGGCGATGACGTAGTCGCGGTAGCGCCACGCATCGCGGATCAGGACATCGCCCTGGATGTCGGCCAAGTCGGCGTAGCAGGAGAGGTCAAACCAGTGGCGGGCCCAGTGGTCCCCAAAGGCTTCCGAGCCTAGCAAGCGGTCAACCACTCGATCGTAGGCGTCGCCGGATGGGTCGTTGAGAAATGCCTCGATCTCTTCCGGAGTCGGGGGCAGTCCGGTCAGATCGAAAGTCACCCGGCGCAGCAGGGTATGGCGGTCCGCGTCCGGCGCCGGCGTCAGTCCGGCCTGCTCCAGGCGCGAGAGAAGGAAGGCGTCGATTTCGCCGCGCGCCCAGTTGGGGGACTGGACGGCCGGAACCTCGGGCTCACGAATCGGCTTGAGGGCCCACAGCGTGTCAGCCTCGGGCGAAGACCCGATCGCTGGTTCATCCGCATTCGGGATCGGCGCGCGCTTTTCATCCGCTCCAGAGGTTACCGACAAGAAGCCGTAGACAATCACTGCCGCCAAAGACCGGATTACGCAAAGTGCTGAATGGCGGAAGTTCACCGGTGCGGAATCGTGATGAATGTGAGTCTATCAGTGGGCGGTGTGAGGGGACGACCACATGTTCTTGAGCAGCGAGTCGCGGGCCATCCCGGTGTGCTCGCTCATGCGGCGGCGCACCTTTTCAACGTCGCCGGAGTGCAGCGCCTCGAACAGCTCCAAGTGGGCGTTGATTGTCAATTCCTTCCTCCGCGGGCTCCACGGGATCTGCACCAGGTGCGGCTTGAGCAGCCCCAGCAGCGAGCGCAACATCGTGGTGAGGACCGGGTTGCCGGCGAGTTCGGCGATGGCAAGGTGAAAGCGCATGTCCGCGTTGTAGTGCACCATGCGCGCCTCCGTCGACGCGTTTTCGTCCAGCGGTTCCGCCGCGGCCAGCGTCGCCGCCAGCGCCTCGCGGATGGGCAGCAAATCCTCCAAGCGACGGCGCCGCGCCGCCGTCGTGGCGCACTCGACCTCAATCAACTGCCGCGCATCCAGCAAGTGAAACAAGCTGGCGTCCGCCTGCATCAACGCGTTGTCCATCGTGTCGGTCAAGGCACCGACCAGCGAAGCAAAATTGACCGACTGGACGAAAGCCCCGCTGCGCGGCAGGATCTTGATCATCCCCATCGTCTGAAGCTGAATCAGCGCGTCACGCACCGCGCTCCCAGTCACCTCGAAACGCTCGGCCAAGGCCCGGATCGGCGGCAGCCGGTCCCCTACCGAGAGGCGATCGGATTGAATATACCGAATCAACCGGCGGACGAGATCTTGTTGATGCGGCGATTCGGGAAGCAGTAGGGATGATGGCATGAGGCTCTGGAAAAATGATCGGCGGATTCCGCGGTGCGGCGGTCCGTCTCGGCGTCTGCTTGGAGACTGATTATCAGATGAATATCACTTCTACCTTCCAGAAGACCGGGCCGCAACTAAAATCTGCCGTTGACTGGCGCATTATCCTCAGAACCCGGATGGGAACCACGAAAGGCACGAAACACACGAAAAACCAAAGCGTTGTCAAATTATCACAGACCACTTGATGAATGAGGAGGTCGCTTGGCCTAACTCAGTGACTTTTCGTGTGTTTCGTGACTATCGTGGTTCCATTGTCCCATTTTTGGGTTTATGCGTGGCTCCTGGTGGTTTTCAGCTCCCGCAGCCGCCTCAACACTGATTATCAGGACGTCGATTCTGAGTTCTGAGACGGGATCCAGGAGTTCCAGGTTGCCGCGCCAGATTGACGAGGGTCCGGCGGTTCATTTCCATGGTGCAGGGCCTGCACACCGTGGTGACGATCACAGGCCACGAAGCCGCCCATGATTCGCTCAGCCTCCACACCTTCGGCGGCAGCGATTCCATCGACGCCTCCGCCCTGCTCGCGGGGGTCATTACTTACACCGCCGATGGCGGCGACCAGGACGAGGTGCTCCTCGGCCGCCCGGGACTCGACGCGCTCGACGGCGAGCCGGGAACCAACGTCGTGATTCAGGACTGAGCGGGGTGCCCATCCCTGGCCCGCTTCATAGGGTGCCGACCCGATTGGCGCCAAACGCTTAGCAAAGCGTCAGGGGCTTCTTGGGTTGTCGGCGGCGGGTGAAGTGAGTGATGGGCTTCACGGCTTAACTCCACTCAGGGGCAGGATCGGCTCCACCTGGAAGAAACAGCGGGCGAGGTCGGCGTGAGTCGCCGCCCGCGTCGTCGTTGCACCGGCGTCGGGAGAGATCAGGCCTAGAAGGCTGTCGCTCCAGGCGCTTAGGTCCTGGCTGAGCTCCAGCCGGTAGAGGCGTGTGGGGCGGCTCGTCCAGGTGAGCGTGCTGGCGGTGGCCCCGCGCTGGAAATTGAGGATGTCGAATTTGGCCAAGGGATCGGTGGGGTTGGTGTCGGCGTGGTATTCCGCCAGATCGCTCGCGCCGTCGCCGTCGGAGTCGCCGGTGGCGGTGAGGACGGCGAGGGTGCCGGCGAATTGCCTTTCCCAATGGTCGGAGAGGCCGTCGGCGTCGGAGTCGGGGACGCACATGGAGCCGGTTGTCAGAAGGCCGGTGCCGAGGGTGATCCAGCCGAGATTCGAGGCCCAGGCATAGCCGGTGAATGCGCCGGTGAGCAGGCTGAAGCGAGGGCGGCTGGGATCGGCGGGCGCGGCCCAGCCGAAGTTGATCCAGCCGCAGTTGGCGCTCCAGGCGAGGCCGCTGAGGTTGCCGGCTCCGTCGTGGTTCACGCCGGAGTCGGTGCCGGTGGTGTTGCTGTAGCGGATGCTGGCGCCGGGCGTGCCGTCGCCGAAGTTGATCCAGCCGCAGTTGGCGCTCCAGGCATAGCCGGAGAGATGCGTGTCGGCGACGACGATGCCGTCGCCGGTCACGGGCCGGTCGGGGCGGAGTTCGATCCAGCCGATGTTCCCGGCCCAGGCGTAGCTCTCGCCTCCGAAGGTGGAGGTCTGGGCGCGGGCGGCGGTTGTGGTGAGAAGAATCGTGACGATAAGAAGCCGTGGTTTCATGGTGTGCGGATGTTTGGTTGAGGTTGGACTTCGCAGATTGCGGGAAACTGGTGTTCCTGGATGACAGATTTCTGATTTCACGGCGCGGCGAAGGGCGCGCGGACCGCGTATTTGAGATTGCCGATGGTGGTGTCGAAGTAGCTGATGGCGGGCTCGCCGCCGGGGGTGAAGGCCAGCGAGGTGTAACTGCCCACGATGCCCGTGCTGTCCACGGTGGTAAAGGTCCAGGGCAGTGCGCCCGTAGTCTGGCCGATGCTCAGCAGCAGGTTGGTGAGGCTCTGGTTCTGCGCTTCCAGCACTCCGATCCTGTCCCAGATCTGCTGGAGCGTTTTTTGCCCGGGAGCCGGCGGACCGGCAGGCGGGGTCAGGCTGCCCTGGGCGCGGAGGCTGGGGCTGAGCGAAGGAATGAAGGCGGCCAGAGCCAGCGTGGTGACGGTGATGCGGGTGAGTTTCATGATCGTGAGTGTGGTTAGTGTTTTGTTGTGAGCCTGTGCGTTCGCAGAGCGGAGCCGTGAAGGTTGCGCATGGCGGCACGACTCATCGGGCAGCGAAGGGGAGTGGGAGTTAGAACGAGATGTTGCTGTTGCTGTTCGTGGAGGCGTTCATCGCCGCTTCCGTCGCGACGACGGTCCCGAGGAAATTTCCGACGACGACGCTGTAGTTCGAGCCGGTATTGCCGCTGGCGCTGTTCTTGATGATCAGATTGCCCGCCGCATCGACATCGATGCCGCGATCGTTATTGGTCACGTTGTTGCCTTCGATCCGGTTATCGCTGCCGGTGGCATGGACCCCCGCGCCAGTGCCCACGATGCCGGCGTCCCTGCCATTGCCGTTGCACTGGTTGTCACGCACCGCGCAGTTTTCCGACACACGGATGCCGTTCCCCTTGTTTTCGGACGCGACGCACCCTCGAATCATGCTGCCCGATCCGAGGGTGAAACCCATGCCCGTGGTGGACGTCAGGGCCGCGGTCGAGAAGTTGAAGCTCGCGGTGCAGTGGGTCAGGACAGAGCCGGTGCCGGCACTGATGCCTGCTGAGGTCGCGGCTGAGCTGGTGTTGTTGGAGGCCGTGCACTCGGTCAAGTTGGCGTTTTGGCTGGCGAAAATGCCGTAGGATCCCTGATTCGAGTTCGCCACACATCCTCGCAGGACGCTGCCGGTCCCGGAAAGGATGATGCCCGAGCCCCCGTTGGCGGAAGCGACGCAGTTCACAGCGGACGAACCGCTTTCGATCGTCATGCCCGTCCCGGTATTTCTCGTGGCTGTGCAATTGGTGAGCGCGCATCCTGTGGAAGTATTGATCCCCCCGCCACAGTCACGCACGCGGCAGGCTTCGAGAGTAGCACCGTCGCCGACGAGAATCCCGACCACCGGGCAACCGCCGACGGCGAGATCATCCAGTCCAGAAGCATCCGCGAAACCGCCCGTCACGCCTTCCAGGCTCCGGACCCCGTAGGCGAAACCCTTGATCGCGCCATGGCCGATCCTGGTGCGATGGGCTGTGGGCACAATCTCGATGGCGTGACCGCCGGTGCCGCTGGTGCGTGAAATCTCGAAGCCTGACAGGTGCAAGGTGACACCTTCGGCATTGATCTGGATGCCGTTCGGCCTGGTGACGCCGAGATTCGCCGAGAGATAGTAGGAGCCCGGTTGGTTGATGATGAAATGGTAGCTCGCGTCCCCCGTGTTCACGCCGGCGGCGGGGGGAGTGCTCTGCAGATCGGTGCGCGGCTCGATCTGCAGCAGGGTCTTCATCGCGGGCGCGGGGGCACCAGGAGGCGGAGTGAGCGGGCCCTGCGCGAGGGCTGTCACGCCGACAAACATCGCGAGGGAGACGCAAATGGCGCTGGCGATGGGACGTGAAGAGCGGGAGCCGGAGGATGAGGCGGGAGTGGTTTGGGTGGCATGGGTTGCGTGAGTATTTTTCATGGAATCAGATATGGATGTGGATTTGTTTGGATTGGTGGCTGTCGTGCGCTGGTGGCTCACTGGGCCGGACAGCGGTAGAAGCGGCGGGGAAAGTTTGGCGCTGCGGCGTCCGTGAACAGCAGCCTGCCGCTGTTGTTGGCCGTGACGGGGCCGAGGTCGGTCCATGTCAGCAGGTCGGTGCTGGCTTCCATGCGGTAGATGCGGCCCGCGTCGCCCGTGCCGGTGATGGTCATCGCACCATTCGGCTGGCGGACGACGGTGGTCAGCTTTGCCGGGTCGGCCTTGCGGGTCAGGATCACATCGTTGCCGCCTGCTCCTCCGTGATAGGTGATTTGCCACACGGCATCGCCGGCGACTAAGCGCGCGCCTTCAGGCAGGTTCTCAAAAGTGCCTCTGACCGGACCGGCGTCAAAGTTGTCTATGATGCGGAAGGCCACGCCCACGCCGGCATCATAGGTCGGAATCACTTCCAGGGCGCAGCCGGCGAGCGTCACGGGGCCATGGGCTTCGATCTGGCCATACTCGGCGCCGGGCATCGGTCCCCGGATGTTGGTGCGGAAGACGGAGCCGTTGCTCAGGCTCAGGGATTCGCATCTCACTCCGTCCGTGGCGGTGGCCAGCCAGGTCACATGCAGGAGGCCACCGGTGTTGACGACATGTCCGAGGCTGGCATCGAAGGCAGTCACTTCTCCTGCGGCATGAATTCTCACGGTGCTGTCAGGCTGGCTGTTCCGCAGGATGACACGCCCACCGAATACGTCAGTGTCTCCTCCGAAGACATGGTCTCCGTGCATGACAAGCGTGCCTCCGCCTTTCTTGTTGATGCCCGCAGCGGAACTGGACGCAGCGACACCGGCATACACGCTCAGAAATTTTCCTTCCGCGATGGTGAAGTCACGGCTCACGGGCCCCAGCGAGATTGACCCGCTCAGCGTGGCCGGCTCCGTCGCCGTGGCGGGGACCGTGACCGGGCCGCCGAGGACGAGGTGGGTGGTGCCGCCAGCTCCGCCATTACCGCCGTAAACGCTGCCGCCCGTCATGGTGAGCGGCCCGATCGTCTCCGTGTCATCGCTGGCGAAAAGGAAGGAGTCGCTGTGCACCGTCACCGGGCTGGTGTCGGGAATCTGTCCTGACCGCTCAACATAGACGTAGGCGCCCTGCGCGGCACCGGGCTGTCCGATAACAAGCGCACCGCCGAAGGCCGGGCCTGTTTCTTTGTCCAGATGCACGATGCCTTCCAGCACTGTGGTTGGACCGGTAAAGGAGTTCGTGGTCGGCCCGCAGATCCGCGTTGTGCCCGTGCCGTCAAAGGTGAACCCTCCCACGCCAGAGTTGGGGTTGTAGAGCAGAAGCTCCGTGCCCGTGTGGCTATAGACGCGGTGGTTGCTGGTCAGGATCAGCGGGTAGTAGAAAAGAACCTGCGGGCAGATGTTGGTAAGGCTGTATCCCAAAGCCTGGGGCTTCAACACCATGGTACCCTCGCCGCGAATTCCGATTTGATAGTTCGTCGCGCCGCTGAAGGCCAACTTGTCCACTCGGAGCGCATAGATGTCACTCGTGGTGCTGAAGTCCAGCGCGCCTGGACCAAAGGAGAGTTCCACCGAGCCGGCTTCACCCGAAACGGGAGCGCCGCCGGAGGACCAGTTGGCGTTTGCGCTCCAGTATGTGTAGGCGGCGCCGCCCCGCCAGACGTGATAGCCGGCGGACGCGGATGATGTGAGCGCGGCATGGCCGGTGGCGATGATGAGAAGGAGTGGCAGTGTTTTCATGGAGTGTGTGAGTCAGGGTTCAGAGCAGGCGCACGCGGTAGAACCGGCGCAGGACGCCAGGGGCTTCGGTGAAGGTGAAGGCGAACCCGCCGGTGACGGGAGCGGCGGTGGCGGATTCGAGCACGGTCCAGGCGGCGAGGTCGGAGGATGCCTCGAAGGCATATGTCAGGCCGGGCACGCCGTGGCCTGTCAGGTTCACCGTCGTCGGACCTGTGCCGGGGCCGCCGGGGCCGTCGGCGGTGGTGATGGACGAGTCGTCAATCACCGGCACGGGCGGCAGCGAGGTCTGGGTGATGACGGCGTCATTCCCGGTGCCGCCGGTGTAGGAGATGGTGAACTGCGTGCCGTCCGTGCTGGTCAGGGTCGCGCCCTGCGGAAGAGCGCGGAACGTTCCGATGATGGCATCCGCACCGTCGTTCTTGATGATCATGAACTGGGTACCGATGGGGGAAGCAAAGGCCATGCGCAGCTTGGGCAGGGCGTTGCCGAGGGAGACGAGGCCGTTCACTTCCAGTTGGGAATAGTTCGTGCCGGCGTCGGTGCCGGCGAACTCCAGCCAGAATCCCGTGCCGGAGCTGAAGGTCGCGCCGTTACATTTGAGCCGCGCGAGTCCGGGACCGAACACACCGTCGCTGCCAGGAGCGACGATGCCGTCGGTGGAGGTGATCGCGCCGGTCTGGCCGTGGCCATTGAGGAAACCGCCGGCATTCACGGTCGCGGCGCTGCTGGTCTGCACGCCGTGGATGAAGAGATTGCCGGCGTTGACCACGCACTTGCCGGAGCAGGTGTTAGACCCGGTGAGCGACATGCGCCCGCCGCCTTGCTTGATCAGCGCGGTGGTGCCGATGCCGCTGAGGATTCCGGAAAAAGTGGTATCGGCACCATTGCCGCCGGTGGTGAGCGTGGAGAGGTCCACCTGGACGTGGCCGTCGCCGGCCAGCGAGCCGATGGTCTCCGGCTGGCTGCTCAGATTGAGCAGGCCGGTGACACTGACCGTGACGGCTGCCGTGTCGGCGATTTGTCCGCTGCTCAAAGGCCGGACTGCGGCAGCAGCGCCCACGGCATCGCCAATGAGGAGCGTGCCGGGGACGGCGGTGATGCCCGGCAGTTTATCCAGCAGCAGCGTGCCGCTCTTCACCCATGTCGGGCAGGGGTAGAGATTATCCGTGCCGCCAGTGAAGCGGACGCTGCCGGCACCTCGCGTGACGAGCCGGGCATCCGGGTTTCCAATGATGCTGCCACTGAGCGAAAGGACACCGCCGGCGGCGCGTGTGAAGAAATGCGCCTCGCCAAAGACGGCGATGTTGCCGCTCCATGCGCACGCTCCTTCGGTGTCGAGCAGCCCGCCGGGTGCAGGACCGGCGAGGAAGGTCAGCGATTCTCCGCTCACTGTGTGGCCGAACAGGAGGACAGACGCGCCGGTGGCCACGGTCGTACCCTGGTCGGAGTTGCCGGGCCGGCCGGAATAGCTGAGTCTAAGCGCGCCGGCGCTGACTTCTGTCAGCCCCTGGTAGGTGTTCACAGCCCGGAGTTCAAGTGTTCCAGGGCCGGTTTTTACCAGACCCGCTATGGCAGCGCCGTTGCTGATGACCGCGTCCACTATCAACTGCCCATCCTGCGTATGCACCGTGCGCGTCGCGCCGCCGAGCGAGAGTTTGCCGCTGATCAGCGAGGAGCCGTTGTCCGCAAAAATGTCTCCACCCAGCGTCCATGTCCCGCTGGTGCCGTCCACCTCGCCGCCGAACATCGAAAGGGTGCCGATGGTGTCATTCTGATCCTGAATGCTGAGTCGGCCGGACGCATGGACCGTGACCGCAGCCGTGTCTGCAATCTGATGGCTGGCGGTGGGCCAGACGCGGGCGGAGTCAGGCGCGCCCAGGGGATTGCCCACGGTCAGCGGACCGGGGATGGCAGTGCCGCCATTGCCAACGCTGAGCAGGAGTTCACCCGCATCCACGACGGTGCCGCCGGTGTGAAGGTTGCTCTGCATGCCCGTGAGCAGGACGCGTCCGGGACCGGTCTTGATGAACGCGCCCGCTCCGTCGAGCCGGTCGCTGAAGGTCAGTGTTTCGTTGGCGACAGTAACATTCACGGTGCTGTCCGCGGCGAAGGTCACCGGCCCGCCCCAGCTCGTGGCCCCCTCCGCACGCAGCGCGCCGGTATTCCCGCCGTTGCCCGTGCCGCTGAGCGAGAGCGGCTCGTCACCCACTCCCGTGGTGATGAGGAAGAGACTCGCGCCGGCTTCCACGACCGTCCCGGCTGCCGTGCTGCCTGGCTGTCCGCCAGTCGCCAGAATGAGCGTGCCCTGCTGCACAAGCGTCGCTCCGGCGTAAGTGTTAGCCCCGGAGAGGAGCAGCCCGCCGCCGCCTGTCTTGAGAAGACCCGCATTGCCGCCCCCGTCAGCGGTCACGGCATGGAGGAAGAGCGTGGCCGTCGTGGTTCGCAGCGTGCGGCTGACACCGCCCAGAGAAACGTGACCGTAGATGTAAGAGTTGGCGTTTTCCGCCAGCACCTCTCCACCCAGGCGCAGCTCGCCGGCATCCGCGCCGTTGTCCGTGGTGATGGTGCCGCCGTAGAGTCGCAGCTCGCCGAGGGTGTCGAGCTTGCCGTTGAGCGCGAGCGTGCCGCTGGGGTTGAGAATGACGGGCTCGACACTGCCGATCTGATGATTCTGGTAGAGCCTCACCACGGCCGGTTCAGCAAGGTTGGCCGTGCCGATGACGAGCCGGCCCGGCACCGCAAGCGCCGGAACGAGACCCGCCTGGCTCAGCCGGAGTTCGCCCTGCAGCACCTGAGTGATGCCGGTGTAGGTATTAGCGTTCAGACCGGAGAGGGTGATGATGCCTGGCCCATCCTGCGCAAATCCAGCGGACCCGCTGACAGTGCTGTCGAGGGTGAGCCGCGCGGCGGCGTGATTGAGGCTGATGAGCACGCCCGCGTTCAGCACCACCGGCAGGGAACTGGCGATGGTGTTCACCTGGGAGCCGTTGACCGTGACGCTCGCGCCACCGCCAGTGAAGGTGAGCGCCGCCCCGCCGCTGCCGGAGAGCGTGTAGGAGCCGTTGAGGGTCAGCGAGTGGACGGCGAGTCCCGGGATGTCGTTGGTGACGCTGTAGCGTGTCGCACCGACCGGAAAGATGAGCGCGACATTGGCTTCGCCCGCCACGGGCTTGCCGCCGGCGGACCAGTTGGCCGCATTGTTCCAGGAGCTGCTGACCGCGCCGTTCCATGTGTGGGACCCGGCGCGGGCGAGAGGTGCGCCCGCAAACAGCGCGAGCAAGGAAAGTGTGTGTTTTAGTTTCATTGTATGTTGATGTGTTGATGGTGGAAATTCGATGCGATGCGGGCACGAAGAGCCGCACTCCGCCAGTGACGGAGCATTTTGGGGCGGGTGGATGGTGCCGCGGCTTTAGTAGAGTCCCGGCAGCAGGCGCTTGGTGCGGCGGGTGTAGTCGGTCCATTCCGCGCCGAACTCACGGGCCATCATCGCTTCCTCGCGCGGGATGCGGCTTAGAAAAAGAATGGCACAAGCCACTCCGGCTGAAGCGCCAGCCGCCGAGCGGAAGATGAGCCCGAGTCCGAGGAACAACAGCATGAGTCCCGCATAGCGCGGATGCCGGATGTGAGTGAACGGTCCGTCGGTGATCAGGCGATGCCCTTCCTGGAGGGTCAGATTGCCGTTAAAGAACCGTCCGAGATGCAACTGCGCCCGGATGGACAGTGCGAAGCCGGCGACGAAGAGAAGGAGTCCCGCGTATCGCGTCGCATCTCCACCCGGCAAAACCCAGAGATCGCGCGCGTCGAAGAAGGGCGAGGCCATTGCGACCAGCCCGCTCGCAATGAGCAGCATGAAAAAGCCGCCCTCGCGCATCCGCTTGTCCTCCCGGCCACGGCCGAGAGTGTTCGGGTGGATGGTGAAGATGCCATGTGCGAAGCGGTAGATCAGCAGCGCGACGACGGCGCAGCGTGCCGGATGCGCGAAGTAACCGCGCCAGTCCGCCCAGCCCCAGCAGATGAGGATGAGGCCGTTGAGGATCAGAATGGCGAGCAAAGCGAAGAGCACCATCCTGGTGCGGCTGGGAGGTAGGATGGTTTTGGTGGCAGATTCAGGAGTGTTCATATGTTGAGTCGTAGAGCTGGCTGGAGTTGTGTGTTCACTATTTGTGCTGTGGAATCGGGTGAAGTTGCATCGGGAGAAGAGCGGGAGTGGGCGCCGCCGCGCCACGATGGATGGAGTGAGGGTCTTCATTGGTGTGGCTCCACGCTGGCACAGCCGCCGTGCCTCGAAATTCCACTCCGGTGGATGCTCCAGAAGTGGAGTGCCGTGCGGGTCGGCGGGACCGGCGGCATTCCACTTTGGTGGAACACGGCGCATTGGAGCTTGATGCGCCGCATCCTGACACGGAGGGTCCCCGCTTAGCATGAACCTCTCCCGCCGCATCCTGACGCAGATCGCCATCGCCGTGGTCATCGTCATTCTTGTGGGCACGGGCGTGACGTATCTGATGCTTTTCCGGGCAGCAGAGCATGCGGCGCTGCGGCATCTGAGCAACTACGACAGCGAACGCACTGCGGCGGAGGAGGCAGAGTTTCTGCGCGTGGAGGAGAATCTGAAAATGGTGCGCGATCTCCTGGTCAGACGCGACATCGCCGGCGCGCGCTCGAATGTGGATGCGCAGTGGGACGAACGCTACGAACTCCACGCCGACGGCGCGTGGCGCACGCGGCGCGAGTTTTCCGACGGAAGGAAATTCTGCTCCGGCTGGGTGCGGAAGGACGCACCTCTCAATCTTTCGCTCAAGACCCGCATCGTGCGTGCGGAGAATATTCTCAACGACTTCCTGCTCGGCTGGGTCGACACGTTTCCCAGTCTCTATTTCATCTTCCCGGAGCAGGTGAAAGTGGGGTTCGATCCGCGCATCCCCAACTGGGGCTGGGAGGCGAAGGCAGACTACGACGCCTGCGCCGCGGCGTTCTTTGAGAACGCGGCGCCGGAAAAGAATCCCGCGCGCGGTTTCGTCTGGGGCGCGGCCGTGCGTGAGCCAGTGTCGCAGCAGCCGTATGTCAGTGTGACGCTGCCTGTATATAAAGAGAACGAGTTCATCGGCATTGCGGGGCACGACATCGCGGTACGCGAGCTGCAGGCACGCACCACGCGCGAAGGGCTGCGCGGCGTGCAGCATTTCATTGTGCGCACAGACGGGCGGCTCATCGCGCATCCGGGGCTGGAGAGGGAAATCCTCGCCAGTGATGGACAGTTCCGCCTTCAGGCGAGCGGCGATGCGCGGCTGGAGAGCCTGCACGGCGTGCTCGCTGCGATGAGCGGCAAGCATCAGGAGGGCCACGATGCAGCGAGCGATCTGCACTACACCGCCACACGGCTGCGCGGGCCGGGCTGGTTGTTTGTGAGCACGCTGCCGCGCGCGGAATTGCGGCGCGGGGCGTTTGGCTCCGCGCAGTGGGTGCTCTGGAGCGGGCTGGCGTCACTGGTGGTGCTGCTGGCCGTGTTCGCCGCCATCCTGCGCCGGCAGATCGCGCGTCCGCTGGCGGAACTCATACGCGCCACGCATCAGATGCGCGGCGGCGATCTCACGGCGCGGGCCGATGTGCCGCGGAAGGATGAACTCGGCGCCCTGGCGTCCGCTTTCAATGACATGGCCTCCGCTGAGAGCGAACGTGATGCCGTGCTGGAACGCCTCGTGACCGAGCGCACCGCGGAACTCACGGAAGCCAACGCACGCCTCGCTGATGCCGGCAACGAAGCCCTGCGCTCGCTGGCCCGTGAGAAAGAACTCGGCGAGATGAAGAGCCGCTTCGTAAGCACCGTGAGCCACGAGTTCCGCAATCCCCTCGCCATCATTCTCTCGTGCAGCGACGTGCTCCAGCGCATGAGCGACAAACTCCCTGAAGAACTGCGCCGCGAGCAGATCACCGGCATCCAGACCAGCGTGCGCCGCATGGCCGACATGATGGAGGAAGTGCTGCTGCTGGGCCGCGCGGAGGCCGGGCGGCTCGTCTTTGAGCCGGAGGACATGGACCTCGCTGTCTTCAGCCGCCGGATCACGGATCAAATGATCTCCGCCACCGCGCAACGCTGCCCGGTTCACCTCCACGCACCGGAACATTTTCCCGCGCGCGCCGACCGCAGCCTGCTGGAGCACATCCTGCACAACTTGCTCTCCAACGCAGTGAAGTATTCGCCGCCCGGCAGCCCCGTCACCTTCCAACTCGAACGCGACGGCAGCGCCGCCGTCCTCACCGTCACCGACCACGGCAGCGGCATCCCCGCCGCCGACATGGACAAACTCTACGAACCTTTCCACCGCGGCAGCAACGCCGGCGCCATCCCCGGCACCGGCCTCGGCCTCGTCATCGTGAAGCGATGCGTCGAAGCCCACAGCGGCTCCATCCGCTGCGAAAGCAGCGAAGGCCGCGGCACCAACTTCACCGTCACACTTCCCGTCGCTGCGCCATGAAAACCATCCTCATCATCGAAGACGAAGACCTCGCGCGAAAGAACCTCGCGCTCATTCTCGGCATGGAAGGCTACCGGGCGCTCACCGCCGCCGACGGATGCGAGGGAATCACTGTCGCGCTGAAGGACAAACCCGACCTCATCGTGTGCGACATCACCATGCCCGGGGCCGACGGACTGGCCGTGCTCGCGGCGGTACGCAAGAATCCCGGCACCAGCGCCACGCCCTTCATCTTCCTCACCGCCCGCAGCGACCGCGCGGACCTGCGCAGCGGCATGAACCTCGGCGCGGACGATTATTTGACCAAACCCGCCGCTGCCTCCGAAGTCCTCGCCGCCATTGCCGCGCGTTTTGAGCGCGAGAGCCTGCGCCCCGCCGGCGGCAGCTCGCCGGATTTTTCCAGCAGCCTGCCGCTGGAATCACTCGGCCTCACGCCGCGCGAGGCGGAAGTGCTGCTCTGGATTGCGCAGGGCAAATCCAACGGCGAAATCGGCTTCATCCTCGACACCAGCGAGCACACCGTGAAAAAGCATCTCCAGCACATCTTCGAAAAGCTCGGACTCGACAGCCGCCACGCCGCGGCGATGACCGCTCTGGAAGTTCTCAGCGGCCGGGTCTGATCATTCACTGGCGAGAGCAGCACAGAGTCGGGGCGAGGCTGGCGGGAGTTACCATTATCCTGGCGTGAATCTACTGCAACCAATGCAAATTCAATACCAAATGATCGCAGGAATGGCCCTCATTTCCGGAACGCACACCCGACTTTGTGCTTCTCTCCTAAATTTGTCAGGCGTTGAGTTTGCGTTGCAGGGATTGGTTCACGGCTGGATCACGCGATAGAATCGGTGTGGCGCGTTTTGTCCGTGGACCGAGCAGGGCGCCACTCTTGTTCTTGTTCCCGCCACGCCACGAAACACACGAAAGTTCATTGGGTGCGGACAAGCGACCTCCTCATCCATCAGGTGGACGCCGATCATTGGGTAACTCCTGGGTTTTTAGTGTGTTTCGGGTTTTTCGTGGTTCCCCTCCGGGTTTTTAGGGCAAAGCAGACCGGATTCACGGTTTCTCAATCGCGCGGATGCGATGGAAGCGCCGAGATTCAACCGGGACGGTGCCTATGGCCCGCGGATCGCGCCGCGTCACGATGACCATCGCATTGAGGTCGGCCGCGGCAGTGTGGATGATGGGTGCATCGACGGGCGTCCATGCTTGGAGATCGGCTGAGGTTTCGGTGACGAACTCGAGGTCGAGGGCGGAGGCGCGTTGTGGGTGGGTGAGTTCGAGGAAATCTCCGTTGATGGCGACGCGAAGTGGGTCGGTGTGGGCGGCTGGGCTTTTGGGATCAGATCCGAAGGCGTAGTGGTAGAAGTTCGGATGACCGTCGCCGTTGGGGTCGGCTGCGGGATTTGAAATGAGTGGGTCGAGGATTTCGGGCTCGCTGAAATAGTGGTTGAGCCATCCCGCATACTGCTGGCGGATGACCGGGCTGTTCTGGATGCCAGGGCTGCCGTGCAGCGGATAGCCGATGCCCCAATTCGCGGCGAAATCCCAGCGGCTCCAATCGGCGTTTTCGTCGAGGAACACCAAAGCGTAGCCGCCGCCGTCGGTGGCGGGATACCATCGGTCATTGTAGGTGAATTTGAGAATGTTCTCTCCGGCGGCATCCTGGAGTTGGAGCGTCTCGCCATCATTATTGAGGCGGCCGGTGTACGGGCCGAGGACACGGGGGCCGGCGCCATAGCGCGTGGCGAAGGCATTCGTATTGACGACGATGACGGCCAGTTCGCCGGGGGCGAGCATGGTACCGGCGGGAACCACGAACGAGACTCCATCGTCAAAGCGCATGCCCCCGATGTCGATCGAGTCCGGGCCGACATTTTTAATTTCGACAAATTCGAAGTCTTCGGCGTCCGTGTACCCGGCGGCGATCTCGGCTGCCGAGGGATTAGCGGGATGGTAGTGGATTTCGGTGAGGCGCAGGAACCGCTGGGCCTGGGTGGGCACGCCGGCGTAGGTGGTCGACGCCGCGATGTGTCCTGCTCTATCGCGGATGGTGATCGTTTCGCCGCGCGCCGACAATTGGCCGCGGTAGTTCCCCTGAACGAAGACTTGGCTGTTGCCAGTTGGCGCCGATGGGCGGGCACGAAACGACCGGACGTGCGGCGAGAGGTACAGCGGCACGTTGTGGGCGTTCGATGGGATGACGGTGCCCGGCTTGAACGTGTGCTCGATCGCGCCCTCGACCGTCCACCCCGAGACATCGAGCGCGATAAGGTTGGGATTGAGAATTTGGACGAACTCCTGGTCCTGGTTGCCGGATGCCGGGTTGAATTCGATGGCGCCGATGGCCAGCGGCAATCCGGGCGGTTGGGCGCCCGGGATTCCGACCGATCCTGGCCGCGCCGGCTTCGGCAACTCGGCCAGCTCGGGTAATACCAGCATGTCGGAGTTCAACGCCGACGAGTTGAGCGCATGAATCGCCAGCACGTTTTCGCCGGGCACCAACACGCTGGAATACGCGCTCACGTCGATGCTTTGAAACACGATGGCCTGGGCGTCGGGGCGGCTCGTCGCTCCGTGGTCGAAACTGACCGCGCTCCCCGCCGCGCCGGCGACGTTTTTCCGCGCGATCTCCGTGCCGTTGAGGTAGGCGACGAATCCGTCGTCGTATTTCATCCGCAGTTCGAGCGCATCCAGTGTGGCCAGGTCGGCGATGTCGAAGCGGATGCGGAGGAAGATGGAGGTTGAAGCGGGATGGGTCTCGGAGGGCCGGACCCGGGTCGCGATGAGCGGTGTATGGGTGGACGGGATCAATTCGAAGCCAAGCCCCGTTGCCCCAGTGGCCCACGCGGCATCGTCGAACTCTTTGGCGGTCCAGCTCAAACCGAGCTGGTTGTCGTTCGGGACCATGTAGCGCGAGACGGTGGCGCCGGTCGTGCCCGAAACGAGCGTCGACGGCACCCCGTCGCCGATGACGCCGAGGCCGTGGCGCTCGTAGAGGAAGACGCGTCGCTCGGCCAGGTATTTTGTTTTGATCAGATTCATCGCGGCGGCCAGGTCCTGTTTGGCCGGCTGTTCCGGGATGACGGCCGACCCCCATTTGGCCAGGTCCTTGGCGGCATCGATCTGGAGCAGCGGGTACAAGTGGTCGAGCCGCGCCTCGAATTTCAATTGAGCGACCGGGGTCCCCGGGGGCTGAAGGAGTTCGTCCATCAGCGTCCGAAGGCGGCGAAGGTACATTTCGCGGGCCGCGGGATGGGCAATGACGGCATCGACCATCATGTTGACTCCGTGGCGGGCGTGTCCGGTGGCGCACCAGAACGGATGGGCGTTGCTGGCCGGATCGTCGGGTGCTTCGTCGAGGAAGCCGTCTCCGGAGATATCGTCGGATATGAATCGCTCGCCGAACGTCAAATCCTTGTCCCACGGAAGCTGCGTCCACTCGCCGCTGCCGTTGGTATCGCGGTAGATGTAGTAATTCTTAGCGAACCGGTCGAAATCTTGGGTGACGATGGCGCAGGTGAAATAGTTGATGGCCGACGGCAGGTCCACGTGATCAAACAGGTAGGCCTTGCGATTCGGGTTGGAAATCCTGAGCCCGGCGATGAGCGCCTGCAAATCCGCGGTCCCTTCGTCGAGGCGTGTCTTCTTTTCCGTGCCGGAGGTGGACGTGATGCCATTGAACATCTTGTAGAGCGCACCCTCCGGATCGAGGTCGCGGGCCGCCAAAAATTCCTCGTCGACCTGCTGCACCAGTGTGGCGACGCTGAAGAACTGGCCGTTCTGCTCGACGCGCACCGGGAAGGCGTCACTCGCGGGCACGCCCACCGCGCGGTAGGTTTCATAAGTGAGTGACTCCCGGACGTACGACTTTTCCTGCTGCGTCGTGTTCAGGTTGATTTCTTCGACGCGGGGGGCGCTGTCGGCGTAGCGAAAATGGTGCCCGGTATTAAATTCGAATTTGTAGGCTTTTTTCGCCCAATTGACCGAACTCGCGCCCCGGAGGCGCACGAAAACATTGTCGTAAAACTCGCCGTCGAAGTGCACCGCGCAGCGCGTGCCGTTCAACGTGCTCGCGGCGCCGGGCGAAGCGACAAACCATTGGACGGCCGGCAAAGGGGACGCGGTGGCGGGATTGTCAATGACGGTGCCGAAATACCGAGGCGAGTTGGTGGAGGAAAGATACGGCGGCTCCTGCCGCGACTGACCCAGACTGTCCTGAGCGGTGACGGCCCACCGCACCATTTGACCGGGCCCTGAGGCGGCATGCGGGATGGTCGCGGCGTACTGTCCGCCGCCGAGGGGGGTCATCGGCACGCTCTGCTCGGCGCCGAACATGACACGATAGTGCAGAATCACTGATTCGACCGGGCTGACAAATGGATCGATTTGCGCGCGGATCACGAAGTCTTCCCCGTCCGCTGGCGGTGGCTCGAGAGTTTCGGTGACGCCGCTGATCAACGGTCCCGCCGCGGAAGGAGACGCGGGGTTCGCGGCTCCCGGTGTCGGGGAGTTGAAGAACCCGATGATCGTGCCGTCCGCAGCGACGCCATACGAGATCCCGCGCACCTGAGGTGGAAAACGGGGGGCAAAGGCATTCGCCACCGTCACACCGTCGGGCTTGATAAGCCCGAGGTACTCGCCACTGGCGGCGAGGGAAAAGTTCGTGTGCAGCCTGCCGCCGCCATCGACGTAGTCGTCGCGGTCCTGGTTCGACGCATAAACGACCAGATAGCCGCCAGCGGGCAGCGCCACCTCCGGGAATCTCCACTGGGTCGGGGCGTTGGCGCGGTCGGTGAGGTGCCAGCCGTTCAGATTGACCGGCACCGTGCCGAAGTTGTGGAGCTCGATCCAATCGGAGGCGTTGCCGTCGCCGTCGTAGTGGGTGGATTCATTGCTGGCCATGAACTCGGTGATCATGACCGTCTGCGCCCCAGCCGCAGCACCGAACACGTGGCAGAGGCCAGCGACGATGGCGGCGCTGGAGATCGCCCTGAGCGAAATCGAGAGCATGGGGCCGGAGGCAGGACAGGTGACAGGCGACCTCGCGATCAAGGGCGCCGCACCTCATAGTACAGCTGGGGGCTCGTGGGCGCCAGGAACGTGTCGGTGAATTGGGTGCTTGGTCCCGTCCCCTCCACCTCGTCCTCGAGTTGTTGCCATTCCTTCAAGTCCGGGGACGTCCAGACTTCATAGTTCACGCCGGTGACCGAGGTGAAGCTGAGAGTGGCGGCGAGGGTAGTGGGATCGCGAGTGATGCTGGTGATTTGCAGCGGGATGGAACTCCCGGGCGCGATCGAAATGTTGTCGATGGCCCCGCCGAACCGCCCGCTTCCGGGTGACGAGGGACCGATGCGAAGACGCACGTCGCCGCTGCCATCGCCGGTGTATTCGAAACGACCGCTCACCATCGTCGGATACCCCGCCCACTCCCCGGGCAGATGCGTGTGGGACGCCAGCACGCTGTCGTCGGCCCGCAGGAACTCGATGAGGATACCGTCGGTGGCACCGGTCGTTTGGCTGGGCGCCTGGTAGACGGCGGGACCGGCTTCGAACGTGACCGCGTAGAGCGTGCCGGACCCGTTTGAGCCGGGGATGGCCGCGGACTGCGTGATCACGTTGTCCTGCCAGATCATCACCGCGAAGTCCGGCGGGTTGTTGTCGACCCCGAAAACGTTCGCCCGATCCACCACATGGACGACGCCACCGCCCGCTTTGTCCCAGTCAGGCAGATTGCCCCCGAAAGCGACCACCAATCCTGATTGGAACTGGCCCCCATTGAAGTTGCCATCGGTGAATCCGCCGAAGTCATCCGAGAAGATCGCGTTCGGATCGATGATCCTCCGGCTCGCGTGCGCACTGGAGCTGGCGGTGCCGCGCGTGGCGGTGAGGGTGTAGGCAGTGGTTTCGGTCGGTCCAGGGGTCAGCGTAAAGTTGCCGCTGCCGCTGGCGTTCGTAAGCGCCAAGAGATCCACATTGCCCGGCGTGAGCACCAGCGTGGTCACCGGCCGCTCGACCTGCCAGGTGAACTGCACCGGCTGGCCCGGGGCGGTCTCCGGTGGGGTCACCTGGAACGAGGTGATCTGCGGAGGGGGCAGGGTGACGGTCACCTTCCGCTGTCGGCTCTCGGCCCCCTTGGTCGCGGTGAGCGTGTATTCGGTGGTGCCATTCGGCCCGGGGTTCAGGACATAGCTGCCCTGGCCTGACGGGGCGGTGAGCGCCAGCGCGTTGATGTTACCCGGGGTGAGCACCAGCGAATCGAAGGGCAGACCTCCCACCGTCCAATTGAAGGTCACGGCGGCCCCCGCATCGGCCAGCACTTCGGGGCTGGCGGTGAACGAGGTGATGCTCGGGCCGGTTGGGTTCGGCACGATGGCCACATTGTCGATCGTCCCGCCGAATCGCCCACTGCCGGGTGCCGAGGGGCCGATGCGCAGACGGACATCGCCAGTGCCATCGCCGGTGTATTCGAAACGACCGCTCACCAACGTCGGAAATCCCGCCCAGGCGCCGGGCCGATGCGTGTGGGAGGCCAGCACACTGTCGTCGGCGCGCAAGACCTCGATGAGGATGCCTTCGGTCGCTCCTGTCGTTTGGCTGGGCGCCTGGTAGACGGCTGGTCCAGCGTCAAACGTGACCGCGTAAGGCGTTCCAGAGGCGTTCGAACCGGGGACGGCGGCCAGCTGCGTGATGACGTTGTCCTGCCAGATCATCACCGCGAAGTCCGGCGGGTTGGCATCGACCCCGAAGACGTTCGCTCGGTCCACCACGTGGACGACACCACCGCCCGCCTTGTCCCAGTCGTTCAGGTCGCCGCCGAAGGCGACCACCAGTACGGACTGGTACTGTCCGCCGTTGAAGTTGCCTGCAGGGGCGGTGAAACTGCCGAAGTCGTCGGAGAAGATCGTACCGGGAGTGACAACGCGTCTGGTGGCGTCCGCCTTGGCGATGGAGGTGCCACGGGTGGCGGTGAGGGTGTAGGTGGTGGACTCATTCGGTCCAGGGGTCAGCGTCAAGTTGCCGCTGCCGCTGACGTTCGTAAGCGCCAAGAGGTCCACATTGCCCGGCGTGAGCACCAGCGTCGTCACCGGCCGTTCGACCTGCCAGGTGAACTGCGCCGGCTGGCCCGGGGCGGCCGCCGGCGGGATCACCTGGAACGAGGCGATCTGCGGTGGTGGCAGGGTGACGGTCACTTTTCGCGCGGTGCTCTGGGCGCCCTTGGTGGCGGTGAGCGTGTATTCCGTGGTGCCGTCCGGTCCCGGGTTGAGCACATAGCTGCCCTGACCCGACGGGGCGGTGAGCGCCAGGGCGTTGATGTTACCCGGGGTGAGGACCAGCGAATCGAGGGGCAGGTTTTCGACCGCCCAACTCAAGGTCACCGCATCCCCGGCGTCGGCGAGCACTCCGGGGCTCGCCGTAAACGTGGAAATGGTCGGGCCGAGCTGGTTCACGAGCGAAATGTTGTCGATCGTCCCGCCGAACCGCCCGCTGCCGGGTGACGAGGGGCCGATGCGCAGACGGACCTCGCCGCTGCCGTCGCCGATGTACTGGAAGCTGCCGCCAGCCAGCGCCGGAGCGCCCGCCCACTCGCCCGGAAGATGCGTGTAGGACGCGAACACGCTGTCGTCGGCGCGCAGGAGTTCGATCAGGATGCCGTCGTCCGCGCCGGTCGTTTGGCTGGGCTCCTGGTAGACGGCAGGTCCGGCGTCGAACGTGACCGCGTAAGGCGTGCCGGAATCATTCGATCCGGGGACGGCGGCCGCCTGCGTGATCACGTTGTCCTGCCAGATCATCACCGCGAAATCCCGCGGGTTGCTGCCGCCGACGACGTTCGCCCGATCAACCACGTGGACGACGCCGCCGCCCGCTTTGGCCCAGCCGTTCTGGTCGCCGCCGAAGGCGACCACCAGTCCGGATTCGTACTGGCCGCCGTTGAAGTTGCCTGCAGGGGCGGTGAAACTGCCGAAGTCGTCGAAGAAGCTCGCGTGCCCTGCCGGAACCCCGAGCCCAAGGCTAGCGGCAGCCGCGAGGCGAGCCGTGAAACGACGAGTAAGGGGTGGCATGGCAAGGTGGGGTTGATGGTTAGTGCGACTCTGAATCGTTGTAGTGGCGTTGCATTGGCGTTGCCTTTGCCGCGCCCAGAGGTCCAAAACCCGGGGGACCAAAAGTGCCGACGCACGGTCGCCTCACGCTCTCCGGCGCCAACCGAACAGCCCCAACCCGCCGAGGACGAGCAAGAGGGCCGACGGTTCCGGGACCTGAGTCAGCGTCAAATTGTCAATGGCTCCGCCGAAGCGTCCGCTGTTGAAGGCTGAGGGACCGACCCGCAACCTCACATCACCAGTGCCGTCTCCGATGTACGAGAAGCCGCCCGGAGCGAGGTTGATGGTTCCGGCCCATGCTCCCGGTAGATGCGTGTGGCTGGCCAGCACACTGTTGTCAGCCCGCAGAACCTCGATCAGAAGGCCGTCCGAGATCGAGGTCTGCTGGGAAGGAGCCTGGTACACCGCAGGGCTCCCCGAGAATGCCACATCATAGGGACTCCCAGAAACATTCGATCCAGGAATCCCCAGATTCATCGTGATGACATTGTCCTGCCAGATCATCACCGCAAAATCCCTCGGGTCATCAATCACCGGGTGGACATTCGCGATGTCCACCGCATGCACCACACCTCCACCCGTTCCGCTCCAGTTCGGAACACTGCCGCTGAAAGCCACCGCCAGCCCCGACTCAAATTGACCTCCGTTAAAATTGCCCGGAGGAGCCGTAAATCCGTTGAAGTTTTCCGATGATAATACGGTCGCGTTCGATGTCTGGGCCAGACAGGCGAGTAGTCCGGTCACGATAAGGGAGAGCGCAGAAGTTGTTGGAGTTTTCACTTGGTGTGGGATCGGCGGTTGGAGTTTTGGGGAGAGCGAATTGATTGTTGTCTGATTATCACAATCGCTGGTCTGTATATCGGCTTGGTGAATATCAGTCAATAAAAAAGTGCCGGTGAAACAGCTTTGGAGTCTTTGTTCTTGAAACACCGTGATTTGGCCATTGAGCCTAAGAACCCGGAGGAGAACCATTAAATTCCCAAAACACACGTATAGTCAATGCGTTGCTCTATACTAAAATTCCACCTGACTGGCAAGGGGTCGTTTATCCCAACAAGGGACATTGGAACCACCAAAGTCACGAAACAGACGAAAATCCATTGGGTGAGAACAAGCGACCTCCTCATCCATCAGGCGGACTGTGATAATTGGGTAACGCCTTGATTTTTTGTGTGTTTCGTGCCTTTCGTGGTTCCCATCCGGGTTTTTGGCACAAGAACCCGCACAAATTTGGGTGCGGAATCGGGGGTGACGCGTGAAAAAATCGAACCGTTGGTGCTGAGATGGTTACACGCGAGTTAGTCAGGAGGATTATCGTAACTTGATCGACTTTGGTGTGTTGGGTGTCTTTCGTGGTTCCAAGGTCCCTTTTTGGGTTGAGATTGGAAAGGTTCTGGAGGATCTTGGCTATTGACTGATCATCAGATGCGCTGGGTGACTGCATTTCCTCTGATTTGCTCCCGGTCTGGCGCGGCGGCGGGATTTTCGGGACGAGGGTTTGGAGCCGAAGCCGACGAGAACGGGCTGATTTCGATCAACGGTTTAGTGACATCGAGGAACCGACGACACTCACGATCATCAAGGAATGAAACCACGACCCATGAAGAGACTCATTCGAATCCGATCCTGCGCAGCCTTGGTCGCGGCCGGCTTGGTGTTTTCCTGTATCCCAATCCAGGCCCACGATCCTGAGCCGGGCCCCCGACAGGAGGCTGATACCCGCGCCGTTCTCTACTCCCTGGCGGACGACTTCTACGATGAAGGCAACAACGCCGACCGCGTGTGGACTTACGGGGTGGATGACACCTCCGGGCCTTTTCCGGTGTTGCGTTTTCTGAGCCTGGCGAAGCGCGATGCCAACGCGTTGTGGGGGTCCGAGTTTGCCAAACCGCCGTTGATGTGGAGCGAAGCGTCTGGCTACTGGGGGATTGGCAGGAACCTGAGCGGTGAAGAACAGGTTTCGGCCAGGAACGGCGTTCGCTGGGCGCCAGGCGAGGTGCTGTTGCATCCGGGGGGGTCGGATCCGGCATCGGGTTTGGTTGTCGGCTGGACGGCGCCTGGCGACCTGCGGATTGACTTGAGCTACACGCTGGGTCGCGCCTCACCGCATGGAAACGGGATCGGGTACGAGCTCGTCCGTCGCACGAGCGCGGGCGATTCGCGGTTGGTCGCGCTTAAGAATGTCGGCAGCCAGCTCGCCAACGAACTCAATGGGATGCGGGTCACCCAGGGGGATCAGTTGTTGTTCCGGTTTCACACCGACGGCGATCCGGGCGGTGATATCGCCCGCGTGGGCATCGTGATCCGTGGGCAACCGGGCGCGGTGTCGCCCTCGACCGCGCCCACGCCCACGGCGGCCATCGTCACGGCGGGCAGCGACCTCAGCCTGACCGGACCGGCGACCGCCGGTGATTCCTCGCCCTGGTTCAAAGAAGGGCAGCCCATCCCCGGCGCGACTGGGCGGAGCCTCCAGATCGTCGGCGTGCAGGTCGCCGATGCGGGCACCTACTCGGTCGTCAGCGGGGCGATGGCCAGCGTCGTCGCCACGGTTGCGGTCGTGCCGCACGTCCGCCCGCCGGACCCGTTTGCGTCACCCGTGCCGAGGCAGGTATTTCCAGAGACTCTGGCGGAGCAGGAGGAAGCCCTGAAGACAGATCCCCAGATGCAGCGCTTCGCTGCTTCGCGAAAACGTCTGTCGGCGGATCGCTATCGACCGGCCTACCATTTTGTCAGTCCGGAAAGCCAGCTGAACGATCCCAATGGCCTATGTTTCTGGCAGGGGCGCTGGCACCTATTCTATCAGGGGTATCCGCCGGACGAGTTTCCCGACCCTGCGGACCTCGCCAAACGCCGACAACACTGGGGCCATGCGGTGAGCGAGGATCTTGTCCACTGGCGGGATCTACCCTACGCGATTTACCCCGGGGTCGAAAAGATGTGCTTTTCCGGCAGCACGGTGGTCGAACCGCATCAGGTCGTCGCCTACTACCTCGGCATCCAGGCCGGTCAGATGGTCGCGATCGCCAAAGATCCGCTGCTCTTGAACTGGGAAAAGCCCGGCGGCAGGCCCGTCAACAGCCCTTCCGGCGATTCCTGCATCTGGAAGGAAGGGGACACGTATTTCGGCCTCGTCGGCGCCACCCTCGTCTCGTCCAAGAACCTCACCGATTGGACGTCGCACGGGGATTTTCTGGAAGGAAATCCCTTTCCGCTCGGCGATGCCTCGGCGTGTCCCAATTTTGTTCCCATCGGTGATAAACATCTGTACCTCTCCTTCAGCCACACTTTCGGCGGTCAGTATCTGCTCGGTGACTACAATCGTCAGAGCCGCAAGTTCAAACCGTACGCCCACGGCCGCTTCAACCACGGCCGAGTCTCCCCCGGCGGCGTTCATGCGCCCTCCGCGGCCGCCGATGGCAAGGGCGGTGTGATCAATATTCTCAACATCAACGATGGCGAGAGCAGCAAAGAATGGGACCAGATCATGTCGCTGGCTCAGCAACTGACCCTCGGTCCCAACGCCCAGCTGCGCATCGCCCCGGTCGATGCCGTCCAATCCCTCAGAGGAAACCACCAGCGCATCGGGGAAACCATCCTCCCCGCCAACCAGGAAATCGTGCTCGAGTCGATCACCGGCAACACCATGGAACTGGCCGTCGAAATCGATCCCAAGATGTCGCGCTGGGTGCAGCTGAACGTCCTGCGCTCACCCAACGCCGAAGAGCAGACATCCATCACCTTCTACAACTTCGACCGCAAACTCAGCGTCTGGTACGACACCCCAGGCCTCATCACCCTCGACGGCACCCGCTCCAGCACCAGCCCCGACACCTGGATCCGACCCCCGGAACGAGCCGATCTGGTGCGGAGCGAGGGCCCACTGAAGCTCCGGGTCTTCCTCGACCGCAGTGTCGTGGAAGTCTTTGCCAACGACAAACTCTACCTCGCCATCCGCGTCTACCCAGCCCGCGAAGACAGCCTCGGCATCTCCCTCCGCGCCCAAGGCCAGGAGGCCACCCTCCAACGCCTCGACGCCTGGTCGATGAAATCGATCTGGCCCTGACCCGGACTTCGCGAGCACAAGGGAGGCGGCAAACCCGATTCCTCGGCTCCCACCAGTTCCCCGCGCGGAAGCTCGTCGACTCAGGCGTGCTGCCCGGCAAAGAAAACTTCCATGCGCTGCTGCATGTCCTCGTAAAAGCGCTTCTTGATCGCTTCCAATGCGGCGATCTTCTCCGGTCCGGCGTGGCGGGCTTCCTCCTGTTCCATTCGAATCTTTGCGGCAAAGGACTTTTCCATTTCAATCAGCGCGTCGAGAAACTCCCGCGCGGCGCGGCTGTGCTCCACGCCGTCGATCAGGGCGCTCTCCAGCCGCTTGTTGCGCGTGACGGCCACCAGGTTGCCGGCGGCGAGCGTCTCCATGTAGCGGCTGTGACTGGAGCAGAAGGCCCGATGCTCGGCGTCGTAGGTGATTTCGTCGCGATCCAGCAGCCGGTCGTAGGGACCGGGCTTGGTGAAAAACTTGACGATAAGGGGAATGGTATCCACCAGCATGAACAGCAAGGTGAGCACAACGTACGTGGCGAGGGCAAACTGCCCGCCCTCATTGCCGGCCCGAAACAGCGCGTGGAGCGCCAGCGTCTGCGTCAGAATATCCTTGCGTGGTTCGGCCAGGATCGCGTCGATGCGGGTGCGTTCGTCGCGGGCCACGGCGGCGAGTTCGTCCTGTGTGCGCTTGAGTTCCTCCAGCCGGGTGTCGATCTGCGCTTTGATGGTGTCGCGCAGGCTGTCTTGCTGAGTGGTAAAAGAGGCCGCCTGATTTTCCTCGACTCGGCGCTTGAGTGCGGCGACGCGGTCTGCCTCGGCCTTGTTGGCGATCTCGATTTCGGCGAGGCGAGTTTCGAACGCGGCGATGGCATGCTTCTCGGCCTCCCTCACCTGGGTCTGGAGCGTGGCCTGTTCGGCGGAAAGGTGTTCCAGGAGCGCCCCCAGGCGTTGGGCTTCGCCGCGTCGGGGTTCCAACTGGTCGGCGCGGATCGACTTCGCCCGCGGTCCTTCGCCGCGCAGGCCGGAGCGCTGACCGTTCAACTCGCGCTCGAATTCCGCCTGCCAGAAGCCCAGCTCGGTCTGGACCTTGGCATACAGCGGCGAAAGCTCATCGGCCTGGGCGTTCACCATGTCCAAGCGGGTGCGGAACGCTTGGGTGGCTTTGTCCACCGCGGCTTTCAGCTCGGCCTGTTGTTCAGCGGTGAGCCCGGGGATGGCCGCGCCGGCGTCCTCCTTATCCTGAATGATGAACTTCGCCTGGAAAGTCTCGTTCCATTTTTCCCGCTGGGCGGCGATCGCCTCCTCAAGCGATGTGACCTCGGCACGAATGAGGTTTTTGGCCTCCGTGAACTTGGCGCGTTCGCTGGCTATCTCCACCGACCGCTCCTCCTCGATCACCGTCTGGATGGTGTCGCGGAAAAGCAGAAGCACGAGCGGGTGGGCAATCGTCAGGCCCATGAGAATGGCGACCACCAGACGCAGCGAGAACTGCGAGAGTTTCCGCCACCAGGAAAGAAAGGGCCGATAACCGGCCAGCAGCGCCCGGTCGATGGTCAGGATGATGAACGCCCAGACTGCGGCGACGGAATAAATGACACGGGCGTCGTCGGTGAGGGTGGACAACGCGTAGGCGCTGGCGATGAAAGCGAAGGCACAGGGGACCAGCACCGTCGCGCCAAAGGCCACGTACTTTCGCTGCTCCCAAGTCGGGCACTGCTCGAGGGTCTCGGTGCCGGCGCCTGAGAGCCAGAAGAACACGCGTTTGATGGGACTGGACCGGTTCATAAATGCCGGACAAAAGCGGCGAGTGGACCGAAAAGCCAGTCCGAAAATGCCCCCGCCGCCCCATTGATGCCGTCCGAGCAATCCTTAAGGACTTTCGGGCTCGCAGGCGTGGCAACCGCGGGCTCTCCTCAAGCGGTTGGGAGCGGCCTATGAAATCCAATGACAACGATGGCGTTGCCATCCTTCGCGGGATCAGGATTGAAGAAACGACGGCGCGCGGCGTCGGCCGGCGCGGGGCCGAACGGCGCTGCGGCCTTCGGCTCATTGCTTTCATCGCGCTTTTGCTTCATCCCGCCCCGGCGCTCAGCACTGGAGCGGTCGGCGAAGCCCTTGAGGAGATCTCATTCGCAGCCGGCAATGTTCATTTGTGCATTTTCCGGCATTCAAAATGGTGCGCGATACAGGGGACGAACCTGCAGCGCTGACAGTGTGAATACACCTCTGTTCAAAGGATGCGCGTGGAAGCGCTTTACGCGAAAGGCAACCCGGCGGCGGTCAAGTGAGCTCGAATTCAGAACACGCCCGAACCGACGCTCCGGATGACCGCCTGGTTCGGCAGCTTTCATTCGATGGTGATTTTCCACTCAGCAAGTGCGTCCTTCCAGACCTTGGCGTGCAGGCAGGGCGCGACATGCCAACCATTTATGTTGTAATCCCAGCCGACGGATTTGTCATCCTTCCGAGCCGGTGGACCGAGCAGGGCCTCCGCTTCCGCCAACGACATGCCATCCTTCAATGAACGCGTCTGGATGAGAACTTCCCAGACCATTCGATCCCCTTGCACGTAGGGCGCGAGCCGCATTGCCACAGCCGCTGCATCCTGCTGCGCGGTTGAATCGTCCGGTTTCTCTTGCAAAACCCTGGCGAGCGACGCCAGCCTGCGGAGCTCCGCGTACAATTGTTCTCGGGGCGGTCGCGGCGCCTTGGCGGCCCCTTCCTGCTTCTTAAGATGAACCTCGCGGCTGCAGATCGTCCCGTGCCAGATTCCTTTGGCTCCCTCGTCCGAAACCTTCTTGTCCCAGTCTCCCCGGTACTCATAGTCGTATCGCACCGCGTAGTTCCCTGCCTTACCCGTGTCCGCGAATTCGTGAACAGCAAGTTCCAGCGTGTCGGTGACGACCTCTTTTGCCTCCAGCGTGATGACCGACTCCTTGCCCAGATCGTAATCATATTTCCCCCCGGTGTACTTGACCTGCCCCTGCTCACTCCAAATCTTGATTTGACCCGCTCGCGCCCTGTAGGCGTCGCCGAAAGGGCGCAAGATCGTCACCGCCTCGGCACTGTTGTTGCGAATCGAGGCAATGAGGACGATGCTGTCCTGAGTTGCCAGGCATTCTGATTTGACACTCAATCGCAGCGATAGATCGCCCCTGTCCGAATTCACCCAATCCGCAGGCGAATCGGGAGCTCCGGAAGTGAATTTGGATTGGCCCGATGCGGGATTCGCGTTCCCATCCGGAAACTCTGCGAGTGCCTCGTGGGCTCCGACCAGCACCCATACGAGGTTCGAATGGTCATGTTCCGACTTAATGCGGCGCAGGATGAGGCCCGGATCCTCCTTCAGGGCGACGAGTGTCGTGTTGGTTTCCGGGCAGATCGGAAGCGCGATACTGGTGACGGCGTTGGGATCACCGCACAGGGCGCCGAACTGGTTCGGGACACGCAACGAGACGGCGGAGAGAATATCAGGGTACAGCTTGGCGAAGGCGCGCGCCCGCTTGAGGATCGCCTCGCGGCCCACGGCAATCTCAAGCTCATTCGTGAACATCCGCCAACAATCGTATCTCCGGTTGATCTGAGCGGCCATCGAAGCGTCGCCGCCAGACTCAGGAACCGGGACGTTGTCCAGCAATCGGAACTGATACCCTTCATCGTCCACCCGCTTCCCCTGTTCTTCGATCCCGATTTCCGCATCGCTATAGCTGTCACCGGGACGTGTGGGCCCGCCCACGAGCATGACCTCGATGGATTCGTCTCGCATGTATTCAAGGAACTCCGTGCGGTCCAGCAAAAGCACGAGTTCAAAACTCTGGACCTCCTTGCCCCGAATCGTCTCGCTCACAGCCACGACGAGCCTGTGGGGCTTGCCCGATTTCTGATTGTCGGTCAGCGGTTTCCCGTATTCGATCGGCTTGATTTCGACGATCTTGCCGACATGGACAACGCGGGCTGTTCCCACACAGGCCTCAACGGTATCAAACTGCCGACCTTTTTGGGCCAATGCCACGACCGGCACCATCGCCAGGAACAATCCCAAAAAGCCTTGCCGCGCTCGCAAGCTGAATGATGGCGAACGGTTCTCTCGTGCACCACGACTGCGCATGGAGAAAGCCACCAGATTTTCATGGGCGGCGATAATTCTCATAGAGGTACTCAGGCTTTCTTCGCCGTAGCGTGTCATTAATCCGCAAGCGGTAACTGTCCGACAATTACCCCTTGCGGTCTTTGTCGGTAAAATTCAGCCCGATGGGAGGTGGTTTGGGGTGGCATTTCATGGCCAGAAAATAAGCGCGCCGTTGACGTGTTCCAGTCGGAAATATTGAACGTAAAAATCGTGGTTGTTGCAAATCAAGTGGACTGGGTACGCCGGCGCCGGGTCGGTCGAGAATAGTGAGGTAGATCCCGTTATTCATCCTTCGCCAGTGTCCTGGCCGCCTCCTGGTGAGAATCGCTTCGCTCGTCCTCGTCCTCGTCCTCGTCCTCGACAGTGACGTTCAGCGGAGGGAATGCGTCGTTGGATGTCGGCGGTCGGCGGTCGGCGGTCGATAATAGAAATTGAGGGATGCGCAGGGCGGCTTGGGTGGCGCAGGTGATGGGCTGAACGCGGGAGTCGAGGACGAGGACGAGGACGAGGACGATTGAGCGGAGTGTGTTGGGCGAGGAGCTATTGGAGATGAAGAGAGGGGATGGGTGGGATCGGCGGTCGGGAGAGGAATTTGTTTAGGGTGAGAGGGGCGCCAGGTTGATGAGTGATCTCAGGTTGGACGCAGACCTCTTCGCACCCCCCTCCCTCATGACCCACGCCTCCATTCGCAGCGCCGGCCCAGGAAACAAATCCCTGTCAGATCGCCCGGAATAGCCGTCCAAGCGGCACGCAAGATTCCAGTTGCGCGGCGCGTTCCGCGCTATGCTCTCAATTCACGAGTATTCCCCGCCTGAGAGTGCAACCCGAGTCTCCCATTGATTCTTCGAGTCTGGACACAGCGGTGTATGGGCCGGTGCGGTTGGGAGTTTTGACGGCATTGCAGGCGGAGGGGGTGTTGGATTTCACGAGTTTGAGGCATCGGTTGAAGGTGGCGGACGGGGCGTTGGGGGCGCATTTGCAGAAGTTGGAGGCGATTGGGTATGTGGTATGCACGAAACGTTTTATATGACGGCGGCCGAACACCAGTTATGAACTGACGAAGCCGGGGCGGGCGGCGCTTTTTGAGTATTTGAGGACGATGCAGCGGCTCATCGATTCCTTGATGCCCTCCGTGCCGGGAACGAGCAGCCACTAACCCAGATGACGACCAGACCATGAATGCGCCTGAATCCATACCGCCGCTTCCTCCTGCCCCTGGGCACAGCCTTGGCGGTGTACACAGTGTGGGCGCTGGTGACCGGGAAGCTGGAAGTGGGTCGAGTCTTGCCAAAGCCGGTATGACTGGCGGAGGGAATCCCGCAAAACCGACAATTTCCGAAAACCGCAGAGGCTGCGGCTTCGCCCGCGAACTCCTGGTTTCGGGCTTGTTCGTGGTCGCGGTGTGGCACCGCGTGGCTCGGGGGGCAGACCGTCACCTAATCCCATTCTCACATGACCATGACCCTCGCGCTGCTTTCCCACCCAGGATGGCCACTGAAATCTAATTCCAGTCAGCCCCACTCCCAGCCGTCCCCGGCGGAGCGTTTTCGTGAGAGAGTCCCCTTGTTTGCAGAGACTCTTTCACCGACGTCGCCTCCCCATTGATGCACGCCTCAACTATCAACTGATGGTTCACCGCGGGTGAGTAAATTCCCTTCTGGTCTCGATCTCAATCCGCACCGACCCTGGGCCAACGCCCCCAATATCCATCTGGCTTCTCCTACTGTCACTGTCCAGAGAAGCGTAGGCAATCCTGTGTTGAGGCTAGCCCGTTTTATGCGGCAGAGTATGTGTGCTCGCCTGTGGCACTGATATGACGGGTCTAATCAGGCGAGCGGCCGCCCACATCAGGAGCGTTCCAACTACGAGCGCAGCGCAAAATACCAATCCAGTGCCGCTAAGCCATGAAAACCCTTGGTAAGCCAATACCCACGGCGCCATAGAGTATACGACCAGTGCCACAAACCCAGTGAACAGGCCGAGTAAGAATCGAAGCAATTTGCTCATAATTTAACAACGTAATCTTTTGGTAAGACTCAGTCGATTATAATTTCACGTCCAGTATGGAAAGAGTGCAATGAATGTTGCTTACAATTATGCCGAGCAGTCAAGTTAAGCATTTGTGTGCCTTAATAGTTCAGAAACACAGAGACATTTACCCAACACTCCCTTGCCCCTTCGGAGAAAACACCGTGTGTTTCGGCATGAAACTCGTATCCATTCTCCTGGGCCCATGTGAGATTATTGTGTTGAGAATTGTTCATTGTTGGTTTCGGGACTTAATTCTCATTGAGGGATTTCGCAATCTGCGGTTGAAAGATGTCTTCGGGCTCCACCATCTCAAGCGAGGGGATGCCTGTGTTGACATGTTTCTATTTACTTTGCTAACGCTTCGGATCAGGCGACGGCGAGCGAAATGCGTCGATGACACGACAGCCAGCCTCCAAGCCGTTGCCTGTATTCGTTTTGTTATGCGGGTGAGTTGAATAGGATTCCGTCTTGAAGTTGTGGAAACAACTGCTCATCCGAGCATTGAGTAGGGATCGCGATGATTTGAAAGTCCGATTGGTGCGCTTCATCGACATCGACAAAGACATCAAGAGCAACAACAGGCCCGGAGGTGGCCTCAATGCTTGAGGCAGGCTGGGAGGCGGCCCTCGAAAAGTACAAACCCAAACCCAAGAAAGCCGATCAGAAGGCGGACCCGCCCCAGGGTGACCTGTTCAGCGCCGCCAATCAGCGCGCCGTCCACGTTCGCCCCACCACCCTTCGCCACTACCAGGGGTGCCTCCGCCAGTTCGCCGCCGACCTCGCCAAAGTGAAGCGGACGGCAGCAAGGCACGATTACACCAAAGGCGGCCACCTCGAGTGGCGCAAACTCGTCGACGCCCTCCCCCTCTCCACCAGCACGCCCGAGCAACTTCGACTCTGGCAGACGACCTACGTGAAAGCCGCCGGCGACTCCCCCGAGGCCTTAAAGCGGGCCAAGACCTCGGCCAATTCGATCGCCAGAAACGCCGCTCGCCTGTTCACGCCCACCATGCTGGATCACTACCACGACGCCGGCCTGCCGGTGATCGAGAATCCATTCGCCAAACTCAAACCCTTCAAAAAGGGAGACAACCGGTACATCAGCCGCGTCAATCCGGAAGAAGTACTGCGAGCCGCCCGCGATGACCTGCTCAACCCACTGCCCGCTCGCGCCCGACCCTTGACCGGCGTTACTGTAGCCGCCGGCGAAGACAAAGCCGTCGGCATTGGCGACCGACCGTGTGTGGTACGCGCTATTGCCGGTCACCCATCTGGGCTGGGCGGGATCGGAAATGTCGACCACTTGAAGCCCTGCAGCCGTGCTGGCAGCATACGCGTAGTTGCCCAGCACGGTGACATCGACGATAAATGGCGGCAGCGGCGTCGTGCTCAGCACGAACGGCGCATCCGGATTCGAAATGTCACAGACGATCAGGCCGACATGACTGCCGGTCACGTAGGCGCGGGATCCCACGATCTCAAAATCGTTGCCGAGCACGCTTGACGAAGTCTGAAGGGGAACGCTGCCACGGGGCACAGGAGCCGCCGGGTTGCTGATGTCAAAGGCCTGGAGGCTCAGTGCATTGTTGCGCCCGGCCACAATCCACGCCGCGTCGCCGTAAATACGCACATGCGCCCGGTCCGCAGCCGGAATATTCAGAGTGCCAGTCAGCGCAGGCAAAGCGGGATTGGCTACATTGAGCACAAAAAGCCGGCCGGGATCGATGATTACGGCCACCGCAGTGGTCGACTCCATGTATTGGTGGGGGAGGCCCACAAGCCATTGCCAATCGAGGCGACCTCGAAGTAGGATCCGCTTCCGAGAAAAGCGGCCGGGAGCGGCACCGGATTGTCGAGGTCGGCTAGACTGACGGCGGTGAGACTGTTCTGAGTGGAAACATAGGCCACGGAGCCGGCTACCGTCACCGTCTCGGGATCAACGCTCGAAAGCAGATTGGCGCTGCTGCGGATTTGCGGGCTGGAGGGCGTTGTGACCGAGATGACATGGATGCGCTCCGTGGCCGAGCCGTGTCGACGTGAATTTAACGGAATCGAAAACGGACGATTCAACGACACCCCGCTGCAGGTGGCGGCACGGCACGGTCATCTTGACGTCGCCAGGCCCCTGCTCGAACACCGGGCGAACGTGAATCACGTCGACAACGACCGGTTTTCCCCGGTCACGGCGGCAGCGGCCGGCCCCCATTGGGAAGTCTTGAAACTCCTCGCTGAATGGGGTGGCGACTTCGACAATGTGGACTCGACCGGGGTGGGAAGGGGTCTGCCTCATCGCCCACGTCCAACGGCACGGAAGCACGGACCATGGAGTCTTAAGGGATCGCTGGAATCCGGAGCAGCGTGAACGGATAGATCGTCGTCGCGTAGATCGTGCCGTCCTTCGCGACGATGGTGGCCAGGATCACGTGAAGCGGCGTCAGCGTCCCGTCGGGGAGCCTATGAAAGCCATGCCTCGGGCGCAGCGACCCATCGGGGTTTTTAGCGTGCGGCCCTTGGAAGTCGAAGAAGTCGGGATTCTTCACGGCGTACACACCGAGATCGGAAAACTTTTTCGCCGCGGGATCGTAGCGCACGAGGTGATGCAGGTAGCCATCGCCGAAGCCGGTTCCGTTGTTGATGCGGATCGACGAATACACCCGCCCGTCCCGCGCGATGTCGATCGAGCCGC
>JBJXFS010000242.1:0-54004 GCA_046155625.1 Verrucomicrobiales bacterium | reverse complement strand
GACGACGCCGGCGGCGACCGCGTTCGAGACGGCCGCGCACAGGGTCGACGAGTACGAGGAGCCTGTGATGCTCAGGTTGATGACGTTGGCGCCGCGGCTGACGGCCCAGTTGATGCCGGCAGTGATGCTGGCGTACGAGCCCGATCCGGCGGAGTTGAGCACCTTGACCGGGAGCACGGGCGAGGTGAGCGCGAGGCCGGCGATGCCGATGCCGTCATTCGTCCTGGCTGCGGCGATGCCGGAGACGTGGGTGCCGTGTGAGTTGTCGTCTTCGGAGCCCCCGGCCGTGCAGTAGCCCTTGACGCAGTTCGCGCCCGCCAGCACCTTGCCGATCAGATCAGGGTGCGTTGACTGCACGCCGGTGTCGACAACCGCAATGGTCGCGCCGGCCGTCGTCGTCGGGTAGCTCGCGAACATCGTCGACCAGCCCTCGACGGCCGAAATCCTTCCGAGGCTCCACTGGCTCGAGAACGACGGGTCGTTCGGGGGCGAGAGCCCCGCCGTCGTCGCGATGTAGTTCGGCTCGGCATACTCGACGCCGAACATGCCCGCGTACCGGGCGACGGCTGCATTGACGGACGTGCCGGGGGGAAGCTTCACCATGAGAACGCCCCCGCCGAGTTGGGCGCCGAGCCGGTCGCCGAGGGCCTGCACGATTCCGCTCGCCTGCGAGGGGGTGGAGAACTTGACGAGGATCGTGGACTGATCGCGGTTGGCTGCGTTGGCAGGCGACGCGATGGCACCGACGAGGAATGCGGCAGCCAGAGCCGCGGAGACTGCCAACCATAGCGTTCGTCGTCGCACCTGTGCTCCCCTTGAGGCGTCCGCGGCTCATCGCGGCCTACCGAGGGTATATATCAGCCACGGACGGCAAGCACGAGGCTAGGTTTTTCGGACCGCGTCGGCAGTGACAGCCCGGTCGTCCCGGGCGGCCGCCCGTGCCCGGTTCGGGGCGCTCGTGCGCCACTCAACCTGATCGCCCATACCCCTTTCGAGTTAGTCCTAACTCGTCCATACTCCGGTCATGGAACCGGAGCCGCAACAGCTCGACCCCGAGGGCATCCGCGCCGACCACAAGGCCGTCAGCGAACGGATCGACCGCGAGGTCGAAGCAATGCTCGCCGCCGCCGCGGCAAAGCGCCGCGCCTACCTCGACGAGACCGTGGATCACCTGCGCGCCGAGGTCGAGCAGCAGCTGGTCACTACACCTGACAAAGACGCAGTTCCGCCCCCGGAAGCGCCTGAACTCGCCAAGCAGGATGCTGCACAGCTCCGTCGGCGCCTGGCAGCGGTCGAGCTCGTGCTGGCACGAACTGCCGCCGAACGGGACGACCTCCAGGCGCTCCTCGCAATTGCCGAGAGCGAGCGGGAGACGGCCCACGCAGAGCTGCGCGCGCAGTCCGACCGCGCGGCCGACCTCGACCGACAGCTGCAGGAGCTCCAGGCGAAGGAGCCGTCGAGCGAATCGTCTCCCGACGAGGACGCCGCGGCGCACCTCCTCATCGCCGCAACGCGCGCCGCCGAGGATGTGCGCGACGCATCACGCGCCCGCGCCCTCCGCACTCTCATCAGGGCGCGCGAGCTCGCAGCCCGTGTTCACACCGAGACAGAGCGCGAACGCGAAGCACTCATCTTGGCGCAGACGCGCCGCGCCGAGGTCGAAGCCGAGACGCAGGAGATCCTGACTCGTGCCACTGCTGCCGCCGACGCTCGCGCTGCGGAGATCGTGGCCGAGCGTCGCGCAGTGGCCGACAGCGAGGCCGCCGAGATCGTCGCGAAGGCGCGCGTCGAAGCCGACAGCCTCGTCAGCCTGATCGAAGGCCAGCGCCACCGTGTCCGGGAGCTCCTGGCGGGAACGCTCGCGTCGCTCGACGTCGAGGACGGTGAGCCGCAAGAGAACCTCATGGCCGACCTCGAATCCCGCCTTCACGAGACGACGGAGCCGACCGGGTAGGGCGATCGCGGTGCCGAGCCTGCGGCGAGGTGAGCGTGGCCCGTGTCGTTCGGCCTTGTAGCACGAAGAAGACCCGACCCGGGGCTCCGTGCCGGTCCCGGCGTCAGTCGGCTTCTCGGGCCCGTGTTCGCAGTGCAGCTTGCGCAAGCTCGAGGGTGGCTTCGAGAGCGGGAAGCTGGCGCTGATCGCCGGCAGCCGTGCGCGAGCGGATGATGTCCCGTACGGGCGAAACGAGAATCGTGAGATCTGGCTCGAGCTGGATTGGCACGGCGTTGCGGCGCAGTGCTGCGTACGTGTCGAAGCCGGCGGGCCTGTAGTGCAGGTCGACGTACCCGAATGGCGTGGAGAAGCTCACGTCGGTGTGCCGCCGGAGTGCATGCTGCGCGTCTTCGTCGTTGGTGACAGCGGCCGCCTGGACGTCTGCGAGTGCGCTCTCGAGTCGCCGAGCGTTGGCGGTGCCGGGTGCCGGAGCGATGTCGATGTCATAGGTGGGAAGCGGCGAGCCCTGCAGCACCGCAGCAACGCCGCCAATGAGGACGTACTCCACACGGTGTCTCCCGAGAGCGCTGAGCACCGGAAGGGGATCGAACGGCCATTCATGCCACTCTCCGTCGCGCGTACCGCTCACGGTCGGCCTCCACGGAGGCTCTCTCGAAGGGCTTCGAGGCGAGGCACGGCGTCGCGATCCTTCGGTCTGTCGCTCGCTCGCTTGGAGGCGATGACTCGTTCCAGGGTCGCCACGCGCACCTCGAGGCCGCCGATGACGAGAACGAATGACTCGCTCGGTCGGGCGAGATCAGGGTAGCCCTCGGCGGCAGCCGGGTTGATGACGATGTCGATGTCGCCGAAGCGCGTCGTGAGGAACGTCGTCTCGCGCAGCCGCAGGTGCTGGTCGTCGATCGGCCAGGAATCGTCGGCGAATCCCTCGGCCGTAAGAGCGTGTGCGTCCATTTCCCGAAGAGCCTGGGCCAGACGCTGCAGATTGAGAATGTCGCGATCGGGCGTGATGTCGATATCACTCGTCGTTTCCGACCACCCTTGTGTTACGGCCGCATACGCTCCGATCACGACAAACGCGACGTCGTTGCGCTTCAGGGTCGTGAGAATGGCGATGGGATCGAACGGTCGAAAAGGCGGAGGTTCGCCGTCCGAGGGACGCTGCGATCCGGGTTCGTCGTGGCCGCTATCGCGTGCCATGCCGCGCCGCTTCGCTCGTCAGTGCAGCGCACCGTGTGGCCTGCGCCACGTGCGCGAGATCGACAGCGGCCTCCAGCCGCTGCAGGGGAGTGAGGGCGAGTCGGCGCCGGACATCGCGCGCATACGAACGATCTCGAGCCGCCAGCACGACCTGCGGCTCGAAGCCGCAGGCGCGGACGAGCGTCGTCACCGTGCCGAATGCGGCATCGACGTCTCCGCGCTCGATGCGTGAGACGGCATTCTGCGCCATCCCCGCTCGGGTGCCGAGCTGCGCTTGCGTTAAACCGGCACGGGTGCGGGCCAGGTAGACAAGATCGCTTCCCTGCACTATCCAAGTATAGCACGTATATGTACTTTGATGGAATTCCCAAACGCTCGTTTCCGCCGGCGGGTGGATTGACGAAGACCGCTGAGACGTGGCTGCGCATCGCCCTACGGCGCCGGGCGTTGTGTGGGTGTAGGGGCGATCGCGTTGCCGAGCCTGTGGCGAGGTGAGCGTTGCCTGCGTGTTTCGGCTGCGTTGTTGCTGGAGGTGACGGTGGGTTGCGGGCGACGCTCCGCGTCGCCCCTACGACTCCGAACCGGGTGGCGGGCCGTCGCAGCCGCAACAGGGCAGGAGGAGGGTGAGGGCCGATGGTCGACCACACGAAGCCCGCCCCGCTCACCCTCTCGCTCCGGCTCGACTCCGCCATGGTCGCGGCGCTCGGCTTTGTCCTTGCAGTAGTCCTGGCCGCATGCCACTATGCGGGGTATGGAGCCGGTCACGGGCATCGCCCCGATAACGCTCGGCGGCCTGCGGGATCGACGAGGCGCAATTGGTCGAGGTGGGAAAAGAAATACTCGGTGCGGTCGCGTTCGACGCGGTCGGGGTCGATTTGGCATCCGAAGCGCTCGTTGCAGATGGCGACGGTTTCCGGGATGCTCTGGCCGGCGAACGCGTGGTGCATCGCCTCCGTGAAATCGAACGGGGCAGTTTGCTCCGCCAGCGCGACGCGCCACGCGTGCCAGTGGAGCGGCATCGAATCAATCAGGGTGCCGTCGCAGTCGAAAATGTAGCCGGCGAAATCGCCCGGTGGAATGTCGAGGGAAAATGACCAGGGGCTCACGAGAAAAATGAGAAAATCAAATGGCGGTCAGTGGGACGACCAAGACAGGGAGTGAGGGGCGATCGGTTCGCGGGGCGGCGGAAGGAGGACGGGGGCGCCGTACCTGGTTGGCTCCATCAGGCAGCCGGTTTGACACCAGGTTCCGGGGCGGTCGCGGTGGGAGGAGTGGTCGACTGGCCGCTGGGCGTGGCTGATTCGAGTCCGGACTCGGCTTGGGCGCTGTCCAGGAGTTTCAGTGACGCATTGCCGAAGAGGCGGTTGAAGAATCGCTTGGGCAGGCTCTTGCCCATTTCTTCGTGGGCCACTTCGTCGGCGGCTTCGGATTTGGCGGCTTCCCAAGCCGGGGCAAAGCCGGGAGCGCGCAGCACCATGCGCTTCTCGGCCCGAGCGAGAATCTCGAGATCGCGGGCGATCTTGGCATCGGGCTTCTCCCCCAGCATCCCGATGCGCAGGCGCAGGTTTTCGTTCTCCTTCAACAGAGTCTCGCGTTCCTTTTTCAGCGACTCAAGCTGCGCGGCATCCAAGTCCAGCTTGTCACTCAAATGCTTCCGAAACCGCCGGAATTCATTCTTGGTCTTGAAGTGCCCCCAGGCCGAGAGCACGAAAAAGAGAAGCCCGAGAGCAAGCCCCCAGGTAAAATGAGATTTGGCAATCGCTGTCCAGTCCATGAAGAGAAACGGCAACCATGCCACAAATTGAGGATTTGTCGCGGGAAAAGGGGTAAGGGGTAAGCGGTAAGGGGGGAGTGGGAGGAAGGAGGGTGTGTGGAAAGTCGAGGACGAGGACGAGAGGCCACGGAAGCCTCCGCACCATGGGGATAGCCGGAGCCACAGCGCCCGATTTACCTCCAGGTCCTCATTGAATGCGGAGATGATTCAGCTGCCGTCCGACCTCCGACCTCCGACCTCCGACCTCCGACCTCCGACCGCCGACCGCCGACCTCCGACCTCCGACCTCCCTTACCGCCCCCCTGGCACCCAAGGCGGTCGCTGGGAAGGGGGGCCGGTGTATCCCCATTCGAGGAGGGTGCCGCGAAAGATGAGGGGGTCGTAGACCGAGTGGCGTTCGCCGAGTTTGGCGACGTGGAACTCGCGGTCGATTTCCTCGTAGAGCGACAATTCGCCGAGGTGGAGGAGGCGGATGACGGTGCCGGTGGTGCCGCCGAAGGCGCGGACGAGTCCGAGGTAGCTGACGCGCCGGTGGTCGAGGGTGAGTGTGTGCCAGGGGGTGGTGAACGAGATGCCCAAGTCAGCGGCGGCGAGGTGCCAGGCTCTGACGACGCGCTCGTCGAGTTCGGCCATGCCGGGCTCAGCTGAGGTTTTGATTTTCGACCCAGCGGACGGCGAAGCGCACCAATTCGTTGCCGCTCTTGAGGCCGAGCTTTTCTTTGATGTGGGCGCGATGGGCGTCGATGGTTTTCACGGAAACGTTCAGCCCCTCGGCGATCGAGCGGGTGCCTTTGCCTTGGCCGATCATTTGAAAAATCTCAAACTGGCGGTCGCTGAGGGCTTCGACCGGGTCGGTGCTGGAGGGTCGGCGGCCGGAGAAGATCTCGAGGATTTTTCCGGACATTTCCGGGCTGACGTAGATTTCGCCGCGCAGGACTTTGCGAATGGCATCGAGCACTTTTTTGCCGCCCTCGTGCTTCATGATGTATCCGTGGGCGCCGGCTCGCAGGACGCGCTCGACGTAGAGCGATTCGTCGTGCATCGAATGCACGAGCATGAGCACGCCTTCGGTGCTCGCTTTGATGTCCTTGATCAGTTCAAGACCATTTTTTCCGGGCAGGGAAATATCGATGACCACGAGGTGCGGCTTGCTTTCGAGCACGCCGGTGAGTCCGCTGCGGGCGTCGGATGCCTCGCCGACCAATTCCAGATCCGGTTCGTTGTTGATGAGCTGGCCGAGGCCCTGACGCATGATCGGGTGGTCGTCGACGATGAATATCCGGTGTTTTTTGCTCATGAGAATTCGGCGGGGTTGAAGCGGCACGCTACCTGGGAAACTGAAATGGGCGGCTTGGGTCGGCGCAAGGTATTATTTGAGGGCCGGGGATTGGCACGGCGGCTTCGTTGCGGCCGAAGATTCCGTTGTTCAACTGAGGGGTTCGGTTAGTTTTCGCGATGAAGGATTGGATGATCCGATGGATGCTGGTGGGGTTGGCGCTCGGCCTGCTGGCCGAGCCTGGCCGTGCCCAGAGGGGCGGTTTCGACTATGCGCGGAGCGAATTTGTGATCCTGAGCGGCGGACCCGCGCTGCGAAGGTGGGAAGATTTGCGCATCCCGAACGAGCAGCATGACCGCTGGTGGGGCAATTTCATCCGTTCCGCGCGCATCCGGATCCAGCAGATCCGCCGCGCTCACGGGCCGGCCGCCCGGATCACCTGGATCGTTTACCGGCCCTCCTACGAAATGCGCGTGCCGGAGGACGCCGCGCGTGCCGCCGATCAGCCGGCTGCCATGAGCAAAATCGAGTCCGTACGCGACGCCTACAACCTCAAGATGATTTATTTCAGCAAGACCGATGAGCTCATCCGCTACCTCAATTCGCGCCCGCGCCGGTCGGTGGTCAATTTCGAGTTCTTCGGGCATTCCAATCGCCACTGCTTCATGTTCGATTACAGCGCGGAAATCAGCGGCGCCAGCGTGGTCTTCCTCCACGAATCACAGCTCAAACGTCTGCGCGGCAACGTCTTCCATCCCCAGGCGACCATCCGAAGCTGGGGGTGTCACACCGGCGAAAGCTTCTCCCGCCATTGGAGAAAGGCCGTCGGCGTACCCATGGACGGCGCTCTAGGCAAAACCGACTACTCGGTCATCATTGATCACGTCTCCCTGCCCCGAGTCAACGGTCGCTGGACACGATAGCGCACCAGCGAGGTGAAGCGGACACGGAGGTGGGACGCGACCTCTGGGCGCATCGGCGGTGAAGACGTTCGTAAGCTGGGCGGGCGACCGGCGGCAGCGGGCCTGAAGGCGATTCCACGATCTTTTTATCCCCAATTCTTCTGCCTGCTGCCCCTGCGGTAAGCGCGCCCCGTCTACGAGCCCAGAAAATCTCGTCCCAGCTGTGCCCTGAGCGGATGACGCCAGGTTGTACCGCCAGAAAAGGCGGAATCGTCAGTCCAGTGCCATCGCCTCCTGCAACCCACCTGATCCGCCATCCTTCGATTTTGGATTTTGGATTTTCGCCCCCACGATTGCCGACCGCCGACCCCGACCGCCGACCTCCGTTTGACGAACCGCCTGAGAAGCGTGACCAATGCCGATTGCCGCCTATGCAGTACGCCGAACTTCACCGACTTTACCACCTTCCTTTTTTTGACCTGCTGAAGCGGGCGCGAGAGGTTCATGACGCGCATTGGCCGTCGAAGGAGGTGCAATTGTGCACTTTACTGTCGATCAAGACCGGTGGTTGCTCGGAGGATTGCGGGTATTGCGCGCAGAGTGCCCGGTTTGACACCGGATTGAAGGTCGAGCGGCTGATGACCAGCGAGGAGGTGATGGAGCGGGCGCACGCGGCGGCGGCGAGCGGGTCGACGCGATTTTGCATGGGGGCGGCGTGGCGCGGGGTGCGGGGCGGCACGCAACGGTTCGAGCAGGTTTTGGATATCGTACGGCAGGTGAGCGCCCTGGGGATGGAGGTTTGCACGACGCTGGGCGAACTGGGCCCGGACGAGGCGCGTCAACTGAAAGAAGCCGGCGTCACTGCCTACAATCACAACATCGACACCTCTCGCGAGCATTATCCGAACGTGGTCACGAGCCACAGCTTCGATGATCGGCTGCGCACGATCAAAAACGTGCAGGATGCCGGGATGGCCGTCTGCTGCGGCGGAATATTGGGACTGGGCGAGACGATCGAGGACCGGCTTAGAATGCTGGAGACGTTGGCGGCCTTCAATCCCCCACCCGAAAGCGTCCCGATTAATTCGCTCATGCCGATGCCCGGCACGCCCATGGCCGAGCACACCCAGGTGGACGTATTCGATCTGGTGCGCCTCATCGCGGTCGCGCGCATTGCACTGCCGCGCGCGAAAGTGCGGTTGTCGGCCGGCCGCACCGCACTCAGCCGGGAGGCGCAGGCCCTGTGCTTCTTCGCCGGCGCCAATTCGGTTTTTTACGGAGACAAACTGCTGACCGCGCCGAATCCGGAAAAAAACGAAGACATCCGCCTCCTGCAATGTCTCGGTCTGACGCCGCAGGAACCGGATCGCGCAATGCCGGCCCCAGAAGTCGATGCCGCTCGCGAACGGTCGCCCCAGCCAACCTGCGCCTGAGCGGCTGGATCCTCGACCACGGGCTTCGGATCGTTTGCGAGATCGATTGATTCGGCCGTGATTGCGATCATTCGTGGGACATCGCATGAAACTTGCCATCCTGTCGCGCAGCCGCGCCTTGTATTCGACCCGGGTGCTCGCGCAGGCGGCGAGGCGGCGGGGGCACAAGGTGCACGTCGTCGACTACCTGCGGCTGCACATGGACATCACCAGCCGCGAGCCGAGGATTTATTTAGGGCGGCGTGAATTGGTCGACTACGACGCCATCATCCCGCGCATCGGGGCGCAGCACACGTTTTTCGGCACGGCCGTGGTCAGGCAGTTCGAGATGATGGGGGTTTTTTCGCTCAACGAGAGCGTGGCCATCTCGCGTGCCCGGGACAAGCTGCGTTGCCTGCAGTTGCTCGCACGCCGCGGCATTGGGCTCCCCGTGACTGCCTTTGCCCACGACCCGGAGGCCGCGAAGGATTTGATCGACATCTGCGGTGGGGCGCCGCTCATCCTCAAACTGCTCGAGGGCACGCAGGGGGTGGGCGTGGTGCTGGCCGAGACGGAAAAGGCAGCGGAGTCGGTCATCGAGGCGTTTCGCGGTCTCGATGCCCACATCCTGGCACAAGAATTCATTGATGAAGCGGGCGGAGCCGACCTGCGCGCCTTCGTGGTCGGCGACGAAGTGGTGGCGGCGATGAAGCGCCAGGCAGCCAAAGGGGAATTTCGAGCCAACCTCCATCGCGGTGGCAAGGCGGAGGTGGCCGAGCTTTCCGAGATGGAACGCCGCACCGCTTTGCGTGCCACCAAGGCGCTGGGGCTGAATGTGGCCGGTGTCGACTTGATCCGATCAAACAAAGGCCCGTTGGTCATCGAGGTCAATGCCAGCCCGGGACTGGAGGGGATCCAGGCCACCACCGGCGTCGACGTGGCCACTAAAATCATTCGGCTCATCGAGCGCGATGCCAAGGACGGGCCGGAGGCCACCCGCGGGCGCGGGTGAGGGAATTTTTTCAGTTCTCAGGTGCTCCCGTCGGCGCCATACTGAGTGCATGGAAAACCGCTTCTTTCGCTGGGGGGCGCTGCTCATCGTGGCGGCGATGGTCGTGATCGTACTGGTCGAACAAGCCAAACCGGAGGAAGAACAGAACGGCCTGACCGTCATGCTCGCCTTCATCGTCGCCGGAGTGCTCGGCGCCATCCTGTTCGTTACCTGGGTGCTGCCGACGATTGGCGACAAGATGACCGAGGCGCTCGTCAGCTCCGGCGAAAGAGTCCGCGACACCCCCGGTGCCATTGTGGCCCGCCATATCGCCGGAGGCGATTACGAGGCCGCCATCGACGAACTGCAAAAACAGTCGCTCGCCGAACCCCAGAACCCGCGCCCAGTCCTCGAAATCGCCCGCCTCCACCTGGAGAAATTGGATGACCCGCAGGGTGCTCTGCAATCGCTCCACACCGCCCTGATCAGTCGCGAGTGGCCGCCCGTGCACGAAGCCACCCTCCGCCTGCGCCTGGCCGACCTGCTCCTCTCCATACCACCCCCCAATTTCGAGGCCGCCAAAGCCGAAGTCCAAGGCGTGGTCGACCGATTCCCGGGTACCCCGCAAGCGGTCGACGCCGCCACCAAACTTCGAGAAATCCAAGAAAAACAGTTCTTGGCGTCGCGTCAGGGATAATTGTCGGGGCAAGCCCGTTCATCACCAAATTCCCCCCAGAGAAGTCGTTGCCCGAGCACCCGCGCGCTCGCTCGGGCGGGCCTGCCGCAGCGAGCCCAGGGCAAAGTCGACTCATCCGATCGGATTACTGGGGAATAGCTGTCCGATAAATTGCCCGTCCCTTTGTTGCGGCCCAAAAGCCGCCTTCACTTGATCCATTGAGCCGAGAATTCGCGCTGAATGATTTTCCTCGCGTTCTGAGAGCGATTTGGTTTTTTTCATCCCTCCCATGGCTCGAATCGGCTGTTTAAGTGGGGGCTCGGCCCGTATGGGGGAAAATGTATGAATGAATCGGACCAATCGTCGCTGCCTGAAAATGCCCCATGGCCAGGGTGGGTCTATATCAAAGCCGGGGCGTGGCTGATGCCCGCACTGGTCTTCGTGAACTTCGCGCTGCTGTTTCTGGTCCCCAAATTCAAGCACATCTCCGAGGTGGCCGCTGGGAAGCCACTGCCTCCGATTGCGCAGGCGTTCATTGGGGCAAGCGCCTTTATCGCCGAAATCTTCCCGGTGGCCGCCGTCGCTGTCGTAGCGGGATTGGTCGGTTTCGAGATGCTGGGCTCCCGGCGTTTCAAGAATCGGTGGAGGGGAGTCCTCGCCGGCGTCGTCCCCTGGTGTCTTAATTTTCTTGCCCTGGGCTTTCTGGCCAGCCTGTGCCTGATGCCCGCGATTTTCATGCCGATACTTGACGCACGGGAGCGCGCTTACAGGACCTTTCTCCTCGAAACTGGCCAGTTGGATAAAGCCCAGGAATCGTTGCCCGAGCGCCTGCGCTCCGTTCCTACTGAGGGAACCGGTGAGAATTAAGGCCCCCCTCCAGCCCCCTCACCTCCCTTAGGTGGGAATGCTGCCGCAACGTTGGAGCAAAGGCGACTCATCCGCTCGAATTAGTAGGGAATACCGTCCCGATAAAATGCCTGTCCCATTATTGATTCGCAGGAGCGGGATCGCGGGCAGCGACCTCGGGTCAAGGGCGACTCATCAGATCGGATGAGTAGGGAAGACCCTTTCAATAGATTACCTGACCCTTTGTGGGCCTGAAAAAGGCGACTCATCCGATCGATTTTGTCGAGAATTTTCGTGGTGTTCGCTGATTTGCCATCTCTGACTGATTATTTTAAAATGGGTGGACATCCGGAGGCGGTGTGAGCGGCTCTGTTCGATGGAGTCGGTGTGAATTGTTGGCCGAGCCGGAAGGATTTGGGATGGAGCGGACGTAGGGAGCGGGTCCGCGTTTTCCGATGTCGAATGGGGAATCCAGTGTCGTGCCCGGTCCGCACCGGCAGCCCAAATTGGGGTTGGTGGCGCTGGTGGCGATGGTGGGAGTTGTATTTTCTGACCGATGGACGTGGATGGAGCCGTCGGCGTGGTGTCTGGCTGTCGCGGTGGCTGTGGCGTGGTTTGGGCGGAGAGACACTCTGTGGGCGCTGTTGTGGGTGGTGGTGGCGGTGTTTGGGATGGCGCACTCGTTGGATCGGGCGGCGCGGGCGGCGTTTCCTTTTGCCGACCGACTGGCGGAGGGTGAGAAGGTCGAGGTGATGGTGGTGGGGGTGGTGACGGACGCGCCGGTGGCGAGCGGGGGCGACATTCGGTTTCCATTGAAGATGGAAAGTGTGCGCACGGTGGATGGGGGGTGGCGGGTACGGGCAACGAGTTTGGCGCATTCGAGTGGGCTGCGGGGTGCCGCGTCGACTTGGCCCGGGTGTGGCGACCGGATTCAGGTGTGGGGATGGCTGGAGGCGCCGCGGCCGGCGCGCAATCCTGGGCAATTTGATGCCGCGAGTTGGTTCGAGCGGGAGGGGATGGCAGTGGGATTGCGGGCGACGCGGTACCGGGTGGCTGATCGGGCGGCGGCCATGCCGATGAAGCGGTGGGCGATGCGCGTCCGGGGGGTGTTGGCTGCGGCGATCACGCGCGATCTCGGGGGATTTCCCGAGGAGGCGTCGGTGATTCGGGCATTGGTGTTGGGCGGGCGTGAGGGCATGAGCGAGGAAGCCGACGAGGCGTTCATTCGATCGGGGACATTGCACATTTTCTCCGTGAGCGGCCTGCATGTGGGATTTGTGGCGCTGATCATATGGCGTGTGCTGAACTTGCTGCGGTTTCGGCGCCGGCCGGCCGCCTGGGTCAGCATTCCGTTGGTATTCTTCTACGCGTTGGTGACCGGCTGGCAGTCGGCCGCGGTGCGGTCGGCGGTGATGGCGGCGGTGATGCTGCTTGGGATCGGCCTGGACCGGCGGCCGGCATTCTTCAATTCGCTGTGTTTGGCGGCGCTGCTGCTCCTTGCGGTGGACACGCAGCAGCTGTTCCGGCCCGGTACTCAATTGTCGTTCGTGGTGATTGGAGCGATTGCCGCGGGGGGTCACTCGGTGGCGCGATGGCTCCTCAAATGGGGAGAACCCGATCCCTTTCTCCCTCGACTTCTTTGGAGCCGGAGCCAGCGGTGGGGGCGGATGGCGTGGGGCTGGCTGGCCCAGATGCTCGCCGTTTCATTGGTCGCCGGGCTTGGTTCCACGCCGCTGACACTCTGGTATTTTCATCTGGCCACGCCGGTTTCGCTGATAGCCAATTTGCTGCATGTTCCCCTGGCTGCGCTCATCTTATCGACGGCGGCCCTCGGCGCCGCCTGCCACCCGTGGTGGCTGGCGGCCGGTTCCGTGTTCGCGCATGCCAATGCTGCCTTTGCGCGCGTCTGCCTGATGACTGCTGGGTGGTTCGCCGCACAGCCGGGCGGTTCGGTCGCGTGGAATCCGCGTCTGCTGACAGAACCCGCGGACGCGTGCCGAATCACGATTTTCGATGCGGGCGACGGGGGCGCGGTCCTGATCCGGACTCCCCACGGAAAGTCGTGGTTATTGGACACGGGCGACGTGGTGACGTTCGAACGCGTTGTGCGGCCTGGGCTGGCCTATTTTGGAATCGACCGTCTGGACGGCTTGATTCTTTCTCATGGCGATCACGATCATGTTGGGGGAGCGGTGGCGGCGCTCGAGCGATTCGGACCGCGCGTGGTGGGCCATGCCCCCCATCCCACGAAGTCGCCGGGATGGCGCGACGCGCTGGCACGGGGCATCGGCCAAGCGCGGCCGCTGCGATCGGGAGATCGGCTTGGGCTGGACGAAAGCACCTCGCTCACGGTGTTGTGGCCTCCGGACGATAGCGTGGGGACGGTGGCCGATGACGGTTGCCTGGTTCTGGTTCTGGAATGCGCCGGACGGAGCGTTCTCATTTCCAACGATGCCGGGTTCCTTGCCGAAAGATCACTGGGGCGACAGGAACGACCATGGGAAACCGACATCTGGATCCGGGGACGGCACGCCTCGGACCTTTTCGGGCTGCCGGAATTTATTGACCGACTTCAACCCGCGTTGGTCGTATGCTCGGGGCGCGAGAAGGCGACGGCGGCGTCCGTGCCAGAGGAATGGCGTGCCCGCGTGGAGGCGGGTGGCGCTCAGGTGATTGCCCAGTCGGAGTCGGGTGCGGTGGATCTGGTCATCAAGTCGGACGGCACTTGGAGCCACCGGGAGTTCCTGAACGGAGCAGTGCGGCGGCGAGGGAATTTAGACGCGCCGGGTTCCCGGGCTAAAAAGGACGATGGAACCACGAATGGCACGAATGGCCACGAATGATCAGGCAGTTATGAAAGCCGCCCCCTGACCTGCCGGGTGGAGGACATACCTGTAGCCACTGCTTGGCTATTCGTGATATTCGAGTGCTTCGTGGTTCCCATCCCGGTTCCAGGCATAGGGACTTCGCGGATCAATCCACGTACTGAGCCCAGGACGAGGCGGTTTCCCAGACGCGCACTGAGCGGAGTTGAACGTTGGGGCGCATGGGGTATCGGTTGTCTGGGCGGCGAGAGTAGGCCTTAAGTTCCGCGGCAGCGATGTCGAAAATATGTTTGGCGAGCACCTCGGTGGTGGGATCCTGATGGGCGAACGGGACGATGCGGTCGCCATAGCGCGCACGCAATTCGGTGAAGGCGGGATCGTCGGTATTGACGCAGAGGGCGTGATCGAGCGTGTCGAGGAAGGCGCCGACGGCATCCTTGATGATCTTGAAATCGCAGACCATTTCGCGCTCGTCCAGGGAATCGGCTTCGAGGACGAATTCGATCCGCCGTGTGTGGCCGTGGGGAAAGCGGCAGGCATCGGGGTGCTTGGAAAGCATGTGGCCGTTTTCGATGTCGAGTGTCTTGCAGATGCGATAGGGCATGGAATCAGGTGCCGCGGGTGTGGCCGAAGAGTTCGACGTGGAGGCGCGGGCAGAAGCGATACCCGGTTGCCTTGCAAATGTCCACCAGCCAGCGGCCCCGCTCGGCGAGGGTGGCGGCATCGGTACCTTCGGGCATGAGGAGGACTTGATGCGGCGGAATGGCGACGGGACTCGACTCGCGAGCGCCGCTCACTTCGGCCAACAACCGATCGATTTCGACCAGATCCGCCTCGTGGCTGACCACGAACTTGAGCTGGAAGTCAAAACGCCGGATCCACTCGCGGATGACGAGCGGTTGAAGTCGCTGGGCTTCGTGGCGCACGGCCCAGGCGGCACCGATTTGGGCGACGCTGGGTGTGGAATTCGAAAGCTTGGGGCTGAGCGAAGCGAGGTCGCAGGTCAAGCCTGTGGGTGGGGCGACGGTGGCGGCGGTTTCGATGGTGAGGTGGTGGCCGGCGCTGCGCAGACGGGCGAGGAGCGCCTCGATGTCACGGGCGATCATGGGTTCGCCACCGGTGACGACGACGTGGTGGGTCCCGAAGCGGGCGACCGTGGCCGCTATCGCCTCAACATCCATCTCGTCGCCCTCGGGCGACCACGAAGCGTAAGGCGTGTCGCACCACGCGCAGCGGAGGTTGCAGCCAGAAGTGCGGACAAAGACGGAGGGCACACCCGTCAACCGCCCTTCGCCCTGCACCGAATGAAAAATTTCGGATATCCTCACCGACTCACTTTGCGGCCAGGATGCCAGATGTCGAGCGGGCAGGAATCAGGGAGGGGGAAGGCGGATTGTCCGAGCCATCAGGCTGGCCGGCTCGGGAGGGGCGCTATGTGTTCGTAGTCAGTGGGGTCTGGGATTCCGGCGAGCAGAAAGGCTTCACGGCGTTCGACGCAGGTGCCGCAGGTGCCGCAGTGGCGTTCGCCGCCTTTGTAACACGACCAAGTGCGCGCGTATTGGATCTTCAACTCGGACCCGCGGCGCACGATGCGCGCCTTGTCCCAGTCGATGAACGGCCTGAGCACGGCGATGCGGGCATAGGTTCCGAGGTTTATGGCATCGCCCATGGCCTTCATGAATTCCTCGCGGCAATCAGGGTAGATGGCATGATCGCCCGAGTGAGCGGCGATGACGAGTCCTTCGGCGCCGATGCTTTCGGCGAATCCCGCGGCGATGGCGAGCATGATGCCGTTCCGAAACGGCACCACCGTCTGCTTCATGGTGGCTTCCTCATAATGGCCTTCGGGGATCGCACCACCGGAGCGCAGGAGGTCGGAGTGGAACAACTCGTTGACGAAAGGCAGACGGATGGTGCGATGCGGGACGGACAGCCGATTGGCGTGCCAGACGCCCAAGGGCAGTTCACGGGGGTTGTGCTTGGAGCCGTAGTCAAAACCGAGAGCGCCAACGACGCGGTGGGACTGCACCGCATGGTGAAGCGCGGTGACCGAATCGATGCCACCACTGACAAGGACGACCACTTTCATAGGGCGTCGGGAAACCGTGCCTCGGCCGTCAGACGGATACCGCCCCGAGGGGAGAACTCGCCCCGTACCGTGGCTTGCCGCGGCGCGGTGGCCGCCACCAAGTCATCGAGCACGCGGTTGACAATGTCCTCGTTGAAGGCCGCTGTGTTTCGGTAGCTCGCGAGGTAAAACTTGAGCGATTTGGTCTCCACGCACCGCTGGTCTGGCACGTACGTGATCTGAAGCCGCGCCGAGTCCGGCTGGCCTGTGACCGGACACAGAGAGCTGAATTCCGGATAGTCGAGCGTGATGGTGTAGTTCCGCTGCGGGTTGCGATTCGGGAAAGTTTCCAGGGTGGCGACGTCCGGAGCCCTCGGGAGGCGCGTTTCCGAGCGTCCCAGAAGCGAGATGGTGTCATGCGATCGGTCTGACATGCGGTCGACCCTAAGCCAGAATCTGCCGCCTGCGAGTGCCGGAAACCGGAATTCCCGTCCTCCCGCGAGAATTGGTTTTATTTGGCTCCAGCCACGCCATGATGCCCGGCATGGTAGGCGTATCTGTTTGCTACAAAGGGGAACTCCATTGCGAAGCGACTCACCAGCCGAGCGGGGCGGTGATTGCCACGGACGCGCCGGTCGACAACCAGGGGCGGGGCGAGGCGTTTTCGCCGACTGATATGGTAGCCGCCGCCCTGGGGACCTGCATGCTCACCACCATGGCGATCGTTGCCCGCCGGAAGGGGATCGACCTGCCAGGGGCCAGCGTCGAAGTCGAAAAACACATGACCACGGAGGGGCCCCGCCGCATCGCCCGCCTGGTCACCCGAATTGCTATCGATTTGCCGCCCACCCATCCAGAGCGGCCGGTGCTGGAAGCCGCCGCGCACGCCTGCCCGGTCCACCGCAGTCTGCACCCAGACGTGCAGAAAGACATTGAGTTCAAGTGGACAAGGCAACCCGCCTAATGAAACAACGGCCCTTGGCTTGCAAATCCCGAAACAACTCACCCATTTCGCCGCGCTGCGCTCCCACCTGATGTCCGACCAGCCCGCGCTCGATCCCGACGAAATCATCCCGCCTGGCCAGTCGGCCCGGGGACCGGGATCCCGTGGCGGCGCGCGAGGAGGGACTCCACCCGTCTCCGACGTCCGGGGATTGCTGCCGCACTTCATTGCCAAATGGCTCGATGATTTACTGCGCATTCCGGGGACCAACATCAAATTCGGCCTCGACCCGCTGCTCGCCCTGATCCCAGGCCTCGGGGACGCCGCCTCCACCACCGCGGGCGCCACGATTCTGCTCACCGCCGTCCGCCACCGAACTCCCGTCCGCACCCTGGTCCGCATGGCCGGCAACATGGTCGGCAACGCGCTGCTCAATCTTATCCCGATCCTCGGACCCGCCGCCTCCATCTGCTTCAAGTCAAACTCGCGCAACAACCGCCTCCTCCAACAACACCTCGCCGGTGAACCGCCCGGACCGGCCAGCCCACAAACCAAAATCCTCTTCGTCGCCGTCCTCGTGTTCGTGGCCCTGCTTTTCGTGGCCAGCCTGATGGTGTGGGTCGCCGCCTTCAGGTTCTTCTCCGAATTGCTGGCAGTCTAAGGGATTTGATTCGCGGCTCATAGCCAATAGCCAACATTCGTGAGGCCTTTGGTCTTGGTGCAGGAGCCGCTGAAAAGATCATCGTTCGGGAAGGTCTGGCCCCGGGCACTTTCGTGCACGGCATAGCAGCGGTACGATCCATCCGGCAGGGCGATCATGTTTCGCCGCCAGGAAGCTCGACAAGAAGGCAGGCAGGAAGCCCTGCAAGAATCGTCGCGAAAACGATGTGCAACTGGTTGGGTATCACAGAATACGTGTAGACATCCACCGGGAACTGGCTGGTGAGTTCTCCAATCCGATCCCTTACCCAAGCCCGGCGGTGCTCAAGGCTTCGACCCCGCGGGGCGTCCCACCCACACAAATACGCCTGACGCACACAGCGCGAAATGCAATGGAACGCCCCGCCCGCAGCGGGATCAAGAGGGAGGCTGCGGTCCATGACCATATAAAAGAATACTCATATAAACACTGTCTACAAGAACAATTTAGCCGTGCTCTTCGGATTTCCTGAAGGGACGAGAGGGGCCAAGAAGACGAAAGGGGCATGAGCCGATCGATATTCGCCGGTGAGCCGAGTCCTTCGGTTCCTTCGCTCCCATCGCGAGGGATTCCAGGTCGGTCGGGCGGACAATCCGGAGCGTGGAGAATTTTTTTCAATTTTCTGTCTTCGCGGGAGTGGTCGGTTCGTCGATCATGGGATGGCGGGCATGTGAGCTTGGCCAGATCGACTCGAAATTTCCAACACTCTGATTTATGAAAACTCGATTCATCCCATTGTTCCTGGCCCCGTTAGTGGGGTTGACGGCCTGTCAGTCGAGCCAGACTCGGCATGCCGCCTCGGCGGAGATGCCGCCGTATCGGGGGTCGGCGGGTTTTGAGCGCCTGAAGTCGCTGGTGGGCGAGTGGGAGGCCAATTCGCCGACGATGGGGAAGATGAAGACGGAGTTTCGCCTGATTGCAGGGGATTCGGTGATTGAGGAGCGATTTGCCGAAGGCACGCCGATGGAGATGCTGAGCACGTACCACGACGTGAACGGGCAGCTCATGATGACACACTACTGCATGCTGCGGAATCAACCGCGGATGAAGCTGACGAAGAGGACGGCGGACTCACTGACTTTTGAACTCGCGCCGACGCCCGGCTTGAATCCGGCCACAGACACTCATATGCACGGTGCCACTTACACCTTCATCGACGCGGACCACTACCAGCTCGAGGGTGTGACTTGGGATAAGGGCAAGAGCGCCCCGTGCGGACCACCGGTGATTTTCAAGCGGGAAAGGTAGGGCCGGGCGGTATCCGACGCATTGCAAAGTCCTGGTTGATGCTCTCAAGCGCGACGCTCAGCCCGCCGCAAACTCGTTAGCCCATGAACACCCACACCATTCGGCTCCATCGCGTACTTAAGGCAAAGCCCGAGCTCGTCTACAAGGCGTTCCTTGATCCTGCCGCGCTGTCAAGGTGGTTGCCGCCGAACGGCTACGTGTGTCAAGTCTTCCACCTCGATGCCAAAGTCGGCGGCACGTTCAAAATGGCCTTCACCCAGTTCAACAACGGACACAGCCATTCCTTCGGTGGCGAGTATCTCGAACTCGTGCCGAACGAACGGCTCCGCTACACGGATGTCTTCGATGATCCGAACCTGCCCGGCACCATCGAGGTGACCGTGACGATGAAAGCCGTATCCTGCGGCACGGAGTTAAACGTCACGCAGGCCGGTGTGCCGGCGGTGATCCCGGAGGAAGCCTGTTACCTCGGCTGGCAGGAGTCGCTCCAGCATTTGGCGAGGCTGGTCGAAGGCGGACCGCCGGCGGAATTCTCTCCGCCATGAGCCGGCACGGCGAGGCTAATCCCGGGCTCGTGGCGGAAGACTTATTTCGACGCGAGGGGGCACGCTTGGTGGCCACGCTGGCGGCGCATCTCGGCACCCGCCGGCTGCAACTGGCCGAGGACGTCGTACAGGAGGCGCTCGTGCGGGCGCTGCAGACGTGGCCCTATCGCGGCATCCCGGCCAATCCGGCGGCCTGGCTCACCCAGACGGCGAAAAACCTCGCGCTCGACGCCCTGCGGCGGGAGCGGACCTGGCAGCGAAAGGAAGCCCGGGTCACCGCCGAACAGGAAAGCTGGCTCACGAGGGACGTGCTTCCCGACGAGCACCATCTCACTGATGACACGCTGCGCCTGCTCTTTGTCTGCTTTCATCCGCAGCTTTCGATTGAGGCGCAGCTCGCGCTCGCCCTGCGCACCGTGTGTGGACTGAGCCAGGCGGAGATCGGCGCGGCTTTCCTCGTCAGCGAGGCGGCCGTCGCCAAACGTCTCGTCTGCGCCCGCCAACTCATCCGCGACTTGCGGCTACCGTTCGCCGTGCCGGAGGCAGGCGATCTCCCGCCGCGCCTCGAGGGCGTGCTCGCGGCGCTGTACTTGCTCTTCAACGAAGGCTACAAGGCCTCCGCCGGCCCCCGCCTTATCCGCCAGGAACTCTGTCACGAAGCCATCCGCCTCACGCGACTGCTCGATGCGCACCCCGCCACGTCTCCCGGGGTGGCGGGGTCATGAGGGAATCGAGCCTTCGGACGATTGATCGTCCGGAGGCCGAAAATCGGGATCGTCCGTCGCGTCCGTGGCCTTGGGCTGAAGGGTGGGCGGAGGGGTTGGGTCGGTTTGATCGCGGCGGGCTACGTGTTCCGCGATGAGGGATTCGAGGGAGTGGGGTTGGCCGATGAGGAGGGTACTGTGAAGAGGTTTCCATTGCCGGGCGCGGGGATCGAAGTAGTGAGCGTGTTCCTGGCCCAGGAAGAGTTTGTAGTTCATTTTGGGGCACCCCTGCACGACGTAGCCCGGGTAGTACCATCGGTAGCCCATGGCTTTCAGGTAATCGATGGTGAGCAGGATGAGGTGCTTCCCCAGACTATGACGGCGGTAGTCAGGATCATAATAATGGAGGATGGAGGCGGCGGAGGTGTGACCGGTGTCAAAGTAGCCGCCAGCGATCAGCGTTTCACGGTCGTAAACCGACAGGCAATGAGTTTGGAAGTTATTGATTTTGTCCGGGTCATCACCGAACAAACATTCGGCGATGGTGGGGGCACCATCGAAGTCGATGGAATCGCGGTATTTTTGGTGAAGAAGGTGGTGGTCGACGCCGATGCCCGAGAAGGGCTCGATGCGGGAGGTGAAGGAGCCGTTGCGATGGCGCAGGCGGCGGTGCGACCGGTGGTCGCGGAGGGTGCGCACATCGAACCGCAGCCAGTACACGCGGTAGATTTCTCCGAGGTCCACGTGGGACGTGGTGAACATGTCCTGATGCATGCGATACCCGCCCAAGGCGAGCCAGCCATCCAATTGAGGGCCGGTGATCGATTCGGGGGAAAGTCGGTCGTAGTAGAACACGGGAGACGCAATTTACCGTTGTCCGGCGGTTGCGCACGCTCCAGGATGAGTGCTCATGGGATACGGGTGCCTGCGGGGATGGCTGAATCCGAGGTGTGGAGTCTTCTGGACTTGGGCGGTACCGATGGGGGTCATGACGAGCGTCTTGGTATTGTGGCTGTGGCCAGGTCTGGCGTTTCGCATTGGTGTACCGGGGGGCGACGAGTCGTCGATGAGGCTGGGGATGGTTCGTGAGAGCGGCTGGCCGGGAAGGCGGTTGCTGATCCGTCTGATGTTCTTGGAGCTTCAGTGCCGGGAGATCCGTCCACACCGGCTTTATTGGGGTTGGAAGTGCGGGCGGGTGTGGGTGGATTTTGGCAACCGCATTTGGTCCCCGGGATACTCGTTCTCGTGGGCAGGCGGGCAGGTTATTCCGGTGGGTGTCGGGTGGGAATCGCAACATTGGATAATCGAGGTACGCAGTTCGAGTCATTGAGACTCGCCGCACTCGACCTTTCGACCACCGTCGCCCGAGCCGATTTCCCGTCGTGGCGAGAAATTCTTAGCCGTACGGCCTGAGGCATGATTGGATAACGGGATGCCGTCCCCTTCGCTTTCCCCCGTTCGTCAGGCCATGCCGCGTGGGCTGATGGTTTTTACGGCGGCCTATTTATCGGTGGCGGTGGCGGGGGCGATCCAGACGGGGAACAAGGAGTTTGTTTTTTACATTGTGGTGATGGTGGTCCTGATCGGGGCGATTGGGCTGGTGCACCGGCGGGTCGGGCTGAGCTCCGGACTGCTTTGGGCGCTGTCGGTGTGGGGGTTGCTGCACATGGCGGGCGGGTTGGTCTCGCTGCCGCTCCATTGGCCGTTCAATCCGCCGAATGCGGTCTTGTACAGCCTCTGGCTCATTCCCAACCTGCTGAAATACGACCAGGTGGTGCATGCCTATGGATTCGGCGTGACGACGTGGCTGTGCTGGCAGGCGCTTCGGTCGGCCGCGCTGGCGGATGATGGCGGCCGGTTGCGTCCGACGCTGGGGGTGCTCACGGTGTGCGCGGCGGCGGGCATGGGGTTTGGGGCCTTCAACGAGGTCATTGAATTCATCGCCACGCTGACCATGCCGAATACCAATGTCGGCGGGTATGTGAACACGGGATGGGATTTGGTTGCGAATATGGTCGGGACGATTGTGGCTGCACTGTGGATCCGCTGGCGCGAGGGCGGGGGTGGGCCATCCTCCGGGTCGTGACATCGATCGGACTTCGGCTGGGTGGCCAATCGCTCGAGCTCTTGCCGGAGCGCGCCGTGTTCTGGCGCGACCGGGAGGTCGTGCTGGTGGCCGATTGTCATTTTGGCAAGGCCTCCAGTTTTCGGCAGCACGGGGTGGCGGTACCGGAAGGCGACACCAGTGAAGATTTGGCTCGTCTGGACCGGGTGATCGCGCGGACGGGGGCGCGCCAGTTGGTGGTGGTTGGCGACTTTTTCCATTCGCCTCACGGGTATGGCCCCGAGGTCGTCCAGGCGTTGCTGGATTGGCGACGCCGGCGTTCTGAACTGTGTGTCGCGCTAGTGCCTGGCAATCATGACCGGGCGCTCCATCGGCTTCCGGCCGGGCTGGCGTTGGAGATCGCCCCGGAGCCCTATGAGCTGGATGGTCTGACGTTCATTCACGACCCTGGGCAGGCCGCGATCCATGGCGGCGAGTCGGCATCCGGGGAGCGGAACTATGTCTGCGGCCATGTACACCCGGCGGTTCGACTCGGCGATGGCCGGGTGCGCGGCATGCGAGCACCGTGTTTTTGGCTCAAGGCGGGAAGCACGTTGGTCCTTCCGAGTTTCGGGTCGTTCACCGGCCATGCGGTCATCACGCCGCGCGATGGCGACCGGGTATTTGCGCTAGCGGGCGCGCAGGTGGTTGAGGTTCCGGCCACCGTTCTAGGGACGCGGACGAAACTTCTGGAAAATTAAGTGTCGGAATTTGCGGCCGGATCGGTTCTGATGGGTGGAAACTTGCTGCCATGACCGGGGAACCACATGTTGCCGACGATCGTGATTTGCTTCGTGCGTACGTGCGCGATGGATCGGATCGTGCGTTTGGAGAATTGGTCAGGCGCCACTTGCCGGCGGTGTATTCCGCGGCGATGCGGCGAGTCAATGGCGAACGTGCGTTGGCCGAGGACGTGACGCAGCAGGTGTTTTCGGACTTGGCGCGGAAGGCACGGGCGTTGCCTGATGACGTTGTGCTCGGCGGCTGGCTGCACCGGCACACGGGATTCGTCGCGCTGAAGTCACTCGACCGGGAACGCCGGCGCCGCACGCGTGAAAAGGAGGCTGCCTCCATGAATGCCATGCATCTTACCGACCCCCTGTGGCACGAGCTTTCCCCGTTGCTCGACGAGGCACTCGACCGCCTGCCGGGAAGCGACCGGGACGCGCTCGTCCTTCGGTTTTTCGAGAAGCAGGATTTTCGGGCCGTTGGGGCGGCAATGGGCGTGAGCGACGACACAGCCCAGAAACGGGTGGCCCGAGCGCTTGAAAAACTCCGCGTCTGGCTCGGTCGTCACGGAGTGACCAGCACGGCGAGTGCGCTGTCGGCTGTGCTGACGGCGGAGGCCGTGCGTTCGGCGCCCGCCTCGCTGGAGGCCACATTGGCCGGATCGGCATTGGCCACGGCCGCCTCCGGAGGAGGTGCGGTGAGCTGGTGGGAATTGGTGTCGTGGGCGACACGATGGAAGTTGGCGGCCGGGGGCGCGGTGGTGGCCGGCACGCTCATGTGGCAGCAGGCCGAGTTGCGTCGGTTGCGTGCGGTGGCGGCCACGGCGTCGGCCAAGGCGGATTTGGCTGAGGTTGCGGTCGGGCCGTCACCGCCTTCGCCGGTCACGGCCCCGCCGGCCCCCAGGCGGGTCGGGGCCTCGCCTCATGACGACGTGATCACTGAAGCGGCCCGCATCCTGCGCGGGGGCGTGCAGGACGTGAGCTCGACCACGCAAGCCCTGGCCGTTTTAGCGTGGATCGAGGCTTCGCAGATTCCGGAGGCACTGGCGAGCGTGGCGGCGGTGGAGGATGAAGCGGCGCAGGCGCTCATTTACAAATACCTGATTGGCCGGTGGGCCGAGTCGCAACCGTGGGAGGCGCTGGGGTATGTTCAGGAAATATTGCCGCTCCAGTGCCGGCCCGGGGTTTTCGAAGGCGTGCTCACGGCTTGGGCGGGCAACGATCCCGAATCCGCCCTCGCTTGGTTCCAGAAAAGTCGGGGCAGTGCGCCCGCGCCACTGCGCGAGTCGCTGCTCGCCACCATCTTCCGGGGACTGGGGTCGCGGGACCTATCGGGCGGCGTCGCGCAGCTCGGCTGGGTGCGGACCGAGAACGAACGCGGGCAGGCCCTCCGCGGACTGCTGGATTCGGTCCGCACCGACGAGGCGAGGCAATCGGTCCTGAAAGCCGGTGACGCGTTGGAGAATGAGGAAGTGCGGCGTCAATTGCGTCGAGCGGTCGTGGAGCAGTGGGTGCAAGCGGACGCCCTGGCGGCCGCGGCCTATGTGGAGAGCGCCGAACCCGCGCACGATCGATCGCGGCTTATGGACAGCCTCGGGCTGGCTTGGCTGCAAACCGAGCCGGAGCAAGCGGCCGACTGGTGGGTGGCGCAGGCGCCCGGATCGCAAACGCTCATCAAGATCATGAACGTGTGGGCGCACAATGACCCGAATGAGGCCGGGGCCTGGCTCGGTCGCCAGCCGGCCGGCCCGGACAGTGATCCGGCGCGGATGACGTTCGCCCGGCAGGTGGCGGAGTTGGATCCCGAGAGCGCCCTGCAATGGGCGGAGACGATTTCCGATCCCACTCTGCGCGAGTCGACCATCGACCACGTATATGGCGATTGGCGGGCGCGGGATGCCGCCGCCGCCCAGACATTTCTGCAGAAAACCACCTGGCCGGAGGAACGAGTGGCGCGCTTCGTCCCTCCGGCTGCCAATAAAAAAAACAACTGACCACCCAATGAAAACACCACTCACCACCGGCTTGGCGCTTGGCCTGGCCGGCGCCGCCACCTGCTTCTCGTTCGCCGGCGAACCCGGCGTCTGCGATCGTGCCGTTGGCGACTATGTCCTCCACGAATGGGGCACGTTTACCACCGTGGCCGCCTCCGACGGCTCGCTGCTTCCTGGCGTTGAACGCGAGGAGGAACCGCTGCCGGACTTCGTGTATTCGCACGAGGCCATGCACAACCATCCTTCGATCAGATCACTGTTTACCAAGGGAATCGATTGGCGCCGGCCACTAGCCAACGTGACCGTGCGCATGGAGACTCCGGTGATATATTTCTACACGGAGAAGCCGTTCGATGCCCGCGTGGAAGTCGGTTTTCAGGGCGGAACGATCAGCCAATGGTACCCACAGCGGAGCGGCGGTGAAAAGCTGCCGGCATTGAAGCGCGACGGCGAGGGCACCTTGCTTGAGCGGGAGAACGCGATCGATTTCGCGAAGGGGTACCAAGGATCCATTGTCTGGGACGTGAAGGTGGAACCGGCCGGAGATGACGTCTTCGGCCGGGTCTTTCGCGGCGGCGAAACACCCTCATGGCTCCACCCGCGACAGCCGGATTCCGCGCTGGTGACGACCCCGGACGGCGAAGCCGAAAAATACTTGTTTTACCGCGGGCTTGGTCGGTTGGATCCGCCGGTGAGTTTCCGCGCCACTAATGACGTCCTGCACGTTGCCAATGCCAGCCCGGAATCGGTCCGACATTGGTTGATTTTTGACTTAAATGACGCCCGCGAGGCCCGCTGGCAGTTGCCGCCTCCGATTGTTCCGGCCGGCGAGATTGCCCAGCCCGTGCCGCCGGTGCCGTTGGCCGCTCACGCGTACCGCAAAGACTGGCGCAAGCCGCTTTACGAGGACGCCGCGCGCATGCTCACGGACGCGGGCCTGACCCGCGCGGAAGCCGATGGCATGCTGCAAACGTGGTGGAGAAGTTACTTCGAAAAGTCTGGACTGCGCGTCTTCTGGGTGGTGCCGTCCGCTTATGTGAAGCAGGTTCTCCCGCTCACCGTCACGCCCGCGCCGAAGGAATCGGTGCGTGTCATCGTCGGGCGCACCGAGTTGATGACACCGGCCTTCGAAGAACGGTTGGTCGCCGACTTCGAGGCCACCACCGAGGAAAAACCCAACCCGTGGACGTACGATCGGTATTTCCTCGCGTACGACGCGCGCGTGAAACAACTCAGCGGTCAGACCGCGGCGCGCTAAGGGTGCGAGAAGCGTGGAGCGGGAAGGCTTCGCGGGCCGGGTAAACCCGGTACACCAACCGGAAGCAGTCGTCGGCATTTCGGGCTGGTGGCGGGGAGGGGGATGGCACTCTGACTGGGGACACATTATTGACCCCCTGCCGGGAAGCTCTTGATCCCCTTGTTGTCGGTTGTTGGTGCGCGACTGGTGTGGGCGGCTCCCTTGCCGGGGACGCGGGACTTGGATGCGCACGGGGATTTGGCTGGGCAGGTGATCACACGGCGTACCACCCGTATGCCGCCCGCCTCGTCGACTGCAACGAATGGATCTGGAAAACCGTCGACGCCGCCGCGCCCCACAGCTCCCTCCACACCGTCGAGTACGACAGGGTCGAGTGGAACCTGGCCAACACGTGCCACTGCGCCGAAATGAGCTGGCTTATCTTTCCGCGGCCATTCATGGCCAGGGGACATTCCGTTTCCTCGACCGGTGGCTGAAACCATGAGTCTAGTCCCGCAACTGCCGGGCGTTGTTCTGCATTTGTTCGATCATCGGAAGGAGTTGGAGTTTGACGTCGGGCGGCAGGCCATCGAAAAATGGGCCTAGTCCATTTTCAGCGATCTGTTTGAGCAGGGCGGGGCCGGCCGCCTCGATCATCGCTCGGGCGGGCGAGTCGCCGAGGTTTTCGAGCAGTTCGCGGCGGCTGCGTTCGAGATTCCGCTGGCGGTCGCGCTGATCCATTTTGCCGAAGCCATCGAGCAGGTCGCGAAAGCCGCCGGGCAATGCGAGTTCGACGAAGCGGCCTTTCTCCTCGGGGGTGAGGCTGGAGAGGAAGGCGTCGAATCTCCCGTTGGTTTCGGGGGCGCGCAACGAGCGTTTTTCGAGAAACGGGAGGCGGACGTAGTCGGCGGCGACGCGATCGATGACCTCGGGCCGCGGCAGCTGCTGCATCGGGTTTTCCTCCAGATACTCGAGCAGCTTTTTGGCGGTCGGGATCGAGGCGTTCATGGCGGCGGACACCACGGCGACCGCCGACCAGACGACGACCAGGGCGGCGGCGGCCTGAAGGTAATACCGGAGTTTCATGCCGATTCAGTTACGTCCCAACCGGCGTTTCAGCAACGCCCCAAAATCAGACGCCTCGGGCAAGCGCAGCAGGCTGCACATCAGGAAATACACGGCCGCGGCGAGGGCGATGGTCAAGCCCAGGCTGGACGCGCGCATCCAAAACCCCAGATCTTGCCAGTGGCCGGCGAACCACCATTTGGGGCCGGCACAGACGGCGAGCATGGCCGCGGTGGCGGCGGTGATGCGACCGAGGCCTTGAGCGGTTGCGCGGGTGCCGACGCCGGAGGCGAACCGCCGCATGGCCAGGTAGCTGACGGAAAAGTTCAAGGCGAGCCCGACGGCGGTGGACCAGGCGAGGGCGGCGTGGTCCCATCCGAGGGCAAAGACGGTGATGCTGTTGACGACCACGTTGAAGACGATCATGCCGATGCTGACGAGCATGGGGAAAAACCGCTTGTCGATCGCGAAGAACGCCGGCTGCAGGACTTTAAGGCAGGCGTAAAACAGGAGGCCAAAGGCATAGGCCTGGAGGACGCGCGCGCTTTGGTAGACGTCCTCCGCGCCGTAATTGCCGTGTTCGAAAATGACACTGAGGATTTCCTTGGCGAACAACCCGAGACCGGCGGCGCACGGGATGACCAGGAAAAGGACGAGCCGCAGTCCCTTGGCCAGGACCTCCCGAAATCCGGGCCCGACCCCCTCCGTGGCCGCGCGGGACAAGGCGGGGAGGGTGACCGTGGCCACGGCCACGCCGAAGAGGCCCAACGGAAGCTGCTGCAGTCGTTGGGCCAAGGCCAGCCACGACTTCGCCGAGGCTTCGCCCCACGTGAAGCTCGCGAAGAAGTTGTTGATCTGGACGTTCATCTGCACGCCACCAGCCGCGATCAGCGAGGGCCACATCAATCGCAGCACTTCCCGGACACCATCGTCCTTCCAACCGAAATCGGGTCGGAACCGGAATCCCACCTGCCGCAGACTGGGCCAGAGGACCATGAACTGGCAGAGACCGCCGATCAGCGTGCCCACGGCGAAGCTGGCGAGCGCGGTCCAGGTGACTTCGCCGCTCCGAAAGGCCGGGTCCAGCCACCATGCCAGGGAATAGCCGCCGACGATGCACCCCAGGTTAAAAAAGGCGGAGGCCACGGCCGGCATGAAGAACCGCCGTTTGGCATTCAGCATCCCCATGGCCAGCGCGGTGAGTGACACCACGGCGATGAAGGGGTACATGATTTGCGCCAGGGCGGCGGCCAAGTCCTGTTTCCACGGTTCCCACCCCCAGACGAGCAAACGCGTCAACGGCCGCGCGATCAGAATCCCCATGATGGCGAGCACGCTCATGAAACAGGCGGCCAGCGTGAACATTTTCCGGCCAAGCCGCCACGCCGCGTCCTCCCCCTCGGTCTTGAGCTTCTTCGAAAACGTCGTGACGAAGGCCGTGCTTAACGCCCCTTCGGCAAACAGGTCGCGCAGCATGTTCGGCGTGCCGAACGCCTGCGCGAAAATCCCATTGTAGAGCGCTCCAAACCGGCTGGTCAGCACTTGGTCGCGCACGAGTCCGAGCACCCGGCTGCACAGCACGGCGATCGCAACCACTCCGGTCGATTTGGCGGCCGTGGCCACATCGACATTGACCGAGGTTCCACCGGTGGGGGAGGTTTCCCTCGGGGGCGGGGACGAATCAGCCATAGGGGGCGAGTGACCTCATCGGCGGCGACCTCAACGACGGCCGCGCGGACAGGCCGGCGAAAATCTCGGCTTAGTTGCCATCGCCCGATGGCGGGGTCGGCGGCAGGCTGATGTCGTCGATGGTCGGGCCTCCTTCTTCGCTGTGGTCGAATTCCATGCCGCCTTCGTTCATCCCTTTCATTCCGGAGAAGATGGCGGCACCCGAGGTCAGCAGCAACAGGATCATCATCAGAATGGAAAGACTCAATGCGATGGCAATGAACACTCCGTAGAGGAAGAAAAATCTCGCGGCATGGCGCTGGGACTCCTCGAGGGCGGCCACGTCGCCGCTGGATTGGGCTCGGTCGATGGATCCGGCCATTTTCATCAGGGCGATGCCGGCGAAGAGCGGGAGCAGGCCGAGGCCCAGGTAGGGGATGGAAAGGATACCGCCGATGATCATCATCACACCGAGGAGCTTGATCCATCCCTTGCGGTCGAACAGCGGTCCCACCAGACGCCGCACCAAGGCTTCCGAGGCAGGGCTCACGGCCGCCGGCCCAGCGGAGCGCGTCGCCGCGGTGGCACCGGCTCCGGCGAGGGCGGGGCTATCTGTGGATGCTGCCGGGCCGGTCACCATGGGCTGCGTGGCGGCCGAGGGGCCGGAAAACAAGAGTGGGAATACGGATGCGGCGGGCATCCATTGCGGCATGCCTTCGCGCCACATGAGGGTCTGGGCGCCGATCTGGCCGGATTGAACAAGAGCCGGGACGTCCGGTTCATTGGCGGTGAACTGTTGGCCCGAAGAGGAGACAAATAACCACTGCTGCATGGCGCCGCGATAATCCTGTCCGGGCGCCCGGTCAATCCTGAACGTCCGCATGGCCATGCCGGGCACTGGAGATTCTCACTTGAGAGGTGGTAGGGCCGCGCTATGAGCAGCGCATGAATTTGACCAAGCGCGGCGAATACGCATTGCGCACTTTGATTCGGCTGGGGGTGGCCCAACGGGTGGGGACGCCGATTGTTTCGGTGTCGAAGCTGGCTGAGAGCGAGCGAATTTCGGCGAAGTTTCTGGAGAACATATTTGCCGACTTGAAGGCGGCTGGGTACGTCGAAGGGGTGAGGGGGAAGGCGGGAGGAGCGCGGCTGGGGAAGGACATGGAGAAGACGAAGGTGGGCGAGCTGGTGAGATTTTTGGACGGGAAGCTGGCGCCGATCGGATGTGCGAGTGAGACGGAGTATGAACCGTGCACTTGTCCTGATCCGGAGCATTGTGGTTTGAGGATGCTGATGATCGATGTGCGCAACGCGATCGCCAACATCCTGGATCGCTACACGTTGGGTGATGTCGTGACCGTGACGATGCGCAAGATGGAGAGGGATGGGCGGGTTCCCGTGCCGCCTCGCCCACCCCAACGGGTCACCTCCCCCGCGAGACACCGGCCGCCGACGAAACGCCGCCATGCCGACCCGAGCGACGGGTTTCTGGCCGGGCTGCTGGCCAGCTTGCCGCCGACGGAATCTCGGGCGACTTGAGGCGTCGGTTAAGTTGAGCGAGCGGCGACGGCCTCAATTTCGACGAGTGCGTCTTTCGGGAGCCGGGCGACCTCGATGGTGGAGCGAGCGGGGGGATTTATCGGGAAGAACGTGGCGTACACGGTGTTCATGGCCGCGAAGTCGTTCATGTCTTTGAGGAAGACCGTGGTTTTGACGATGCGGTCGAGGCCCGATCCGCCGGCTTGGAGGACGGCTTGGAGATTTCGGAGGACTTGGGCTGTTTGTTCCGCGATGCCACCCGGCACGAAGGCCCCGGTAAGCGGGTCGATGGGTAGTTGGCCGCTGGTGAAGATGAAGGCGGGCGTGGCGACGGCTTGCGAGTACGGTCCGATGGCGGCCGGGGCGGTGTCGGTGGCGATGAGGGTCATGGGTTGGGGGAAGGTGGGGGTGGTTTTTTGCGCTTTTCGAGGGCGCGGACCCGCTGGACGAGTTCAGGCAAATGCTGACGGGCGGCCATGATGCGCAGCGTTCGGCGCATGGGGTCCGCGTGGTCGCCCATATAGATGCCCGGTTCGCGGAGGCTTTTGCTCACGCCCGACTGGGCCGTCACGATGACGCCGGAGGCGATTTCGATGTGGCCGGCCACGCCGACTTGGGCGGCCAGGGTGACATTGTCGTGTAATCGGGTGCTGCCGGCGATGCCACTTTGGCCGGCGATGACGCAATTTTTCCCGATGCGCACGTTGTGGGCGATCTGGACGAGGTTGTCGATTTTGGTGCCCGCCCCGATGAGCGTCTGGCCGAAGCGGGCGCGATCGACGCAGGAATTGGCGCCGATTTCGACGTCATCCTCGATGACCACGGTACCCACTTGGGGGATTTTTTCGCGGCGGCCGTCGGCGAGCTGCTCGAACCCGAAGCCGTCGGCACCGATGACCACGCCCGGATGCAGCGTGACCCGGTCGCCCAGGCGGCAATGCCGCTGCACGATGACGCGCGGGTGGAGAACGCACCCGGCCCCGACAGAGACTCCCTCACCGAGAAAACTGCCGGCCCCCACGCTGGTTCCCGCTCCGATGGTCACGCCGGCTTCAATCACGGCATGCGGCCCGATGGAGACGCGGGTGGGGTCGAAGGCGGCGGAGGGGTCGACGACGGCGGTGGCGTGGATGCCCGGGAGGAAGCGGGGTGGCGGCGGGGCGAGCCGGGCCATCACTTGAGAGAAGGCCAGGGATGGGTTGGGCACGGCGACGAGGGCGGCCTGCGGCACCAGGTGGACGATGCTCGCCGGCACGGTGTCCGGAACCAGGACAACGCCGGCTCGCGTGGTGCGGAGGGCCGGCAGGTATTTCTCGTTGCCAAAGAAGCTCAGGTCATCGGCCTCGGCCTCGGCGAGCGACTGGCACCCGAGAAAGACACGGTCGGGAGGGCCGGAGAGCAGGGTGCCGTCCAGCGAGGCGGTGAGATCGGAAACCGTCACCGGCCTACTTCTTCTTGTCCGCCGCCGGGGTGGTCGTGGCGGGCGCGGCCGCTTCTTTCGGGGCGTCCTTGTTCAACTCGGTGATGATGTCCTGGCTGAAATCGACGGCGTCCTTGGAAAAGAGGAGGAAGGGGACACCGTTGGCTCCCATCCCGGACTTGTCGAAGACGAGGTCATAGTTGGCGTCCTTGGCCTTCTTTTCGACGAGCACTTTGATTTCATCGAGGATTCCCTTGCGGACGCGGCTGACTTGTTCCTGGAGTTGCTGCTCGCGGCGCTGGCGGAACTCGGCCATTTCCCGTTCCAGGCTCTTGGCTTCCGACGACAGGTCCTCCGCCTCGCGGCGTTTTTGGGCGCGGAGGTCGTCGCTGATGGCTGGATCGTTGATCAACTTTTGCGATTCCTGCCACTTGCCGATGAGGTCCCGATACTTGGCATTGCGTTCATCCAGTTGTTTTTTGGCGGCTTCCTTGCCATCGTTGACTGATTTTTCGGCGTCTTTGGTCTTATGGTATTCGGAGAAGACCCGCTTCATGTCGACGATGCCGATCTTGAAGGAGCCTTGGGCGGCGGCGGGCATGGCCGCCCCGAGCCAGAGGATGGTGGCGAGCGCGGCGGTGGCGAAGGAAGCGAGTTTCATGGATTGGAGTGGGAAGCGGGATGGTAATGACGGATTGGCGGCATGCAACGCCGGAACGCAGGATCGGGGATGACCCGGGGGTTGGGGTCAGAATTGATAGCCGATGTTGAAGTTGAAGCGAGCGCCGTTGTCGTTTTCCTCGTCCGAGGAGATCGGGAGACCGACTTCCACGCGGATCGGGCCCTGGGGAAGGATGTTGTACAGGTGCAGGCCCAGGCCTACGTCCGAATTCCAGTCGCCGCCCCAGTCGGTGAATGAATCGGAGACCATACCGAGGTCGGCGAAAACGACGCCGCGGAAGTTCCAGAAGAGGGGGAAGTTGTATTCCGCAGTGATATAGGTCGAGGTGCGGCCGCCAATGGGTTCGCCATTTTCGTCCTTGGGCCCGACGTCGCGGTAGTCGAAGCCGCGCAGGTTATTGGCGCCGCCGAGGAACTTGCGCTGGAAGATCGGCACGCGGTCGCCGCCCCAATTGTCGATGGTTTCGACGGCGCCCTCGAGTTTGAATACGGTGTCGAAGGGGAGGCTGAAGTACTTGGCGCCCGTGATACCAAAGTCGTAGGTTTCGACGTCGCCGCCCAGCCCGGAGACAGCGGCGTCGAAGGTGAGTTTGTGGCCCTTGCGGGTAAGGCCGAGCAGGACGTCACGGGTGTCGTACGAATAGGTGAGTCCGAATGTGCTGGTGATGTAATCGCCCTCTTCCTGGCGGATTTCCGGGCTGGCGTCCTCATCGATATCGTCGATGGTGACATTTTGGAGGCGGTATTCGCCGCGGAGGCGGCTGTTTTCGCCGACGGGTTTGGTAAGGCTGATGGCGCCGCCGAGGTTGGTTTGGTCGTAGTAGTCGGATAGGTAGAGCAGTTCGCGGTAGAAGAATTCGGTGCCGAAGGCAAGGCGTTCGCCGAGGAACCAAGGCTCGGTGAATTCGATGCCGAAGTCGCGGCGTTTGTCCCCGTATTGGATGCGGGTGCGGAATTTTTGACCGGCGCCGGTGAAGCTGGGCCAATTCCAGAGGTCGAAGTTCGTCTGCTGGAGTTCGACGATGCCGATCAGGCTGTCGATGCTGCTGAATCCGACGCCGAACTGGACTTGACCGGTGGCTTTTTCGCGGACGGTGATGTTGATGTCCTTGTAGCCGGGGGTTTCGGTGTCGACCGGGAAGAACTCGACGCCGCCGCGCTCGGGGGTTTCGAAGAACCCGATGTTTTGGAGGCGGCGTTGGGAGACGTCGATTTTGGTGGTGCTGAATTCATCGCCCGGGAAGATGACAAGTTCGCGGCGGATTACTTCGTCGCGGGTCTTCTGATTGCCGTCGATGTTGATTTTGCGGATGTAGGAGCGGGTGCCTTCGGCGACGGCGTAGGTGACGGCGAGTTGGTTGGGGCCGCTGCGGCTGATGCGCGGGGTGACTTGGACGTCGGCATAGCCGCGGGCGCCGTAGTAATCGCGGATGAGTTTGAGGTCGCCCTTGATGGAACCGGCGGAGTACGGTTCGGCGGCGGTGAGGGCGAGGCTGGGGAGGAGTTCTTCCTTCGGGTAGGTGGTCATGCCCTCGATGGCGACGGCGGTGATGTCGTATTTATCGCCCTCGAAGATGCGAAAGACGACATCGACCTTCTCGCCGACGGGGAGCCGGTCGATGCCCGTGACCCGGGCGTTCATGTAGCCGTTGTCCTGATATTTGGCCTGGATGGCGGCGACATCTCTCTCGAGTTTTTCGGAATTGATGCGTTTGGTCAGGTTCCAGACGCGCCACCAGTCGCGGTCGCCGACCTCGACGAGTTTTTTGAGTTCGCGCGCGGTAAAGACGGTATTTCCCTCGAAGCGGATGTCATTGAGCAGGGCGCGTTCGCCTTCGGTGATGTAGAACGTGACGCGGGTGAAGCCGGTTTCGGCGACTTTTTCCTGCTGGTAACGGATGTCGACGTCGGGGAATCCCTTTCGCTGGTACTCCTCGCGGATTTTGGTGGCGGCTTCCTGAAGTTTGATGTCGTCGACGATGCTGCCTTTTTCCAGCTCCACGGCGCGTTCAAGGTCGCGGCTGGGGATGGAGGTATTGCCGAGGAAGACGACTTCGCCGAGGCTGGTGCGGGGCTCGACGATGACGGTGAGTTTCACGCCGTCGCCGGAGGGTTCGGGGATGATGCTGACGTTGGCGGCCACTCCGGAGGCGATAAGATTTTTGATGTCGGCGTCGCTTTTCTCCTGGGAGTAGGCGGTGCCGACCTTGAGGCTCATGTTAGAGAGGACGCGATCGCGGTCGACTGCGGCGCCTCCGGCGGCGCGCACTTCGATGGATTTGACGAGCTGGGGGGCCGCGGTGCTGGGGAGCGCGCTGGGGGCGTCCAAGTCGGTGGCGGGATCTTGAGCGGGGGCTGGGGCGGGCAGGCTGAACGAGAGCAGGGCCGCCGCCAAGGGGAGACCGATGAGACCGCGCCAAGCGGAGGGCCGGGATGAGTGGCTGGGGGCGGTGGAGAGCGATCGATAAATCATGGGCAAGGCGCGGATGGGGTCACGGGATGCAAAATCGTCCGGATGGGCGGACGGCACCACCGGTAAGCCAATTCGTTGCCCGCATAGAGCAAAATCGTACCCCCTTGGTCAAGGGATATTTATTTCCAATAATCCGCCGGGACCCGCCGATGGGCCAGCGGCTCAGCCGAGCGCGGCGAAGTGGGCGGAGGCCGCGGAGGCGAGGCCGCGCAGGTTGTAGCCGCCTTCGAGCAGGGAGAGGACGCGTCCCCCGGCGTGGCGGTTGGCGATTTCGCAGAGGAGAGAAGTCAATTCCGCGAAATCGGGATCCTCGAGGGTGAAGCGGCCAAGGGGATCGCCGGCGCGCGAGTCGAAGCCGGCGGAGATGAGCATGAGTTCCGGTTTAAAGGCGTCGAGGGCGGGCAGCAGATCATCGGTGAAAATGGCGCGAATTTCCTTCATGCCGGTGCCCTCGGGCAGCGGGCGATTCATGGTGGCGCCCAGGCCTTTTCCGTGGCCGGTTTCCTTGCGGTGACCGGTGCCCGGGTACCACGGCGATTGATGGGTGGAGAAGAAAAACACGGACGGATCATCGTAAAACACATCTTGGGTGCCGTTGCCGTGGTGGACGTCCCAATCGATAATGGCCACTTTCCCCAGGCCGTGATTTTTTTGGGCGTAACGGGCGGCGACGGCGATGGAATTAAACACGCAAAACCCCATGCCGCGGCCCGGCGTGGCATGATGCCCAGGCGGTCGCACGGCGCAAAAGGCCGTGCGATGGGTGCCGCGGATGAGCGCGTCGACGGCATTCAGCGCGCCCCCGGTGGCGTGCCGGGCGGCTTTGAGGGAATCGGGCCCGCCCACCTGGGTGTCGCCGGTGCTGAGCATGGAAACGCCGGTTTCGATTTCCGCAATGGCCGTGGCCACGTAGGGCGGCGTGTGGACCAGACAAATTTCGTCGTTGGTGGCCGCACGCGTTTCGATGCGCGGCGCGGCCTCGAAATGTCCGTCCTTCTTGAGCTGCGAGCGCACGGCCTCGAGACGCGAGGGCCGTTCAGGGTGACCCTCGCCCGTTTGGTGCCGTAAACACGTGTCGTCGAAGAGGAGCGCGGCGGGCATGGGGATTGGTGCTTGGTTCTTGGTTCTTGGTTCTTGGTTCGTCGTTCGTCGTTCGTCGTTCGTCGGATTGGGTTTTATACTGCCGATTTTGCGCGAGCGAAAGGCGGGCGGTTTTGGGTCGTGGTTTCAGGCGGAGACTGGGTTGTGTATTTTGTGTGCTTTTGTATTGGGGAATGACGCTCCAAGCGAAAGAGAGAAGGCGGCATTGAGGTGGGACGCGACCTCCCGGGCGCGTAGGCGGTGAAGGCATACATCTGGGAATGGTCTCCACTTTCGAGTGATGGTCGCGGGATTCACGCCGGGAGAGTTTTTACCGCGTCTTTTCCCATACTTATTTCTCGCTTAGGGCGCCACTTGAGAAGGCGAGAGGGAGCTTCTTTCACCCCGTTTCCACCGCCCACGAGCCCGGGAGGTCTCGTCCCACCTCCAGCCACAAAGGCCTGCCGAAACCCGTATTCAAAGGGTGCCAGTTTTTCTGATCGAAGGCGTTTTGACGACAACTGAAAACGCAAAGCAAAGATTGGTGCGAAGACGATCAACGAACGGCGAATATTCTGTAGTAGATGTGGGACTGGCCCTGGGCGGTGGCGTCGGTGAAGCTGGAGGTAGTGCCGGTGGCGACGACGGTCTGGAGGGTGGTCCAGGCGCGCAGGTTGGTGGTTCTCTCGACTCGATAAGATCGACCGGCCACCGAGGGCCAGGAGAGGCTGACGGAGCCATTGGCCTGGAAGTCAGCGCTGAGTTGGGCGAACGAGAGGGCGCTGGCCGGGTTGGTTCCGAAGAGGCCTTCTTCGCCATCGGATTGGCTATCGCCGTCGGTGTCGCGGCCGAGGCCCGGGACGCCCGGGCTGCCGGCGAGCTCGAAGCTGGCGCGCCAGTTGAAGGGATCGTTGTAGTCGCCGGCGACGTCGATCACTTCGAGCGAGGGGCCAAGCCCGCGGGGTGAGGTGGGCCAGGGCGCGGTGGATCCGTAGACGAAATCGTGGATGGTGTTGTTGCTGGAGTCGCGGAGCAGGATTTGTTCACCGGCATTGTTGAGGGCGCCGGATGTCCAGACGCCGAGCACGCGCGGGGTGGCGCCGTAGCGGGCGCGGAAATCCGCGAGATCGGAGACCAACACCCCATGTTCGCCCGGCTGCAGGCTGACATTGCCGAAGGAAAACGCGGCAACGGGGTCGCCCTCGACGAAATGGGCGCCGGCGAGGTCGAGCGGCTGGGTGCCGAAATTGGCGACCTCGAGGTATTCGACGCCACCGGCGCTCGGGTCATACATGATTTCGGTGAGGCGGAGGGCGGCCGACTGGGGATTGGCCTGACTCGGATCGGCCAGCAAGAGGTAGTCGAAACCGATGCGGACGGATTGCGGGCTGTCGGTTGCCACGAAAACGCCGCCGCGGCCGGCCGTGCTGCCGGCGGCCAGCGGTGCGGTGGCCACGGGCACCCAGACTCCGGGATCAGATTGGTAGTCAAAGGAGAGCTGGTTGCCGATGCGGCGGATGCGGAGCGCGGTGAATGGCACCTCGGCGGGCAGCGCTTCCAGGGCCGTGAGGACCGCGGTCGGATTGGCCCCGCTGGTGCGCGTGATCGAGCAATTGAGCAGGCCGCTGGTGATGTCGATTCCCGGGAACGTGAGCGTGCGCTCAGCGGCGTTGAGACCGGCGGTGACCGACCAACTTTGAGCGGCTCCGCCATTGACGGCGACCGATTGGGTGACGGCCTGGCCGGAGGCGGCGCGCAGCGTGAAGTCGTACAGGCCATTGGCGACCGGGATGGCGTAGGAAAACCCCACCGGATCGCCGCGGCCCGTGTCATTCAGGGTCGTATTGGAGAAGCCGTAGACGTAATTCTGAGTGAACGCTGAGCCGCCGGTGAAGTGGGCATCCGGTGACCAAAGGGTGCCATCGATTTCCGTCAGCTCCGGACCGCCGGCATTGAGGCGCACGGTGCCGAGCAGGGAGCCGAACGGCCCCCCGGCGATGGAGCGCCTAATGGTCAGTGACGAACGGCCTTCAGCTCCAAAGGCATACCGCACGCCCTGACCGGCTTCGGTCACTTCGATGATCAGGCCGGTCTGGAAATGCCCGAGCGCCCGTGTCTCAAACGACGTGCGCGTCTGGAGAATCCAATCTCCGGAGTCGCGGAGGTCCAGGGTGGCCGAGGGGAAGGCCCCGCCGTTGAGCGGAAGCGCGACGCGGTCGAGCGCTTGAATGAGCAGGGCACCGGGCTCGTCTTCGAGCGAGTACCAGGTGTCGGTGGGCGCGTTGCCGCGCAGGGGCAGGTTGACCGCGGTGAGACCGGCGTCCAATGTGAGACCGTCGCCGAACGATCGAAAATCGCCGACGGCATACACCACGATGTCGCGTTCCAATGCAGCGGACCGACCGCCGGGGTCGGTCACGGCCAGATGGAGTTTGAAGAGTCCGGGTTGGGAAAAGACGACGTGGGCTCGTCCCGCCGCCGCGGGGGTAAGCCGGGCGCCGACGGACGGTGCGATGTTCCAGGCGTAATTCAGGGCACTGCCCTCCGGGTCGCTGCTGGCCGTGGCGTCCAGCGCCATGACCTCGTTGACCGCGAGGTTGAACGAAGCGGGAGTGGCGGACAAGGCGGCGAGGGGCGGGGCATTGGGCGTCAGAGTGACGGTGATGGGTGCCGAGGCGATGACGCTGCCATCGAAATCCAGGGCGCGCACATTCAGGGTGTTCATCCCGGAGGCGAGCGCGACTCCCGTGATCCGCCACTTGCCGAAATTGGTGGAGTCTGGAATCCACTCGAAGCCGGCCTCGGGATGCCCCTCAACCTCGACGCGATAGACGCGGGAGGGAGCCAGTCCTTGGAGGGTGAAAAGCGGATCGATGACGGTTTGACCGGACGTCGTGGTCACGGAGAACGGTCGCGTGTAGTTGGGGGAGCCGCTGTTGCTGCCGGCCCCGTTGATGTAATTGATGGCCGGCGTCTGGCGACCGGTGAACCACGTGTTGTAGTTGAAGCCACTGGTCTTAAACGGAGCGAGGTTGTCGGTGACCGCCGACTGGTAATTCATGGCGTTGAGCCAGGCCCCCATGCGGGACGAGTCGCGCGCGTATTTGTTTACCAGTTCGGTGAGGTAATAATGAATGCGATGCCGGAACCACGGACGCCCGGTGAGATTGGTCCAGCCCACGCCGGCCACGCCTCCGACGAAGGATGCACTCCCCGGCTCAGAAAACGCCAGATCGCTGTCCCAATGGTGGAATTCAAATTTTCCGTCAGCATGGCGGCGGTAGAAATACCCGTTTTTCCCGCGGTCCATGGTGAAATTGTCCCATTCGCGGATGTAGCCGCGCACGGCGGTGTAGATGGCGGCGCGTTCGATATCCAATTGGCGCGACATTTGATCGCGCCACGAGTCGGTGGTGGCCGGGCCGGTGACGGTCGTTTTGACGAAAGCGGCCAGTGACGAGTAGTCGTACCGGTCTTCCGGAAACCGCAATGGCCAGTTGCCGTGCCAGAAGATCGGGCTGTCGGCGGACGGGGTGGGCGGTACCGACGTGTTGGTCCAATCGGCGAGCGCCCAGCGTCCGGTCACGCTGCCGGCGTCCAGGCGGCTCTCGGCACCCGGCGACCCGGGGGCCTGGTCGTACATGTACCAGGCGTCGTCGATTTCGAACAGTTCGCCTTCCTCTCCTTCCTCGTAGGCGCGGTTGAAGAAATCGCTGTCGGTCGGTTCCATGTCGTCGCCGATCCGGGGATTGTCCTCGTTGACGACCTGCTGGATGAACTCGTGGTCCGGGACGGGGTACGCAAAAAGATAAAGCCAGTAGCGGGTGATGCGGTTGTGGAAGCGGGCTCCGCCGGCGGCATCGTTGTCGACGCCCGTTTTGATGCGATTTCGGTAGAAGGCGTCGCCCGGCGACTTCCAGCGCATGCGGTCCATGGTATTGGAGTCGGATCGCGTCCACGGACTGCCGCCTTTGCGCATGCCGCAATTGTGGAGGACTTCGGGGCCGCTGGGGAAGGTGGTTTCGCCTAGAATCACGGTGCAGTTGAACTCGTGATTCGACATGCGCGGGAAATCCCAGTCATATTTCGACGACCACCCGCGGTTGCCGAGCGCGTCGCGGTCGTAGCGGGAAATGACGAACCGGTGGACCACGGTGCCGGGGCGACCGGTGGGCGGCGCGTTGTCGACGATCCACAGGGCGGGTCGGCGGGCGCCGTCGCGTGGGAGTTCGTTGGTCTGGTCGCCGGGCGCGGTGGCCCTCACGTAGAATTGGATGATGGCATTGTCGGCCTGAGCGGGCACGGTGGCGGAGAAAATGCCGTCGCCGGCCACGGCGTCGCCATTGCTGCCGCCGTCATTCATCGGCTGGGTCGTCCAGGCGGCGTTGCCATTGATGTTGTCGAGGCGGCGCACGAGGTCGACGGTGGGTGGACCGGCGGGTGACGCGACGCGGGCGGTGACGAGCACTGTTTGCGAGGAACTGGGGACGGCGGGAAATTGGGTGAGGGAATCGACGGTGGGGGGCGCGGCGGCACGACGCGCGGAATTCGCGGCGCCTGGGGTGCCGAGGTTGTGGGGGATCGGGAGGCGGAAGACGGTGCCGAAGCTGCGGTCCCAGGTCTGGGCGATGAGGACGGGCATCCCGGAGATCCAGCGTGCCTGGAATGTGAGCGTGAGGATGTCGTTGCGGGCGATGCCGGTGCAGTCGACCTCCGCCTTGTTGTTCTTGGTGTCGCCCGTCCCCGTGCTGATCAGGTGGAAGCCCGGATCGCCGGTGATGGTGGCGCCGTCTCGGGGCAGGGTGTCGCTTTGGCCATGGGTGCCGGTGCAGAGGAAGCCGGCGGCGCTGGTGCCGTTGTGGGAGGTGGCGTCTCCGTTGACGAGGAGGTTGCCGCCTCCCCCCTTGGTCAGCGAGATGTTGCGGAGGAGGAAGTGGGCGTCGCTGACGCAGTGGAAGTGGAGTTCACGCGCGCTGGTGTTGCCGCCGCTGGTGCCACGGAGTTCGCGGTAGATGGCGGTGTGGGTGTATGATTGGAGCGATGATTTTTGGCTTTCGTCACTGGCGCGCCAGGCGGACGGGCGGCTGTTGTCCAGGTCCGGGTGGATGAGTTCCAGGCTGCTTCCCTCGCCGGCCGGCTGGACCGGCCATTGGCCGCCGGCTTCGAAGTGCACGTGATCAGCGAGATTATCGCGTTCATCGTGGAGGCGCAGGAGTTCGCCGCTGTTGCGCAGGGTGCCGTCATACGGACCGAAGACCTGGGTCTGTTCCGCATAATGCGTTGTCATGTAAGCGGGATCCTTGGCGACCACGACATAGGCACCCGGGGCGATCGTGGCTCCGGCGGGAAAGGTATAATCGATCCCCTCGGCAAACCGCCAGCCGCCCAAATTGACAGGAGCGGCGCCGCGATTGAACAACTCCACGAACTCGCCGGCCGAATGGGACGAGGGCGGGCGGAACATGATCTCGTGAATGACCACCGAATCGCGGATTTCCGGTTGGTTTGGAGCGTAGGGGGTCGCCCGGGCGGCGTGATACCATTCGTTGCTGGTGACGGGAAAGCGCTGGATCGACGGGAACCCGGCCGTCCGCGGTTCGAGCTTGATCGCGTCGAGGACGGTCATCTCGGCGTCGGCGAGGTAAAGGTAGAGGTCGCCGTTGGAAGGGACGGCGTAGTTGACGTTGACGCTGATGAAGCCATTGGCGGCGACGGTGCCGGCGAGTGGGACGCGGTTGATGAGGGCGCGCGAATCGGAAAGAAACAACCCGGCCGCGCTGGCCGAAGAGGCGGCCGGATTGGCGACCTCGATCCAGTTGACCCGGTCGGCGCCATTGTGGTACACCTCACTGATCCGGAGGGGATTGGCGGCAGGCATGGCGGTCGACTGGTTGGCGCTTCCCGGGGTGGGTGTCGTAAAAACAAACCATTGCGCGCCGCCCACCGGTTTGCGGCCAGCCGAGCGGCCGTCGAGCGGGATCCGCACAGAGGCGGCGGCCATTTTGCTGACGCCGTCGGGGCGGGTCAGGTAGATCTGGACGGGATTCCCGATTTGCAGGCCCGACCCGGCGAAGTCGATGGTGGCCAGTCCGCCCGCCGGCACGACGAGTGAGTTGGGGATGACGGAGCGGGTCAGGTCGTTGGGATCGTGACTGAGGAAATGACCCTGGAGATCGACCGGGGTGGCCAAGGGGTTGTGGAATTCCACAAATCCCTGACCGGCGGTTGCGGAGGGACGAATCTCGTTGATCACGACGCCGGGGTTGGTGGTCAGGAGCTTCATGCGGAGCGCCATGACCAGATCGTCGTTGGCGGCGGCGCGATTGTGCACCTGGACGGCCAGAGTGTTGGTGCCATTGACCAGTTTTCCGTTGAGCACGGAGGCGGTGACCGGCATGCGATTGAGTTCTTCGGTCGCGTCCGGTGACTCGGCATTGGCGAGGGAAGCGTGGGTGATGGAGCCGGTGGCCAGCCGTTCGCGGACGAGGATCTGGCCATTGAGCCAGACGAGGGCGCCATCGTCGAGAAACTGGTCGAAGGCGGCGGTGGTTCCGGTCAGCGGGCCGTTCCACTGGAACGTGGTGCGGAAATAATACGCCGAGAGCGGTTGATTCGCGGGCACGGGCGTGCGGATACCGGGGAAACTGGCCGAGCCCGGACTGGGCTCGAAACCGAGCGGGGCATAACCGAGGCTGGGATCGGTCGGCCCCCAGCTGCTGTCATCGAACGCGGCGGTATGCCAATTGGTCGGCGGGGCGGCGGTCTGGGCGTAGAATTTCCATTTGGTGTCGGTCGGCCGAGCGGGTGCCGGAGCGCCACTGACGGCGGGGGCGCCGTTGTAGTCAGTCACGGGGTAAGCGGAGGAGAGGGACGGCTCGGTGACGGCGATGGGTTCTTCGGGCCGACGAGGTTCGCCGAAGCCAGGGCTGCCGCCGGGGCGCGGGCTCGCCGTCCAATTGCGCCAGTCGTCGATGGTCCGGTTTTCGTTGATCAGAACGAGCGAATGACCGGTGCCGTCCGCCGCGACCGGCCACTCGTTGTCGTCGCCATATTCGACCCGCGCCTGCAAGGCGTTGGCGGCGTCGCGCAGGGCGATGGTTTCGCCCGCATTGTCCAGGCTGCCGTCCCAGGGGCCAAAGATCCGAACTCCAGAGGCCAGCGCGGGATAGGCCAGCCGCGTGGTCGCCGGATCGGCGGCACTCAGAATGATACGTTCGTACTCGTTGAGGAAGTGGCTGGATGGAGAGCCCGGATTGAACCCCGGCAGGGTCAAGGTCACGCCTTGGGTGAGCGCCCAACGGGCCATGTCGATCCGATTGCTGGTCAGGTTGAGGACCTCGATGTACTCGGGCGCGGTGCCGGCCGGGTTGTACATGATTTCAGTGATGGCGACCTGCTCGGCGGAAAGGCCGGCCGCGGTGGCGCACAGAACAACCAGGGTGCGGGGAATGGGGCTCATGGATTGGGGGTAAGGGTCAATGGGAGGAGGGGGTTAAGGGCGTGGGGCGGTCTTTTCCCATTGAGTGTGCCGAATCTCCGCCACCGCCGCCAAGAGAAATCTAGCGAACGGGCGATTCGTGGCCATCTCGCCCGGACTCGATGCTTCACGGCAATAAACCGGGAATGGAACCACGAATCACACGAATACCTCGATTAGCCAAGGCGTTGCTCCATGCTTGTCCCCCGCCCGGCGGGTGAGGGGATGGTTCTTTAACGGACTGATCATTCGAGCCATTCGTGGTTCTATCGGCTTTTTTAAGTTCACGGCTTGAAGAGCCGGAAGAAGCCGGTACGAGGATTGAGAACCTCGGTCAGGTTGATCAGTTTCCACTTTTCGTTGCGCAGAACGAGCGCGTTGGTCGCGGCGAGATCCTGCCATGGGGGCGTGGCGGTCAACGTCGCGCTTTGCTGGGGTTTGTATCCGCTGTCGGGCAACGACCACCGGAGCCAAGCCGGGGCTTCCGCCGGAATGATCTGGAGTACGGCGGCCGGGTTGATGGCGGATATTTCAAGGATGGAGGGGTCCATGATCGAGGTGAAGCTCTCGCTCAGCGGATTGGGCACTCCCGTGATCGAGATGTTGGAAAAAATGGCGCCCAGACCGATGTTTTCCGGCGATTGCGGGACGATGCCGAAGTAGACATAAAGTGGCCCGGCAAACAGAGCCGCCGTTTCCGGCAGCATCGTCCCCGTGGCCGTCTGTCCATCTGGGGCCAGGATCTCGACGGTGGTGTCGTCCGGGAAAGTGACCGACCAAGTCCCAAGGATGGTTGCGCTGTTCACGAAGGCCAAGGATCCGCCTTTGCCCGTGCCGTCGGCGCCCGGCCCTTCCCCGCCGGTGTACACTTCTCCATTGTCGTTGGTCCAATATTCGTGGCCCGGGTAGCCGTTGGAGTCCCGCTTGTGGTTTTTGTAGGCAAACCGCATGTTGCCACCGCCTTGCGCCGTATTGTTGATGAAGACGGCTCCACAAATCGGCTCGCCCCAATCTGGAAGATTCATCCCGATGGCCAGGGTTTCCGCGGGCACGAGATAGATGACCGTCTGGAACCCAGCCTGCGCCGGGTATTGCGAGATCGTAACCGAATAGGTCACGGGGCCGGTGGCATCGACCCAGGAATGTTCGGGCACGGTGGTCCGCACGGTTTGGCGATCGTATTGCCCGTTGGTGGCGAAGAGATTGAGTCCGGGAGTGGCCGGCTCTATGGTCAACGTCGGAACGGGAGGCGGGGGTGGGGGAGTGGTCGATTCGAGATCGACGGCCACGCGACGGACTGACATCGTGCCGCGTCCGAGATTGGCCCGCGCCCCGCGAGTGGAAAGGAAAAAGCCGTTTTCGAACTCCTCGCCCTCGCCCGCCCCGAGGTTCCATTGAAACAATTGGACCGTCTGGCTCAAGGTGCCGTTGACGTACAGGCTCGCTTCCGTGTTCGTCAGTTCAATGGCCAGCGTGTTTTCCTGCGTCGGGTCGATCTGGTGGTTCGTCTGGCCGGCAATTGGTTTCGGATTCGACGCGTTGCTCATGGTATCGTCTTTGGCCCCGAAATTCGCGAACAGGTTTGTGCCGTCTTTGTACGTGATGTCGACCCCCAACCCACCCGCGGTGAGCGACCAGAATTCCGCGCTGCCCGAGCCGCTGGCTTGTCCGGCATTTTTAGACATCAGGATGAGCTGCATCCGTATGTCGCCCCACGATTCCGCCGCTGGCACCGTCACGGTCATCGGGCCGATCGTCCACTCGACGCGATATTTCTCGTCGGCCTTCGGAAAGGGAAATTCGTCGAGCGATTGAATATTTGACCCGCCCCAATCCCATCCGCCTTCCGCGCTCCAGGTGACCACACCCTCGGCCTCGGTCAGCGGGTTTCCCCCGGCGTCCTGGATGGCGTTGCCACTGTAGCCGTTGGTGGTCAGATCGCCGTCGTCGAAATCGTCCTCGTAAATCAGGGCGGCCTGGACGGCCACGGCCGTGCACCCGGCGAGTGCCGGGACGATAAGTAAGTGTTTCATGTCAATCGGGGATTATTGGGAAGAGAGGGTAAGCGAATGGATTAGCAAGCCGCCGGCCTCTCCGGCAAGGTTTTTTCTTTGGCAGGGGGCCAGGGCTTATGCTTGCATGGATGAATGGGGCGTGAAAGGTGGGACACGACCTCCCGGGCGCGCAGACGGTGGAGGCGGGCATTCCGAAAAGTGCCTCCACTTCTCGGGTGATGGCCGAGTATGCCAAAACAGTCCTGTTTCATCGGGGTGCTCAGGGTCAATCATCCGGGAGAGTTTTGTGCGTTAACCTTTTTACCCAGGATGGGTTTTGCTCGTTTTGGGCACCGATTGAGAAGGCCATGAGGGGCTGCGTGCAGTACGACCCCACCGCCTACGAGCCCTGGAGGTCTCGTCCCACCTCCTGCCTCAAGCTTGAAAGCCCGCACAACAATCCGCCGTGGGGCGTGGAGTTCCGCTAGAACTTTTCACCGCGGAGCACATGCACCTCACTGACGCAGACGACGGTGGCGAACCGGGGCATGACATCCGTGCCGAGGCGTTCGAGGATGCGCTCAGCCCGGAGGGGGCCGACGATGGTTTTCAGCTCGATGTTGGCGTCTTCGGGAATATCGGCGAAGCGGCTGCCTTGCGCACCCCACCCTTCCACGGCGGAGACGGTGTAGCCAGAGGCGCCACAGTCCCGGAGCAGGGTGACGAGGGCGTCGCGGGCGACCGATTCGCAGACGATGGTAAGGAGTTTTTTGGGATGCAGGCTCATGGCGAGGTTCGGTGCAGGAATTCCGCCATCCGGTAGTAGAGCGGGATCCCGACGGTCAAGTTAAAGGGAAAGGTGCCGTCGATTCGTAGCCGCGCTGACCGGTGAGGAATCCGGCCGTTAGCCCGCCCGGCAGCAGAAACACCCTGCGACCCAGCACCGCTTCGTGCAACACGGCGCCCAGACCACCGATTGTCGGACCGCCCGCAGCGCGCCGTCCCAGGAGAATCCCGACGATAATGGCCGGCGATTCCATCACCGCGAGCAGCGCCGGCATAAAGCCTTCCGACTCGACGCCGGAGGCGTTCAGGAAATTCGTCACCGCGAGAAAAGTCACCGCGCTCACCGGCCCAAAGTCCGCCGCATCCATTTCCACGTGGATCGCGGGAATCTCGGCCAGCAACCCGAAACGGAGTTCAACCTAAGAGCCGGGATGGGAACCACGAACCACAAGAATATCACGGATAGTCACAGGCGATGCCCCTCGGGATGGACGATTCCCCTTGAGCGGCTAGGAACTTTGGAGCTTGGTGGGCGATGTCCCAGTCGGGGGAAGTGAAGCGGTTGGTGGTCGCGTCGATGCTGGTGGTAGGCGTAGGACTGCTGGCGTGGCCATTGAGGAGCCTGATGGGACGGGGTTCGCTCACGCGGCCAACGGTTCCCATGGAGTTGCGGTACGAGATTCCGGCCTCACCGGAGTCCCACGGCGCGGTTCGCTTTGCCAAGCTTGCGGTTTCTCCGCCCGCGGGGCATCCGCGAATCGCGAATGTGCAGATTATCGACATCGACGGGGATGGCGGCCGAGACATCCTCGTCTGTGACGCCGGTCATCACATGGTCGTCGTTTACCGGGAGAATTTGCCTGGAAATTGGGCTCGCCAGGTTCTGGGTGATTTCATCAACGCCCCGGCTCACGCCGAACTGGTCGATCTCGACGGCGACGGCGACCAGGATGTTGTCGTCGCCGTGCTGGGTGATCTCTTCCCATCGGACGAAATGGTGGGAAAAGTCGTGCTCCTGGAGAACATGAATGGCGAGTACCGGAAGCGGGTCCTGTTGGATGACGTTCACCGCGTTGCGGATGTCCAAGCGGCGGATTTTGATGGGGATGGCGATCTTGACCTGGCGGTGGCCGTTTTTGGTTACGCCCACGGTGAAGTCCTCTGGCTGGAGCAGCGTGAGGGATTCCAATTTCGCGATCATCATTTGCTCGACCGGCCTGGAACGATTCACGTTCCCGTGGCGGACTACGACGGCGACGGGGACGTCGATATTGCCACCGTGTCATCCCAGGATGAGGAAGAGGTCTGGGGATTGGAGAACGTGGGACAAGGAATGTTCAACGCGCGTCGACTCTGGTTCACTCACAACTTCGACGCCGGGAGCGGCGGACTGGTGAAGTGCGATCTGGACCAGGACGGCGACTTCGATCTTCTGTTGCCCTTGGGTGACAATCTCGAACACGGCTACGGCTGGCCTCAGCCTTACCACGGATGCCTCTGGCTCGAGAACCAGGGAGGGTGGAAATTCCAGGAAAGGAACCTGGCGACATTCGGGGGAACGTATGCGGTCGCCCCCGGCGATCTCGATGGCGACGGCGATCTGGATCTGTGCCTCGTCAGCATGTCGAACGACTGGAGCAATCCGGAACATGCCAGTGCGATTTGGTTGGAGAACGACGGCAAACAAGCGTTCACGCCGTGGCGCCTCGCTACCGATCCGGTCGAATTGGTGACGGTGGCCTGTGCGGACCTGAATGACGACGGACGCGACGACGTCGTTGCCGGCTGCTTGCATTTGCCGAGTTCGGCCTTGCGCCGGGTGCATCCCGTGACGGCCTGGTTGAGTGAAGGCGCGCCACCAAGGCCCGCTCGGCTTGAGGGCGAACCGAGAAACCGATCATCGAATTGACCTGACTGATGCGCATTGTGATTCGAGTGTTGCTAGTGATCCTGGTCGTCGAACTGGGGCTCATGGCATGGTTGTGGCGGGGGCGGGAAGCTGCCACGGCGCCGGTTACGGATGCCGCACCCACGCCGCGGGTCTCGTGGTCAGCCCTCGAGCCAGAAACGGCCGAGACGATCCGTGCGATGGAAGCGAAGACCGATGTCAAGAACGCGGACCATTGGCTCGCACTCGCGGCGGTTTACCGCGCGTTCGCCCTGCTCCCGGCCGCCGAGTCCAGCTACCGTCGGGCTGACGAAATTCGCCGCCTCACCCCGAACGAGCAACTCGCCTGGGGTGTCACGCTGAGCCGGATGGGACGGACCGCGGAAGCCAGAAGGATTCTTGAGGAGGTCCGCATGCGAGATCCAAGTCTCAAGCTGGCTTGCACCAGCTTCTTGGCCAAAGACAGGCTCAGGGAGAAGGAGGCCGCGGGCGCGGAAAGATATCTATCGGAGCTGACGGGCGACCTGCCGTCGGGTATCGCGCTTTGCCGTCTCTGGATTCGCGAGGGAAAACCGCAAAAGGCCTTGGAGCACCTGGAGCCGTGGCTTCGCGAAGTCCGCGACGAGTTGCGCCTTCATCAAATGGCTTCCTGGGCGTTGCGCGATCTCGGCGATGAGGCGCAAGCTGAAGTGGCTCGCCAATTGGCCGCCTATTGCCGGGACGGAACTCCGCGCAGCGACTTCAGCCAGACCGAGGATCTGGGCGTACGGGGACGCTTTGGGAGCGAGGCGAAACGAGCCAAAGCCCAGGAGTGGCTGGCGAAGGGCGAGACCGAAAAAGGCGTCGGAGCATTGCTCGAAGTGTTCCGAGCCACGGGGGACCACGCCGCAGCCATGCAAGCCGCTCAAATGGCCTTCTCGGCAAACCGGTTCGACGAAGCCGGGGCCATTCTCGCGGAGGCGGATCGTCTGGTAGGGCCTTCGGCGGAATCGCAACACCTCCTGGGCCAGATGGCCCTGGCACGAGGTGAGGCCGCTTCGGCCGTAGAGGCGTGGAAACGGGGGTTGGAACTGCGCGCGAATCGCAATCGCATGACCAACGTCGCCCTGCTGCGAAGCCTGGTGGAAAAGGGTGACCCGGGCGAAGCGGCGCGCTTTCGCGGCTTGATCAGCTTCGAAATGGCCAAGCTCTCCCTCGAGCAAGGTGATTGGCAGAACGCTTATGAGCAGTTCGCCGCGGCTTCACGTCAACTGCCGGACCATGGGCCGTCCTGGTACTATCTGGGCGAGCTGTTCCGCCGCAACGGGAACGTCGAGCAGGCCATGGAAGCTTACCGCACCTGTTTGCAGGCCAATCCGAACCATGGGCGGGCGTGGCACGCCCTGCGGCTCATGGAAAGAGAGCGCTGACCGTCCGCGGGCTGGCTCGAGTACTGAGAAGTATTATTGAAGTCTTTACAATGCAGGCTTCAGCGAGCGTTTGACGCTGGAGGTGGGACGAGACCTCCCGGGCTCGTAGGCGGTGGGAGCGTGGTGAAAGAAGCCCGTTCTTCGCCTTCTCAAGCGATGCCCCAAGCCAGAGAAGGCGATGAGCAATTATAATCAAAGCATTTCCTTAGCAGATGAAAACGCCCTGCTCTTTGTGCACCTCAGGGCTTTTTGGTTCCGAGCATGCTGAGGGCGAGTTCGATATGAGCGCGCACGGGAGCCCCTTCGGCTTCCCGTTCCCGGGCTCGTTCGAGAGCGCTGGTCACCTTTTCCTGCGACTCCCCGATGGAACCCAGGGAGTAGGCCGCCGCGCTTCGAATCGATTCCTCCGGATCGTCCAGGCAAGCAATCAGGGCATCGACGGCATCCTTGGCTTCGGTTTTCATGGCGCCCAATGCCTGGACGGCGTGCCGCCGCGTTCGTACATCCCCGGAATCGAGAATTTCCTTCAACGGGACAACGGCCGGGGCGCCGATCATTCCCAGGGCATCCGTCGCATAGCTGCGGACCCTGTTTTTCTTGTCGTTGAGGGCCGCGATGAGCGCTTGAACGGCCTCCGGATGAGATTTAGCCACCGAACCAAGCGACAAGGCAGCCTCCACCTTGTTCCAGTAGTCCTTGTCACCCTTGAGCACTTCGATCAGTTTGGGGATGGCCGCTTCCGCCGGGCCGCCCATTGACCCCAGGGATTTGATGGCCAGTCTCCGCATCGAGGGATCCTCAGCGTCGATGAGTCGAACGAGGCCCGGCACCGAGAGACGCGCCTCTTCTCCGAGGACGCCGGCCAGACCCACGGCCAAGGTGGCCACGCGGGGATCCTCGGAAGAAACGAAATCGGCGACCAGAGCCACGTGAGCGTCGCTGAGTTTGCCTTCGATGCCGCCGAGCGCTTGCAGGGCGTTGACGGATTGCAACTCATTGGACTTGTCGATGACGGCGCGGAGAGCGGGGACAGCCGGTTTTCCAATCCAAGTCAGCGACAGCATGGCGTTGTGTTGGACCGACCAGAATTCATCGTCCAAGGCGTCGACGAGTGCCGGGATGATTGTCTCGCTGGGTTCCTTGATCTTGCCCAGGGCCCAGGCCGAGTGGTGGCGGACCGCGGGATCCGGGTCAGTGGCCATTGCCTTGGTCAGTTCCGGGATGGCCGCCGCGGCCGCCGGTCCCAGTTCCCCCAACCCCTGCGCGGCTTCACGGCGAGCCACGAGTGTGCTTTCTGGTCCGAGTTGCCGACGCAGTCTGGCGCATTTTTCGTCCTCCGCCGCGACGGCGGTCATGAGTTGGACCGTGACGAGCACCCCCTTCACTAAAGTTTGGATCTTCATGTGTCTGATTGCCTTTGGAGATTGAGTGACAGGACGATAGGTATTCAGGACTCTTCTAATCGCTGCTTACTGAGTCGATGTATTCTTTTCTTTCGGAGGGTACTTTAGCCGACTCGATCCAGGCTTCCGCGTTGGCACGGTCTTTCCGCATCCAGGCGATCGCAATCATATCAAAGGAATTGTCCAAAACCTTGGGCTCGCCGAGTGAATCGACCCATTTGGCCACGGCGGCGGGATCTTTTTCGACCCACTGGGTGATACTTTCTTGGATGGCCCGAGTCCGAGTCTCGCCGTTCAAGGCGGTGTTGGCCCATTCGGCGGCGGCCTGGCCGTCGGTCTGGGCTCGGGCCTTGGTGAGTTCGAGCAACGCCATTTGCCGGTCATCGGCGTTGGCCAAGCTCGTCGACCATTTGTAGGCGGCGTCGAAATCCACGGCACCCCAGTGTTTCGCGACGATCTCGCTCAGTCGCGAACCGTCGTCCTCATCGGCGGCCAATCGCTTGGCCCACTCGGGCGCATAATTATTCGGGTCGGACGCTCCCAAGGATTGGCTCATCATGAGAATGGCGCTGGCCCGCAGCCCGGGATTCCCGAGCGTTTGAATCCACGCGTCGAGTTCAGCGGGCGATTGTTGCACCCAGTTTCTCGCGACCTGTTGCTGGGTCGGGTATCTGAGTCGCTCGGGCAGGTTCTCAGTCCACTCGGCCGCCAAGCCGGGGGCGTTTTTGGAAAGGAGGTCGGCGAAATAGGTGGCGAAAGTATAGGCGTCGCTGTCGGTAAAACGGTCTCGGGTGCTCAGGATGGCCTCCATGAAGCGCTTGGCCATCTCAGGATCCTGGTGTTGGGCCAGCAACGCCGCGATTTCGCTCAAGCGGCTCCGGCGTTCGTCGGCGTCCGTGCTTTGCAACGTCGCGAGGAGGTCTTTTTCCAAGGCCGGAAGGTCATAGTCGCGCTCGACGGGCGCTGAGTTTTCGAGAATCTCGGCGACGCTTCGCTTGGGATCGGGCTCTTCCTCGGGCAGCGACACTTCGTTCCGGAGCATGGCTTCGTCGACGAGCAACTCGACTTCCCGGTGAAGCTGATCCTCCGTCGGATTGGCGATTTTAAGCGATGCTTCCAGTTCAGACTCGGCGCCGGCAGACGGGGCTTCTTTTGGATCACGTTCTACACGAGGGCCGAGCTTCAGCGCCACGACGACACTGGCCACCACGGCGGCTCCACCCAAAAGCATCACGATCGGTTTTTTCATGACACGGCGATTTGCGAGAACATTCGTAAATTTCTAAGACAATCGATTAAATATATCAGATTCAAGACGCATTTCAATGAATTTTATGCATTATTGATAGGCGCCGTCCCGGAATCCCGACTGCTTCCCCGAGAGAAGTGGCTACAATAACTCTGCCATCATGGCTCTCGCTCCGTCAGAAAAACTTGCACGCCTTGAGTCGAGTTTCAGCGGACGATTGAGGCTGGAGGTGGGACGAGACCTCCCGGGCTCGTAGGCGGTGGGAGCGTGCCGAAGGAAGCCCCTTTTTCGCCTTTTCAAGCGGTGCCTAAAGCGAGAAAATACGATGAGCCAGGACGCGGTCATCGGGAATTTTCAGCGTGTGAATCACGCGACCATCACCCGAGAAGTGAAGACCATTCCAAGAGGGTACGGCTTCACCGCCTACGCGCCCAGGAGGTCGCGTCCCACCTCAATGCTGCCTTCTTTCAGTGAGATTGTCGGGATGCTTTACACGGGCTGAAAGGAAAGCCGTTGTATTGTCGGGAATCCTTACATCGGGTAGGGCTTGGGAGCGTTGGGGCTTATGTCTTTGTTTCTGAGCGAATTACCAGAACAGCGGCCGCGGAATTCTCAGGGCGAGGTCCGGAAAGTGTAAGTTTCTCCGACAAATTCAGTTGGCCGAGGCTGCCTAAAATGGAAGTTGAAAATAATCAAACAAAGTTATAAAAAGTTTGTGATGTTGTTTTTACGAAACAATTGACGTCCTCCTAATCCAACCTTGGCATCAGATAAGCTGCTTTTCGCGACCGAGTCACGCTCTTTTAAGGCGCGCGACCGCCAGAGACAACAAAGCCTGTGGGAGCCAGCCCGCGCGGAGTTTGGATGAGGTGAATGCGGGGCTCGTTCCATGGGCATTGGTGTGGCTGGCGGGCGCGGCCGAGGGCATCTACGTCTTCCTCCCATCCGCCATAAACCCAATAATCCCATGAGTCTAAATCATTCTTCAGCGGGTCTGCCCTGCCCGTTCATTCGTCTAGGGAGATTATCTCTCCAATGCCTGATAGCCGGCGGTATTGGGCTTCCCGCCGTGCAGGCGGCTTGCAAGCCCAAGGTTTATACCACGACCGCCGAGTGGAACGCGGGGGTGTTGTTTAATACACGGGGGGTTGACGACGATGATGACGGCTCGCTCACGCTGGTTGAGGCCGGGGATGTGCGGACCTTTCCTCACCTTTGGCCCGCCAACGCCGGCGAAGATACCGTCTCGAAATTTGATGCCGACATCAACAAGGAAGTCGGCCGTTACCGCACTTGGTTTGATCCGGGTGGCACGCACAGTCCCTGGGCGGGCCCGGCTCCGTCGCGGACCTCAGTGGACGGCAGCGGCAACGTCTATGTGGTAAACCGCGTGTTTACCGGCCGCCGAATCAGCGTGCTGAAGATTCTGGCCTCCGACGCGGGCGCGGTCGACAGGAACGGCAATGGCACGATCGACACGGCGGTGGACAGCAACAACGACGGCGTGGTGACGGGTGCGGAGATCTTGCCCATCCTCGATGACGGCGCCAATGGTGGTATCGCTGGCAACGGCTTTCCTGAAATCGGGGAGATTCGTGATGAGCGTGTCGCCTGGCTGGTCGAGATCGGCAATCCCAACGAACTCGGACGTTCCTGTGCTCTCGATCCCGGTGGCAACCTTTGGGTGGGCACTTGGAACACCGGCGTTTTCTACAAGCTGAACAGCACCACCGGCGCCGTCCTCAGCG
>JBJXFS010000235.1:0-32015 GCA_046155625.1 Verrucomicrobiales bacterium | reverse complement strand
ATGGATCATGGATCTGCATGACGAATGATCCGCGGGGCCGCCTGCTGCTGGGAGGTCAAAGCGGTCAGCCGATCACCCGGGTCACGCTGAAGGATGGCAAAAGTGTGAAGGCGGAGATTCTGTCCATTCCCGTCACCGAGGTCATGGGCATGCTCTTTGTGGAAAACGTGCTCTATCTCAATGGCAGCGGCAGCAAAGGATACGGACTCTATCGCTGCCGGGACACGAAAGGAGACGACAGCTACGATGATGTGGAATTTCTGCGCGAGTGGGAGGGCGGCTCCGGCGAGCACGGGGCGCATGGACTGGTGCTGGGAGCCGACAAGATGATCTACGCTGTGTGCGGAAACTTCACTGCCGTGCCCGACGATCTCGTGGCCAGCTCGCCGCACCGGAACTATGGCGATGACGTGGCCCTCAAGCGCATGGAGGACGGCAATGGGTTCGGCGCGGGCGCCAAGCCGCCCGGGGGCTATGTGGTCCGCATGGATCTCGATGGAAAGAATGCGGAGCTGTATTCCTCGGGACAGCGCAACAACTATGACATTGCCTTCAATGCCGACGGAGAACTGTTCGGTTTCGACAGCGACATGGAATGGGACTGGGGCACCCCCTGGTACCGGCCCGTGCGGGTGTTCCATAATGTGCGCGGCGGCGATCACGGATACCGCGAGGGAAGCATCAAGTGGCCCGAGTATTATGCCGACGGCCTGCCGGCGACCGTGAACATCGGCATCGGATGCCCGACCGGCGTTGTCTTCGGCACCGGCGCAAAGTTTCCCGTCAAATACCAGAAAGCCTTCTACATCTGCGACTGGACGTACGGCCGCCTGATCGCCGTGCACCTGACGCCCGAGGGAGCCACCTACGGCGGATCATGGGAAAACTTCGTGGCCCCCCAATCGCTGAAATCCCGGAGCGGGAAAGTCCCGTTGAATCTCACCGATGTCGAGATCGGCGCCGATGGATCGATGTATTTCACCGTCGGCGGCCGGAACACGCAGGCACACCTGTTCCGCGTGACGTACACCGGCGATGAGGCCGCCGTGCCTCTGGCTGCGGTTGACCTGCGTGAGAAGGACGGGAGCGACTCCCGCAGCCTGCGCCGCAAGCTCGAGGCCCTGAACGTCGCCCCGAATCCAGCCACCGTCGCCGCGGCCTGGCCACACCTCGCCAGCAACGACCACTTCATCCGTTACGCGGCCCGGCTGGCGATTGAGCGCAATCCCGTGCCTGAATGGCATCGGAAGGCACTGGACGAGAAGCAGCCGGATGCCGCCTTCAACGCGCTGCTGGCACTGGCCCGTTTGGGATCCTCCGACATTCAGCCCGCCATCTTCAAGGCTCTCACCGCGTTTCCGTTCTCATCACTCACCGAGGAGCAGGTCCTGAACAAACTGCGGGTGATCGCCGTGTCGATCGCACGCCATGGTGTTCCCACGGGAGAATCGGCTACGAGGCTCATCGCTGACGTGAGCCCCCTGTACCCTGCCAAGTCGCAGGAGGCAAACAGCGAGCTGTGCCCGATCCTGCTCGCTCTTGAGGCTCCGGAAGCGGTCTCCAGGACGGTCGCGCTTTTGCGTGCGGCCGCCACGCAGGAGGAACAACTCACCTATGTCGTGGCCCTGCGAAACATCAAAGCAGGCTGGACTGAAAACCTGCGCCGCGACTACCTCGCCTGGTGGAATGGCGCCCGCTCCGGCCAGCACCCCCTGCACGTGGAGCAGTGGTTCACGGACGCCGGGATCAACTTCAACAACGGCGCGAGCTTTGATGGCTTCGTGCGCAATGCTTTGGCGGAAGTCAAGGCGACCATGACCCCGGCGGAACTCGCCGCCATGGGTGATCTCACCAAAGTGAAAACCGCCTTGGCAGCGCCCACCGAACCCCGTGCCCTGGTCAAGGAATGGACCACCGCGGAGTTGCTGCCGCTGCTGGACAAGGCCGGCCAAGGCCGTGATTTCGCCAGGGGCAAGGCGACCTACGCCGCCGCCCAATGCCTCCTCTGCCACCGCTACGGCGATCAGGGCGGAGCCGCCGGGCCGGACCTCACCACTGTGGCCACCCGCTTCAAGCGCCGCGACTTGCTCGAATCCATCACCGAGCCGTCGAAGGCTCTCTCCGAACAGTATCGGATGACCGTGTTCACGATGAAGGACGGCACCGCGACGGCCGGCCGCATCAGTCAGGAAAATGCCGACAAAGCGGTCGTGATGACCAACCCTTTCGACACCGCCACCACCGCCACCGTTTCCAAGGCCGATGTCCACTCTCGGGAGCTTTCCCCGGTTTCCCTGATGCCCCCAGGGCTGCTCAACACGTTCAGCGAGGACGAAATCCTCGACCTGCTCGCCTACCTCGAATCCATGGGCGACGAGAAGCATCCCAACTTCAGCAAATAAGACGGAAATCCGGTTCAGCCCTCAGCCTCTCCCGGCTGGGTGAGATGTAAGCGCAAGCCCGGCCATTTCCTCCTGTCCTCGGTGCGGCGCGCCTCTCGCGACGCGGGTGCAGGGGCTGATCCGGCCCACGCGAATCAAAGCCATGAAGCCACATCAAAAGCGCTATGACGCCATCATCGTTGGCGGCGGACACAACGGCCTGGTAGCGTCGGGCTACCTGGCCAAGGCCGGGAAATCCGTCCTCCTGCTCGAAGCCCATGCCGAACTCGGCGGCGCCACCACGAGCGTGAAACCCTTTCCCGAATACGACGCGCGGCTCTCTCGCTATTCGTATCTGGTCTCGCTGCTGCCCGATCAGATCGTGGAGGATTTGGGCATCCACTTCAGAACCCTTGAACGCCCCGTCGCTTCCTACACGCCCTATCACCGGGATGGTCGGCACGACGGGCTTTTGGTTTCCTCGGAATGGGATGAAGCGACCGTGTGCAGCTTCCGGCGGCTCACGGGTTCGGACAAGGAAGGCGAAGCCTGGCGCCAGTTTTACGGAGAGATCGCCGAGTTGGCCCAACGCCTCGCCCCGAGCATGCTCCAGCCGCTCAAGCGGGCCGCGGAACTCAAGGCCGAAACCGGATTGCCCGAGGTTTGGCGTTACCTGATGGAGGTCCCCATCGGCCAGGTCATTCGTGAACGGTTCAGCGACGACCTTGTGCGTGGCGTGGTTCTGACCGACGCGCTGATCGGAACGTTCGTTTCAGCCGATGACATGCAGGCCAACAGGTGCTTCCTCTACCACCTCATCGGCAACGGCACCGGACAGTGGCGCGTGCCGCAGGGCGGCATGGGCGCTCTGATCAAGGAACTCCATCGCATCGCCACGGCCCACGGAGTGGAGATAAAACCCGGATCCAAAGTGACCGCGCTGGAAAGCGGCCCGACGGGTGTCCGCGTCGAAACCGAATCCGGAGAGGCCTACACCGCTCAAGCTTTGCTCTTCGCCGCCGCACCCCAGCATCTCGACCGTTTGCGCGGGAGGAGTGTGCCGGACTCCCTCGAAGGCTCACAGATGAAAATCAACATGCTCCTGACCCGCCTGCCGCGGCTCAAGTCAGGCGCGGACCCGCGACTCGCCTTCGCCGGGACGTTCCACGCCAATGAAAGCTTCACCCAATTCGAAGCCGCCTACAGCCGCGCCCGCGGCGGGGAACTGCCGCAGCCACTCCCGCTTGAATTGTATTGCCACACTCTCACCGATCCCACGATCCTGTCCGCAGAGTTGAACGAAAAAGGATTTCATACGCTCACCCTCTTCGGCCTGCATACGCCGGCCAGGCTCTTCGATGCTGATCCGGAAGGCGCCAAAACACTGGCGAAGGAGCGCGCCCTCGCCAGCCTGAACGAATACCTGCTCGACCCCATCGAATCCGTCCTGGCTCCCTGCCGCGACGGCTCACTGGCGATCGAAGCCAAATCCCCGCTCGATCTGGAGAAGGATATTTCTCTGCCCCGTGGCAACATCTTTCATCGCGATCTCGATTTTCCTTTCATCGAAGACGATGCAGGTGGCCGGGAGAAGCCCCTCTGGGGCGCGGAGACCGATGACCCTCATATTTATCTCGCCGGCGCGGGAGCCCGTCGCGGCGGTGGTGTCAGCGGCATCGCCGGCCACAATGCGGCGATGGCCTTGCTGGCAAGATCCTAGTCGCATTCCTTTTTCCATCAAGGCCTGGCCGCGCTTCCCGCCACCGCCTGAAAAGGCAGATTCATTTCCCTCTTCCCCTTCCCCCTCCCGTGACTCACGCCTCCATTCCCAGCACCGGCCCTTAGAACCTCATTCCTATCAGCTCCCCTCTCGGCCGGGGCCGGGGAAAGACATCGATGAAAACGCCCCCGGCGGTGCGTTTCCAGAAGCGATCAGAAACGGACCCGCCGGAATGCGGTGCCCCCCAAACGTCAATGCGGCCTGGATCCTTTCGAATCCAGACCGCGAGCTCTTCAGGGACGGAAATCCGACCTCAGGCCGCCTTCTTCTTTCCAAAAAGACGGTGCATTAGAACCGTGGAAAAGGCGAACAGCGCCAGGGTGCCGCCTGTGTCCGGAACCGGCGGTGGAGGTGGCGCGGCACCCGCCGGCAGATTGATGACCGCATGCACCAAGGCCAAGCAATCGCTGTTTACGCCACTGGTCAACTCGAGGTCGTTGAGGCCGGGGTTGAGCAGCGCGGTGACATCAAAACTCTTGATGTCCCAGAGGCCGCCGTTGGATGGGCCGAAGGGTCCGTTGGGAACGCTGTTGCCATCGAAATTGCCCCCGACCGGAGCGATGGTATTGCCATTGACGATGATGGAGTCGTCGAGGAACGTCTGCCCGTCCCCCACGCCCAGCTCCATGCTGGCTGATCCCGCGGTGTAGTTGATGTTGTCCAGCGAGACATTCCAGCCATCGGCGTCGTTGGGATTGTTAATATTGGAATCATTGCCATCGAACAGCACGATGTCCCGGTTGTTCGTATCGTCTCCATCATCAAACATCACGAGAAGCGACACGCCATTGATGTCAGCTGCGCCATTGATGAAGTTGGCAAGTGAATAGGCTCCGTTGCCCGTGACGAAGGCCGTCACATCCGCGCGATAGCCTTCGGAATTCTCGAAACCCCAGCAGTTGTCGTCAGAAACGCCCAGACTGACCCCGCGGATGGCATTGCCATCGAACGTAACCGAAGCATTTTCTCCCACACTGTTCTGAGGACCGTGCCAGTAGAGCAGCGCCGTCTGCACCGTGCCCGATACGCCCCCCAGGGTGATCGAACCGGTGCCGTCGCCACCGCGCATGCCGCCGTATCCGGCACTGGCATAGTCGACGTCAAAATACGTCGTGCGATAGGCGATCGTCGAAGCGTGCGTCTGACCCGCCACGGCAAACGCCGCCAAGGCCATCGCTAAACTAAGGGGTTTATTTCTCTTTTTCATGGTTTTTGATATATTAGGGTTCTTAAGCAGGGGAGTGATCTCAAAGCCGCGACGTCCGCAGCCTGCGGAAAACATAAGCTTAAAACATGCCAATTCTAATAGTTATAGAGTTAATAAGAAGGCGTTTTAACTTGGAAATAAAAGACTTATGATTAAGTACAATCTCTTTTTTTGATGGGCGACGCCCAATTTTTATAGCCGAATGAGGGGCCAGGAGTGTAAGGATTTCCAGACGCTCGTCGGATTTTTTTACACATCTGCGAGGTCGGGGCCCAGATGTCGGCATCACTGGGTCAATCGGAGGACGGTTTGCATCTCGGCCGGGTCTGGGAGAAGATTCGGGTGGTGGCCTGCCCCGCTTCTGGCGCGGCGCTAATATTTATCCGACCCATGATGTCCATTCTCCGCTTGCTGCTTCTTGTCGCCCTGCTGGGCGCCGGTACTTGGCTGGCGTGGCACATCCCGTGGCGGGCCGACACGCGTTACAATGGGGTCGACCTCGAGGTGCGGTTGCCCGATGCCCCGTATTTCGCCAAGCCAGCCACGCCATCACCAAAAATCTTCAATGATCGCATTTCCCCATTCATCCAGCCAGGCTCGGTTGAAATCGCCGTATCGATCGACCGCGTTGTCCTGTTCCAGCGATTTGCGGCGATCGTGATTGGCGGGTTTTTCATCTACGGGGTGTTGGGTTATGGTTTGAGCAAGGCACCGCGTCCGGCCGATGTCGTGTACAGCCTGGCCATCACGACGGGCTTTATTGGCGGCACGGTGGCATCGGCCATCGCCGCGGAACTGGCGCCGGGCCGCGGTCCCCTGCCCTGGCTGAATTTATTTTGGGCCGCCGGAGTGGCCATCGCCCTGATCACGGCCACCCTGGGCCGCAGCCGCCCCTTTCCCGGGACATGAATCCGCTCCGCCGCCCGGAACTCTGGCTGCTCTTGGTGCTGGTCGCAGCGGGCTTGGTGTGGGTGGCGGTGACGCAATCCGGAAGCCGGTCGCCCGAATCATTCAGCCGATCTGCGGACGGCTCCGGAATGGTCGATGATCTGCAGGTCACCCGCACCCAGTGGACGCCAGACGGGACGCACCGGCGACTGCGGGTTGAATTCACCGCCGAAAATCGCACCACCGAAGCGCTCGATGTGGCGCCGCCGAGCGTCCGCCTCCTTGATGCCGCGGGCGCGGAAGTCCCTCTCTTTTTTGTTCCGGGCGCCTTTCCTCCGGCCCTGGCGCCTGGAACGCGTTCTGCCTCGTGGATCGAGTTTTGGCTCACCGAACACCAGGCTCGGGATTCGATGACCCTGGTCGTCGAGGGTCGGCGAGTTCTCATCGCGCCCGCGACCCGCGGTTGACCGGAAGCGCGGATGGATGACGGTCGCCGGATGTTCGCTTATCCCGCCAAATGGTTGACCGGCCTCGGCTTGGTCCTGATCGTCCTCGCTCTCGCTCTGGTCCTGTACAACCCGACCACCGGGGCCATCGGGTATTACCCAAAGGCCATCACCGGCGGAGCCATCGGCGCCGGCTTCGGAGTCATCGCGCTTCTTTGCGGACTGTTCGCCCGCCGCGGCAAACGCCCGGCCGTCTGGTTCGGGCTGCTCATTTGCCTGCTGGCCCTCGCTGGATTCTTCAATTCCGCGCGTAAATTCACCCGCCAAGCACGCGGGCCCAAACCCGAGATGGCGTATTCGGCCTCCGTAATTTCGCTGATGACCGCCGCCTCGTTTCTCTCGCTGATCAACGTGGCGCTGGGCCTCCGCCGCCTGCCGCCGGCCAAGAGCCAGGAATAACGGCGACGCCACCACCCACCGAAGGCCACTGGCCCGACTGCTCCACCCTCCGATTCATTGCCCCACCCGCTCATGATCCCGCGCCAGGCTGTCATCACCGCTGCCGATTGGAAGCAACAATTCCTGCCGCTGCAAACCATGGTCGACCGCGCCGGCCGCACCCGCAAAGTCCTCGGCCTGCTCCTCGATGAAATCACCTCGACGGGTATCGAGTCGATCGCCCTGATCGTGCGTCCCGGCGATGAACCGCTTTATCGCGACGCCGTGGATGTCGCCAAGGCCGATGTCACGTTCATCGCGCAGCCGGAACCCGGAGGCTACGGTCACGCGATCCTGTGTGCCGCCCCATTCGTCAAAGACGAGCCGTTTCTTCTCATGGTCAGTGACCACGTCTACGTGAGCGCGCTCGACGGCCAGACCTGCGCGCAACAACTCACGGCGGTCGCCGCCGATCACGCGGGCATGGTCTCGGCCGTGCAAGCGACCCACGAAAGCCGCCTGGCCAGCTTCGGTGCCGTGGGGGGAACCCTGTTCGACGCGCGGCACCGGCTTTATCAAGTCCAGCGCGTGCTCGAAAAACCCAGCCCAACCGAGGCCGAGCAATCATTGCTGACTCCGGGCCTCCGCCACGGGTATTACCTGTGCTTTCTCGGCATGCACGTCCTGACGCCCCTCGTTCTAGAACTCCTCGCCCAGAAAAAGGCCGCCTTGGCGCCCGGCCAGTCGCTTGACCTCTCGCCCTCGCTCCACGAAGCCGCCAGCCGAACGCGCTATCTCGCGGCCGCCTTGTCCGGCCGCCGCTACGACCTCGACCACCGCCACGGCGTGCTCATGGCCCAACTCGCCGTCGCCTTGGATGGTGATTATCGCGACGACCTGCTCGCCGGACTGGTCGAGTTGCTGGCGCAGGGCCGGTAGCCGCCCGCATCCCACGCTGGAACGAACTTCTCAAAGCACGCGAGACCCGCCCCCATGCCGCTGACCGACCTCATCACATCCACCGACCCGTTGATCCGGCACGAGGCGCTTGAACGCGCGGTGGCTGGCATGTCGCTCGCCCAACTGGAGGCTGAAGCCGGCGCCCTCGACACCCTGCGCCGCGAAGCCACCAATCTTTATGAACGGGTGCGCGCCTGCTTCTTTCTGTATGCGCTGCATCGGTTTTGTCTGCCCCCCAAGCTCGGGGCGGTTTCGCAAACGGCCGGCCTCATCCCTGCCGCGGCCCACCACCATCTGCTCGAACGCCGCTTCGGTGAGGCGATCGAGGTCCTCCTCGAGACGGTCCGGCAGCAGGGACTCAGCGACGCCCTCAGCTCGGCGCTCGCCCACGCGTATCACCGGCTGGCGTTGCAGAATCTCGCCGATCAAGTGCGGAGCTCGGTGCGCCTGGTGCGCGGCAATCAATGGATGTTTCGCTGCGGGTCGTCCGATGAACTGCCGCTGCGCGTCAGGCCCGTATTGACCCGCCTGACCGATGGTGCCTACCCGCTCCTGCACGAACGCACCGCCGTGCGCATGGACCTCACCCACAGCTCGTGGAGCGACATCTTTTTCCTCGGCATGGACTTTCCCGAGGGCGCCCGCGTGCTCAATATCTCGGTCGACCTCGCCGTCCAGGGGCGCGACCAGGCGCCCCGCCCGCCCCTCGAGGCATTCCTGCGCGTCATCGACCGACCTGTCCTTCGGCTGGCCAGCGTGGACTTGGGGGCAAGCGCGGAACTGACTGATCTCGACGAGGTTTTCGATTTCGCGAAAGACTATCTCGGATTGCTCAAGGCCGCCCTCATCGCGTCGGGCTTGGTTCCGATGGGCCTCGAAGGATCCGGGCAGCGGCTCGACCATGTCCTCGAAACATTGCTGGGACCCGGACTCGGACTCGAACTCGTGAGCAGTGTGAACGGCATTCCCAAGGGAAGCCGCCTCGCCGTTTCCACGAATCTCCTCGGGTCCCTGATCTCGGTCTGCATGCGGGCCACCGGCCAGACCAACGCGCTGACCGGCCCGCTCGACGAACCATCCCGCCGCATCGTCGCCGCCCGCGCCATTCTCGGCGAATGGCTCGGCGGATCCGGCGGTGGATGGCAGGACAGCGGCGGCGTGTGGCCAGGCATCAAGGTGATCGAGGGGGCCGCCGCAACTCCCGATGACCCGGAATTTGGGATTTCCCGCGGTCGCCTGCTCCCGCGGCACACTCTCATAGGATCCGACGTGGTCGGTCCGGCCCAGCGCCAGGCGCTCGAGGAATCCCTCGTCCTCGTGCACGGTGGCATGGCCCAAAATGTCGGCCCCATTCTGGAAATGGTGACCGAGAAGTATCTTCTCCGATCGGGAGCCGAGTGGGTGGCGCGCCGCGAGTCGCTCGCGCTTTTCGACCCGATCCTCGAGGCGCTCAAACGGGGCGATGTCAAAGCCCTGGGCGCGCTCACGACCCAGCACTTTTTCGGCCCGCTGCAAACGATCATTCCCTGGGCCACCACGTATTTCACGGAGCGAGTCATCGATGACGTGCAGGCTGCCTTCGCGGACGACTTCTGGGGATTTTGGATGCTCGGCGGCATGTCCGGGGGCGGCATGGGGTTCATGTTCGCCCCGGAGCGCAAGGCGGAAGCGTCGCACCGGCTCGCCGGCATCCTGATGTCGCACAAGCAGCAGCTTGAGCACAGCCTGCCCTTCGCCATGGATCCGGTCGTTTACGACTTTGCCATCAACGAGCAAGGGACCGCGGCCGCCCTCGCCACCGGCCGTGATGCCCTCATGCCGCCGGCGTATTACGCCATGGTCCTCCCCTCGCTCCTGCGCACCGACCCGCGCACCCTCCCCGCTTCCCGCCGCCGCGAGCTCGAGGCCTTTCGCGCGCACGCCAGAGCAACGCCAGCGTACCAATCCACCCTCAGCGGGCTCGTCGACACCCTGCTCCCGGCCGGCCGCACCGCCATGGCCGGTCGCGAGGACGAACTCGACGCCCTGCTCTCGGAAAACGGATTCGATTCGCTCGCCCACGATCGCATCCGGCTCGATCTCCAGGCCGGCCACATCGGGCTCGCCCGCAACCGCCTCCCCGCCAGCACGCGCATTGCCAATGTCCGCGAGGGCGATGTGTTCGCCGCGGAACACGCCATCACTCCGGCCCATCGCGAGGCCGGTGCGGCGGCCCTGCGAGCCGGAGAAGTCGCCGTGGTCACGCTCGCTGCGGGAGCGGCCAGCCGCTGGACCGGAGGCGCGGGCGTGGTGAAAGCCCTCCATCCGTTCTGCAAGTTCCATGGACGTCATCGCACCTTCCTGGAAGTGCATCTGGCCAAGACACGGCGCACTGCCCGCGACCACGGCGCCGCGCCCTTTCACATCATCACCACAAGCTACCTCACGCACCGACCAATCTGGGCGCGCCTCGAATCAGCCGATTATCACGGCCTGCGCGACAGCGTCCGCCTTTCGCGCGGTCGCAGCATCGGACTGCGCCTCGTCCCGATGCTGCGCGACCTGCGATTCCTCTGGGAGGAAAATGCCCAGCAGCGGCTCGACGAACGCCAGGAAAAAGTGCGCACCAGCCTGCGCGCGGCGCTGCTCGCCTGGGCGCGCGACACCGGAGAGGGCACTGATTACCGCGATAACCAGCCGCTCCAGTGCCTCCACCCGGTCGGGCATTGGTACGAAATCCCCAACCTCCTCCTCAATGGCACGCTGGCCTCGCTCCTCCGCCAGCGCCCGGCCTTGCGCACCCTCCTCCTCCACAACATCGATACCCTGGGCGCCTGCGCCGACCCTGGCCTGCTCGGCTGGCACCGCAGCACCGGGGCCACCCTCGGCTTCGAAGTCATCCCGCGCCGCCTCGAGGACCGCGGCGGCGGCCTGGCCCGCGTCAATGACCAGCTCCGCCTCATCGAGGGTCTGGCTCTGCCTCGCGAGGAGGATGAATTCCTCCTCACCCACTACAACACACTCACGTGCTGGATCGAAATCGATCCGCTCCTCGCCGCCTTCGGCCTCGACCGCGCCGCCCTCGCCGACACCACCCGCGTGGCCGCAGCCGTGCGTGATTTCTCCCGCCGTCTGCCGACCTACATCACCCTCAAAGAAGTCAAAAAACGCTGGGGCCACGGCCAGGAAGACGTCTTTCCCGTCGCCCAGTTCGAACGCCTCTGGGGCGACATGTCGGCCCTCCCGGAAATCGCCTGCGCCTACGCCGCCGTGCCCCGCACCCGCGGCGCCCAACTCAAAGAACAAGCCCAGCTCGACGGCTGGCTCCGCGACGGCACCCGCGATGCCATCGACGCCCTCTGCCTATGGGACTGACCGCGCCAGCGAGTCGGTGCCTCAAGATGATCCCGCCCCCGTGCCAGCGCGACCTCGTTCCATCCAGAAGCCGCGCCAGAAAACCCCCGGATGAGGAATGACCGCTTGGACGAAGCCCTCGCTGACGATGGAACATTAATTTTCCATGAAATTGTCGTCCATAAACCCAAAAAGGGCCATTGGAACCACAAAAATCACGTAACACACTCAACTTCATTGAGTTAGGATAAGCGACCTCCTCATCCGACTGGCGGACGGTGATCATTGGGCAACGCCTTGGTTTTTCGTGTGTTTCGTGCTTTTCGCAGTTCCCATCCGGATTCTTAGGATAAAGGGACGGGCAATTTAGCTCGGCGTGGATTTCAGGAGAATCCGCTCGTGATTGCTCGATCCACCGACTGAGGAAATCCCTGAAAGAGGGCCGGATCTGAGCCTTCGCTCACCAAGGGCTTTCATTGCCACACTCTTTCATATAGTCCGGGAGAATGCGAAACGGTGTACTATTGATTAATCCGCCTGCCCCGCCATTGGCTCAGCCGGCGCCTCGGTTCAGAGGTCTCGTGAAAAGCCCTCCCTGGATCGGGCTTCTGGGTATTGTCGCTGCGGCCGCCGCGCTGGCCCCGGGGTTGGGTGCGGCCTCACCCGCGGGCGCCAAGGAGGTCACCGAGGCGGACCGCTCATGGTGGTCGTTTCAGCCGCTGCGGCAGGTGGCACCTCCGCCAACCGCCGATGCTCCGGCGGATCGGCATCCGATTGACCAATTGATTGAGGCGAAGCTCGATGACGTCTCACTGGTCCCCCAGCCGACCGCCGACCGCCGGACTCTGCTCCGACGCGCCTCGTTCGATTTGACCGGCCTGCCGCCGACACCGGAGGAACTCGACAATTTTCTCCGGGATGAAAGCGCCGAGGCGTGGACCAACGTGATTCGGCGGCTGCTTGACAGCCCACGCTATGGCGAGCGCTGGGCCCGGCATTGGCTGGACGTGGCGCGCTTTGCCGAAAGCTCGGGGTTCGAGCACGATTACGATCGCCCGGCGGCTTACCACTACCGTGACTTTGTCATCCAGGCGCTGAATGCCGACATGCCCTATGACCAATTTGTCCAGTGGCAGATCGCCGGTGACGAATTCGAACCGGAAAACCCACTGGCCCTCATGGCCACTGGCTTCCTGGGGGCGGGCGTTTTCCCGACCCAGATTACGGCAAACGAAGTCGAGCGCACCCGCTACGACGCCATGGATGACATGTTGTCGACCACCGGGACGGCCATGCTTGGACTCACCATCGGTTGCGCCCGGTGCCACGACCACAAGATCGATCCAATTCCGACTCGGGATTATTATCGGATGCTCTCGACCTTCACCACGACTGTCCGCAGCGAGATCGAACTCGACCTTGATGCGCAATCGACGCAGCAGGTGCGCACCGTGCATGCGCAGAAACGCGAGCCCATAGCCGAGGCGCTCAGGCGTTACGAATCTGATGAACTGCCGGAAAAATTTGCCCACTGGCTGGCGGTTGGCGCGCCCGGCACGCCGGCACCCACTTGGGAAATTCTCGGCGACGCGAATCTTGTTTCCCAGGCGGGGGCGACATTCCGCGTCCAAGATGATGGTTCTTTCCTGACCGAGGGAACGAATGGCGATCAGGATGTATACACCGTCACCGCGGTCACGAAATCCCGATCGCTGCGCGCGTTGCGCCTCGAAGCCTTGGCCGACCCCAGCCTGCCCAAGGGCGGTCCCGGTCGGGCGGACAACGGTAATATTGGCCTGAGTCGACTCAGCGTCTGGGCCTCATCGGCTGGTGGCCCGAAGAAGGAGATTCCATTACTCAACCCGCGGGCAAGTTTCCAACAAAACGACAGTCATCTTTCGGTCGCTGCCGCGCTCGATCAAAACCCGAGCAGCGGATGGGCAGTCGACCCACAATTCGGGCGCTCACACGCGGCTGTCTTCGATTTTTCCGATCCGATCGGGACCGAGAGCGCCATCACGCTGGAAATCCGTCTGGAGTTTTCGGTCAACACGCGCCACAACATCGGTCGGCCGCGGCTGGCTGTGACCAGCGCCTCGAACCCTTCATTGGAAGGAGAAGCGGTGCCGGCCGCCATCGCAGCCTCGCTTGCCGCGGTCCGGGTCGATGGGATTTCCGCCCTCACGGCCGCGGATCGGAATTCCCTGATGAACTGGTGGAAAACAACGGATCCCGAATGGCAGGTGCTCCACGGCCGACTGGTCGATCATGACAAACAAGCGCCGCAGCCGAAGCTGGCCAAGGTGCTGGTCTGTGCCGAAGGCTATCCGCCGATGCGGATGCACACGCAGGGCGCGGACTTTTTTGCGGAAACCCATGTCCTGGCGCGCGGCAGCACCGATCTCAAACAGGAAGTGGCGACACCGGGATTTCTCCAAGTCCTGCACCGCCATCCGGAAGAGGCAGAGCGGCGATGGCAGTGGCAACCGCCGCCAGGAGCCCGGTTTTCCGGCCGCCGCCGTGCTTTGGCCACCTGGATGACCGATGTGGATCACGGCGCCGGTCCGCTCGTCGCGCGCGTCATCGTGAACCGTCTGTGGCAACACCATTTCGGCCGCGGCCTGGTCACGACTCCCAACGATTTCGGGCTGCAGGGGGCCCGGCCATCGCATCCCGACCTCCTTGAGTACCTCGCCGACACCCTGGTCCGCCATGGCTGGCGGCTCAAACCCGTCCACCAGCTCATCATGACCAGTGCCGCCTACCAGCGCGGTGCCGGCTCCCCGCAGGGTGTCGCATCCACCGACCCGGAAAACGTATGGATCACGCGCCGCCTGCCGCGGCGGCTCGAAGCCGAGGCCGTGCGCGACTCGCTGCTCTTCGTGTCCGGCACGCTCGATCCCACGATGTTCGGTCCCGGCACGCTCGACTCGGCGAGCCGGCGCCGCAGTGTTTACTTCACGGTCAAACGCAGCCAGATGATTCCGGCCCTCCAGGCGTTCGATGCCCCGGAACCGTTGGTCAGTCAAGGCCAGCGACAGACGACCACCGTCGCCCCCCAAGCCCTCCTCCTCATGAACAGCCCGCAGTCGCGCGCGTGGGCCGGGGAATTCGCCAGACGATTCGCGCCAGACGCCACCACCTCGTCCAGCCAGGCCGTCATCGGCGCCTACTCGATCGCCCTCAACCGGCTGCCAAGCGCGGCTGAACTCGCTGACGCCACCGCCTTCATCGATGCCCAGACCGATCGCCACCGCGCCGCCCGCGCACCCGACCCACGCTCGCTGGCCCTCACCGACTTCGCGCAGATTGTCCTCAGCCTCAACGAATTCATTTATGTCGATTAACCGATCACCCGTCAGCCGCCGCGCGTGGCTCCGCCAGTCCGGCCACGGCGCCGGATTCCTCGCCTTGGCAGCCTTGCTCCAAGAGTCCGGCCTGCTCGTCCAGCCCGCCGCCGCCGGAGTCAATCCGCTCGACGCCCGTCCCTCGCCTTTCCGCCCTCGTGCCAAATCGGTCATCTGGCTCTTCATGAATGGCGGCCCCAGTCAGGTCGACACTTGGGACTACAAGCCCGAGTTAACCCGCCGCCACGGCCAGGAACTCGCCGGCTTCGACCGCTCCACCGGGTTTTTCACTGAATCGGTTGGCCCGCTTATGAAATCGCCATTCGCCTTTGCTCAACACGGGCAGAGCGGCAGTTGGGTCAGCGAGCTCTTTCCCCACCTCACGCGTCATGTCGACAAAATGGCCTTTCTCCACTCCTGCCACACCGAGTCGAACAACCACAGCCCCGCCCTCTTCATGATCAATACCGGCTCGACACGCATGGGACTGCCGTGTGTCGGGGCCTGGGCCACCTATGGCCTTGGCAGCGAAAGCCGCAACTTGCCGGCCTTCGTCGTCATGAGCGATCCGCTCGACCGCGGCCTGCCTAAAGGACATGCCAGCAATTGGGGCGCCGGCTTCCTCCCCAGCATTCACCAAGGGACGTGGCTGAAGCCGAAAGGTGACCCGATCGACAACCTGCGGCCGCCAGACGGGATGGCCGGCGGTTCCCAGCGCGCCCAACTCGACCTCCTCGCCCGCCTCAACCGCCATCACCTGGCCCGCACGCCCGCGGACACGGCGTTGAATGCGCGCATCGAAAGCTTCGAACTGGCCTACCGGATGCAGACGACGGCCCCGGATGCCTTCGATGTCGAACGTGAACCGGCCCACATCAAACAACTCTACGGCCTCGACCAGCCTCACTGCCGCCACTTTGCCGCTCAATGCCTCATGGCTCGACGCCTGGTCGAGCGCGGCGTGCGCTTCGTGCAACTCTACTCCGGCGGCATGGAAAACCAACGCAGTTGGGACGGCCACGAAGACATCGTCGGCAACCACCGCGGATTCGCCGGTGAAACCGACCAACCGATCGCCGGCCTGCTCGCCGATCTCGACCAGCGCGGATTGCTCGACGAAACTCTCGTCATCTGGGGCGGTGAATTCGGACGCCTTCCAGTCTCGCAAAAAGGCGCCAAACCCGGCCGCGACCACAATCCCCACGCCTTTACCTACTGGCTCGCCGGCGGCGGCGCCAAGGGTGGCGTCCACCATGGCGATACCGATGAGCTCGGCCACAAGGCCGCCGTCGACCGCGTCAGCGTCAATGATCTCCACGCGACCATCCTGCACTTCCTCGGCATCGACCACGAAAAACTCACCTACCTGCACGACGGCCGCCACTTCCGCCTCACCGACGTGGCCGGTGAGGTCATTCACGCCGTCGTCGCTTGAATGCCGCCTCACCCTGAATGTTTCGCTTCCTGCACACCGCTGATCTGCATTTAGACAGCCCCATGATCGGGCTGGCCAGCCGCGAAGGAGCCGCGGTGGACGCCATACTGAGCGCCAGCCGCCGTGCTTTCGAAAACCTGATCAACCTGGCCATCGCGGAGCAGGTGGCATTTGTCGTCATCGCCGGCGATGTCTATGATCGAGATTGGAAGGGGTATGAGACGGGATTGTTCTTCCGCGGAGCATTGGTCCGACTGCGGGAGGCCGGCATTCGCGTGTTCCTGATCTCCGGCAACCACGATGCGGCCTCGGTCATCAGCCGCAAGCTCTCCCTGCCCGAGGGGGTCGTCGTCATCTCCAGCCGGTCACCGGAAACCCACGAACTGCACGACCTGCCCGTGGCCGTGCACGGCATGAGCTTTCCCAACCGAGCCGTGCCAGAGAACTTGGTGCCTCGGTATCCGGCCCCGGTTCCTGGATCGTTCAATCTCGGCCTCCTTCATACCAGCCTGGCGGGCGACGTCAGGCACGACACCTACGCGCCGTGTTCGGTGGATGAATTGATAGAGAAGGGCTATGATTACTGGGCTCTCGGCCACATCCACCAGCCCGACCTGATTCACGAAGACCCCTGGATAGTGTATCCCGGCAACCTCCAGGGGCGCAGCGTCAGGGAGTGCGGTGCGCGAGGCTGCCGTCTCGTGTCGGTCAGTGACACCCAAACGGTCATGGACTGCCAATGGCACGCCTTGGACGTGGTCCGGTGGGCGGTGGCGACCGTGGACGCCACCGATCTCGGGACGGTGGAAGACATCGCGATGCAAGCCAGACGCGCCCTCGTCCGGGAAATTTATGCCGCGGATGGACGGCTCCTGGCCGTGCGCCTCATCGTCAAGGGAGTCACCGATCTGCATAGCGCGCTGCACAGCCGACCCGACCGCCTGCAGGCGGAAATTGACGCCTGCGTCGAGGAACTGGGCGAGGAGCGCCTCTGGATCGAGCAGGTGCGGGTCGAGACGGCGCCGACGGTCAGTCTCGAGGCGCTGGCCGGGCGAGACCAACTCACCAAAATGGTCGTGGAGACGGTTCAGCACGGATCCATGGATGAGACGCTTCCGGGCGAAATAACCGCCATGCTGGAGCTGTTGCCGCCGGTCCTGCGCGAGTTCCTGAAGGCGGAGATCGCCGGTGAAGGCCGGGCTCGGCTCATGCAAATTGCCGGCCAGATGATTCTCAATCGACTGACCACGAAGGGAGGTGATGTATGAGATTCTCCCGCCTGCACATTCAGGCCTATGGCCCGTTTACCGATTTCCATTTGTCCCTTCCCCAAGGACCCAGGGACCTGCACTTGATCTATGGCCCCAACGAGGCCGGCAAAAGCAGTCTGCTGCGCGCCATCCGCGGCCTGCTGTTCGGCATCCCCGGCCAAAGCACCGACAACTTCCTGCACGACTATTCTCAACTGCGCATCGCGGCGGATTTGGAAATGCCCGGTGGTCAGGCGAGGAGGTTTCAGCGCCGCAAGGGAAACAAAAACACCCTGCTCGACGATCGCGCCCAACCGCTTCCCGATTCCGAGTTGACGAAGTGTCTCGGCGATGTGGACGCGGCTTACTTCGACAGCATGTTCGGCCTGGACGGCACGGGACTGCGGTCGGGTGCTGATGCCCTGCTGCGTGGCCATGGTCGTCTGGGTGAAGCGTTGTTTTCCGCCAGCTTGGGCGGAACGCCGGTCGACGTGGTCATCCGCGATCTCGAAAAGGAAGCGGCCGAGATTTTCTCCGGCAAGGCTCAGCGGCGTCTTCGTCAGAGCCTGCATGCCCACGCCGAGCACCTGCGCCGAAAGAAAGAAGCCCTGGTGAAGCCGGAAGACTGGGAGGAAATCGAACGGCAACTCAACGAAGTCGAAGCGCGCCTGAGCGACCTGCAATCGCGCCGCCAAGAACTTACCAACCGCACAACCTGGCTGCTGCGCTGCCGGGATGCCCTGGCCCTGGTGGGCAAACTCCGCGAACACGAACGACAACTGGCCGCCCTGCCCGCCATGGAGGGATTGCCGGAGTCCTTTGCCCGCGATCTGCTGAAGGTTCGGACCGCCTCTGAGACAAAGGAAAAGGAGGTTCAGCAGTTGAATGCCGAACTGGCCGCCATCCGGGAGAAGATGGCCGGCTGCACCCCCAATCGAGCGGTGTTGGAGTGGGAATCCAGCATCCAGCAGATTCACGCCCAGCTCGGAGTATTCACCGCCAACAAATCCGCACGGTTCGAAAAACAGGCGGAAGCGGCAACAGTCAGGGAAACCATCGCCCAGATGTGCCGCGACCTCGGCATCGGCGAGGCCATCGAAAACCTCGAATCGTTCCGCCTCACCCAGATCCAGTACGCGGAAGCGCGTGAAAGAGCGGACTTCCTAAACCACGCTGCTGAAAATGTGGCACTGGCTGAGAAGCGCGTGGCGGAACTGGCTCGAAATATCGAAAGGCGGGATCGCGAAAAAGTTGCGGTGGATGAGACGCGCCTGGCCATCCTCAAGTCACTCCATGAACAAGCCACCGCCTTGCAGGACAAGGCCGCTCATCTTCCAGCCAGACGGAAGGCCCTTCAGGCTCGGAATCAATCGTTGGCCGATCTTCATCGGGAGTTGGTCGGAGCTCCCAATAACTATCAGCAAACCAGCGAGCTTCCGGTGCCAACCAAAGCCTCTCTGGATCACTTCCGCTCACGCTGGGAGGAGGTCGAACGAAGCATCCGCGCCAGCCACGACAAAGTCGGACAGATTCGCGGCCAAAAGAAGGATCAGGAGACGGAGATCAGCAACTTATTGCGTCTGAAGAACATCCCTGATCACCAGCAACTCGCGGACGCCCGGGAGCATCGAGATCGCGGCTGGCGGTTGGTTTTGCAAGATTGGAAGGGAGAGGGAGCCGTGGAGGAATTGGAACCAGGCAGGCCACTGGAGGATGCCTACCCAGAGGCAGTGAGCCGGGCGGATCAGATTTCCGACCGCCTTCGCGCGGAAGCGAGCGCGGTGGCGCAGGTGGAGGAAAAACGGCTGCAGTTGGCCACGCTGACGGAAAAGCTGCGGGATGAAGAGTCCCGCCAGACGGAGCTGCAGCAACAGGAGGATACACTGCGTCAGGAATGGGCCAGTGCCTGGCAGCCCTGCGGCATCACGCCCCAAACCCCGACCGAAATGCTCGGCTGGCGTGAGGCGTGGCGGGAATTCCGCCGCGCCTGGACTGAATTCGAGACGGAACGTCAGACCCTCGCCGCGGACGAGGAGTCGGTGGAGTCAACCAGGGCGGCCATGGCCGATGGGCTGCGTGGCGGACAGAGCGGCTTCGCCGTTCTCCGCCGCCGCTTGGATGAGGAACTCGAGCGCGGGCAACTGGCGAGGGCGAATCAACTCGCGGACGAGAAGCGCCATCTCGACGACGCGCAGGAACTGAAGTCGATTCAGGAGTCCTTGGAAACAGGGCGGACCGAGCTGCAGACCGTGCGAAACCAGTGGGGGCAACTGGCCGTGGCGTTGGCGATACCAGCGGACTTGTCCCCGGCCCGAGCGATGGATCTCCTGGACGGGCGACGCGACCTATTCCGCGAAATCGACCGCCTCAGAGCCGTGGAGAGTGCCGTCCGTCAACTCGATGCCTCCATCGCCCAATTCGAAAACAGGGTTGAAGAAGCCGCCGATGGTGCGGGATTTTCCCGTGCCACACCGGAGGTCCTCGCCCACGGTCTCTGGACGGCCTTGGTCGCCGCGCAGCAGGCGCGCCAACACCTCGACTCGCTCCACCAAATCGAAACCGAGAAAAACGAACGACGGCAACAAACACTGCGGGAACACGCGGCTTTGGAGACGGAGCTCGCCGCTCACTTGACCAGGGCCGGACTGTCAAGTGCCGCCGCCGCGGACGGGTTCTCCTCGGACTTCGAACGGGCGCACGAGCGACGCCGGAACATCGCCCACTTTCGGGAGAGCTTGGCGGGATTGGCCCGGGGCGAGGCAGTTGATGCCTTCATCGTCCGGGTTGCCGAAGAAGATCCGGGCGGACTTGAGGGTGAATTGGCGGGTCTGGCGCAGGAATTGACCGATGTGGAGCAACAACAGGAGGAAGCGTGGAACCAACGGCAGACCGTTGCCGCTGAAAAGGCCGTTCTGGAAAAGGCCGGAGACGCGGCGGCGCGGAGCGAACAACGGGCGCAATTTGAAGAAGGCCGCATGCTGGCGGACGCCCGGCGATACATCGACTTGCAGGCGGCCCTCGGTCTGCTCAAAGGACAAATAAACCGATTCCGCGAGCAGAATCAGGGGCCTTTCCTGTCCAAGGCCAGCCATTGGTTCGCCCTGCTGACCGGAGGTGGATTCAAGGGAATTATCACGACGTTTGCCGACGGTGATGAACCGACCATCGCCGGGCGCAGAGCCGGCGCGGCGTCCCACCAGGAAGTGCCCGTGGCGGGGATGAGCGAAGGAACGCGGGACCAGCTTTACCTGGCACTCCGGCTGGCCGGATTGCAGCTTCACCTCGAGGATCATGACCCGATGCCATTGATCCTCGATGATCTCCTGGTGCACTTCGACGACGAGCGGGCGACACACGCCCTCCGCGCCCTGCACCAAATGTCCGGCAACTGCCAGGTCCTCCTGTTCACCCACCACCACCACATGCTCGATCTGGCCCGGCAATCGCTCGAGCAGACCACCTTCACCGTGCATACCATCCAGGCCGGAGTCGCTTCACCGGCCAGCACGTCTCCGTCCGATGTGAGCTCAATGGCATCACCGTGACCTTTGAGAATGTCACCATCACAGGTGAGCGATCATCGCAAGCCAAAAAGCGGTGGATTGGAGACAGCTCAGCAGTCGGCTGAGGCCGCGACAAGAACCCGCATGACACGGGCGCGGAATTCTCTACATCTTCGATTCCCCACCACCTCACACTGCATGACTGCCACCGAAGCCCGCGACGAGTTAAACGCGCATTTGCGCGATATCATCCACTGGCATTTCAGCCCGGAGACAGGCTGTCCGTTTTGGCTCGACTGGATGGACCGGGCCGGCTGGGATCCGCGCGAGAAGATCAAGTCGGTTGAGGACATGGTGCGGTTCGAGCATTTCCAGGACGACTGGCTGCGCGATGAAAAGAACGAGCGGTTCGTGCCCAAGGCGTTTGCGGGCCGTCCGTTCAACGTGTTCGAGACAGGTGGAACGACCGGTTTGCCGAAGCAGCGGGTCGGGTGGGACGACTACAAGCACGACTATGAGCAGTTTTCCCACCAGTTGGAGGATGAGTATTTCCCGAATGGCAGCAATTGGCTGATGCTCGGCCCGACCGGGCCGCGGCGGCTCCGGTTGGCCATCGAGCACTTGGCGGCCTATCGCGGTGGTAGCACGTATTTCGTCGACCTCGACCCCCGTTGGGTGAAAAAACTGATTGGACGCGGCCAGATCGACGAAGTCGAGCGCTACCAGAAGCACGTGATCGACCAGGGGGTCGAGATGCTAAAGCACCGGAACATCGAATGTCTGTTCACTACGCCGAAGCTGCTCGAAAGCCTGTCCGAACGGCTGTCGATCCCCGGTTGCGGCATCAAGGGGGTCTTCTGCGGTGGGACGAGCATGACGCCGCAGACGGTGCGGTTTTTGGTCGAGGAGGTGTGCGAGAACAAGACGCGATTCGTACCGACCTACGGCAACACGCTGATGGGATTGGCGTGTTCGCTGCCCTGGGAGCTGCCGTCGAAGGGGTATTCGGTGACCTATTATGCGCCCCAGCCGCGCGCCATCCTGCGCATTGTCGATCCGAAGGACACGGCGGTGACCCGGCCGTACGGCGAGTACGGCCGGGTCGAGCTGACTACGCTGACGCGTGAATTCTTCATGCCGCGTTTCCTCGAGCGGGACGAGGCGATCCGCCGTGAACCGAGCGAGAGGTACGCGTGGGACGGCGTGGGCGATGTGCGTCCATTCGGCGCGATGGAGAAAAAAGTCATCGAGGGCGTGTACTGAGCGCCTCGTCATAAAACCCCTCCAGCTTCGCGATCTGCGCGGCCTGCTCAAAATGCTCGCGCACGTCGGCGGCGGCCGCGCGTCCCATCGCCTCCCACTCGCCCGCGGAGGCCGTGATCCGTGCCAGGCAGGCCGTGACACCGACCTCATCTCGCTCCGGCACGAGCAGGCCGGTCACGGCATGGCGCACCGCCTCGGGAATCCCGCCATGCTCAGTGGCGATCACGGGCAGCCCGGTGGCCATGGCTTCGAGCATGGAATTGGGAATACCCTCCTGATTCTGGTCCTCCGTCATCTGACTCGGGTGCAGGAAGACATGAGCGCGATGGTACAAGTCGCGCAGCGCCGCCTGGTCCATAAAGCCGGCAAACGCCACACGGTCGGCCACGCCAAGATCGCTCGCCTGTTGTTCCAGTGGTTCCCGCAGTGGTCCTTCGCCGGCAATCGTGAACCGCGCGGCCGGATGCGACACGGCGAATCGCGCAAAGGCTCGCAGCGACACCGCCAACCCCTTCTTCTCGATCAGCCGGCATGCCTGGACAAAATGCCAGCCGCCGTCAGCCGGCCGCGCCCGTTTCGCCCAGGGAAACGCCTCGAGCGGAATGCCCGTTCGATTGATCCGCACTTTGTCCGGCGCCGCGCCCAGCGCCAGCACCCTGTCCCGCAACGACTCCGAACGGACGAGGACCAGCGGAATCTCGGCGAGCAGCGCCCGCAAAGAAGCTTCGTACCCCGGGCGATCGGCGCGCGTTTGGACATCCATCCCGTGAAAACTCACCACGGCCGGTTTCGGCCACCGGCGCAAGAATGGCAGCAGATGCACTCCGGTGTGCCCGAAGTACACGTGCAGGAGATCCGCGTGCCGCGCTTCCAGCACCCGCGCCAGCGCGCCGTACTCACCCCGGTAAACGATGGCGGGTTCGCGGCGGACGTACTTCAACCACGCGCGGCGCAGGAAATTCGACCGCACCCGCGGTGGAATCACCACATCGGCAAACGGAAAGCGCTCGAGTTCCTGCCGCTCGCGGCAGAGGACAAACGTTTCCCATCGCCGCAGCCCGGTCACTTGCCGGTAGATGTGGAGCATTTCGGGCTTGAGGAACGTGGTGCAATAGCTGGCGACGCGCGGCACGGGCAAGGGGGGGATCGTCGGGGTCAGTCCTGCAGCACCTCGTTCACCAGCGCCACCAGCTCGGCCGGGTCATAAGGTTTTGGCAGCACCGCGCGAAATCCATAGTCCATGTAGCGCGACATCACCGCGTCATCCGAATAACCGCTGGACACGATGGCCCGGACATGTGGGTGCAACGCCCGCAATTGTTCCATTGTCTCCTTGCCTCCCTGGCCTGACGGGATGCTCAGATCGAGGATCACCAGGTCGAACGGATCCCCTTGGCTCAATTCTTCCCGATAGCGCTCCAGCGTGGCGGCCCCGTCCACCGTTGTCTCGACCAAAAATCCTTCCGCCGAAAGTTGAGCGCACAACAACTGGCGGATCATCGGTTCATCCTCCAGCACAAGCACGCGGGGGGCGCGACCCATTTCCAGCTGCGGGCGATCTGCCCCACCGGACACTGTTGTGGCCACCACCACGCCGAGGGCCGGCAGCGTGACGGAAAAAACCGTCTGCCCCGGTTGCGACCGGACGTCGATCCGACCGCCATGCCCCCGCGCGATGCTTTCACAGACGGTCAAGCCAAGACCACTCGCATTCTCGTCGCCGCGCGTGGTGAAGTACGGCTCGAAAATCCTCGAGAGGCTCTCCTCGGCGATGCCGCGGCCGTTGTCGATCACCTCGATCGTGGCCCACGCTTCTTTGGCCGATCGTTTCACAAAGAACCGGAGAAAGATCTCCCCAGCACGACCGCGCGGAATCGCCTGCTCCGCGTTGCGCACCAAGTTCGAAAGCAGTCGCCGGATTTGCGCCGGATCCCAGTCGACGTCACCCAGGTCCGGGCCGAGCACACTGCGCAGCCGGATGCCCTCTGGCGTCACAATCGAGCCAAGAAATTCGGTCGCAAAGGCTTCCAGCCCGAGGCGTCGCCGCACGGGCGCCCCACCCCGCGCGAAGGTCAGAAGATTCTGCACCAACCCCTGCGCTTGTTGCGTGGCCACGCGCGCATTCTCCAAATCACGGCGCACCGGAACATCCCCCCCCAGTCGCGCCTGCGCCAATGACACATTGCCGACTATGACGGTGAGCAGGTTGTTGAAGTCGTGGGCAAACCCGCGCGCCAGCAACCCGAGTGATTCCAACCGATCGAGCCGCGCCGCCCCTTCCTCGGCCGCCTTTTTATCGGTCACGTCCTGCAGCAGGACGATCAGGCCGTCGTTGAACGGATTGATGCTGGCCTCCCACCATCGTCCGCTGGCTTCGTCATGGAGATCAAACGTTCGCCGCTCGCGCTTGAGCAACGCGGAACAAAAATCCTGGTAGTGTTTGCGGTGGACCGACGCGGGAAATTTGTTCCACAGCACGCGTCCGATCAGCGCCGACCGCGACGCCCCAAAAGCCGCCGCCGCCGGCGCATTGACATAGGTAAACCGCCATTGACCATCGAGGCAAAAAATCGGTTCCGCCAGCCCTTCCAAGATCTCATCCGGCATCTCCGTCAACCCGTCCCCGGCACGAGCCGCGGATGCGTCGCGCGCCCGGAATAAAATCACCAGGCCCGCCAAGCTGCCGTCCGAATCGCGGATGGGAGCGCTCGTGTCTTCGATGGGCATGTGCCGCCCGTCCCTCCGCGTCAACATCAGCGCCCGTGCCCCTTTGCCGCCCCCCAAGCGAATAAACTCCGCCGACTCGCCCGATGGATGGGAAATTTTGAACACTTCGGACAACGGCCTTCCCCCGGCCTCCGCCGCCGGCCAGCCGGTCATTTCCTCCGCCGCCCGATTCAGGAAAATAACGCCTCCCCCCAAGTCGGCCGCCACCACCCCGTCCGCCAGGCTGCGCAACGTGCTCGCCAGCGTCGATTCGACTCGTCCAAAATCCTCGTCTGCCATCGCGCACCACTGTTGATGCAGCCAGCCGCGTGCGAAAGTGGGAATTTGCAAGGATCGGAAGCTCCCCCACGGGCGTGGTGGGGCCACGCCAGAGTGATCGGATGTCGGAGGTCGGAAGGCTGTTCCAAGTGTTTAAAATATCATATTTGTTCGTCCTCACGCTCCATCCCTTCAAAATCCGCCCGCATTCCGTCCCTCTTTATCTCCAGACTTTACCCCAGCCCACTTACCCCAGCCCACTTACCCCAGCCCACTTACTCCAGCCCCCATACCCCTTACCCCATACCCGTGCGCCGCGCGCGCCCCCGCACTCGCCACTGGCATCCGGCCAAAACCCGGTGCAGAATGACGTTTTTCCTCGGACTTCCTGATGCCTGAGCCTGACCGACTCGCTTTGATGCTGTCTACGCTGTGTTTCCTCGGCGCCTTTGCCGCGGCGGCTTCGCGCGTGGTGGCGGCGGCGTACCGGGCGACGTGGCCGCACCATGTATTGATGGGACTGGGATTTCTGGGCCAGTGCTGGGTGCTGGCGGTTCGGGGGAAGGAACTGGGCCGGTGTCCCATCACGCAGCCCTGGGAGTTGCTGGTTTTCATCAGCTGGGGAGTGGTGATGATGTATTGGGTGGTTGGCCCCGCCTATCGTGTTTCGCTGATGGGAATCATCACGGCGCCCATGGTGTGGGTGTTCCAGGTGCTGGCCCTGATTCTTCAGGGGACAGTGCCGCCCAAAGCCGGAGATGCCATATTCCAGGCGCGTCCGAAAATCGATCCGTGGCTCGAGTGGCATGCCACCGTTTCGTTGCTTGCTTACGCGGCATTCGCCCTAGCCGCCTCGGCGGGCATTCTTTTTCTCTTTCAAAACCGGCAACTCAAGAGCGGTCACCCCCACCGGTTGATCTTTAACCTCCCACCCCTCCGCAACCTCGGGCGCGGGCTGATTGGCCTGCTGCACGTCGGATTCGTATTGTTGTCCGTCGGAATCCTCAGCGCGTACTTCATGGAAACCCGACCGGGGGCGCTGAAGCTTGCCGCGAGCTGGGCCGTCTGGGCGGCATACCTCGGGATCCTGGCTTATCATTGGCGCCAAGGCTGGCCTCAGCGCCGGCTGGCGGAGGTGGCCGCCCTGATCTTCCTGCTTCCGCTCGGGACGCTGTGGATTGTATCGCGTCATTGACCCATGCCGCTTATCGCCATCGGACTGAACCACACCACCGCCTCGGTCACCCTCCGGGAGCGACTGGCTGTGCGCGACACCGAGGTGCCGGCCGTCATGCAGGAACTGCGATCGCAGCCCGGCGTCGAGGAAGTCGTCCTCCTTTCCACCTGCAATCGCGTCGAAGTCTACGCCGCCGGGCCGGAACCATTTTCCGTTCGGGAGTGCCTCGACCGCCGATTCGGATTGGGCGAGGATGCGGCGCGATTGTACCAGCACTCCGACGGCGGGGCCGCCTGCCATCTGTTTCGCGTGGTCAGCGGACTGGACAGCATGGTGCTGGGCGAAACGGAAATTTTCGGGCAGGTCAAAAGCGCTTATGCTGTCGCTCATGGCGCCGGTGCCACCGGCCGCTCGCTCAACAAGTTGTTCCAGCACGCCTTCCGCGTCGGAAAACACGTCCGTTCCTCCACCCAGATTCAGCAGGGGGCGACCTCAGTCGGTGGGGCCGCCGTGGAATTGGCAGAGAAAATTTTCGGCGAGCTGAAGGACAGCACCGTCATGATCCTGGGGGCGGGCGACATGAGCCGTCGCACGGCGCAAAGCCTGCAGAGCCGGGGCGCCCGCAGCCTCATCGTGGCGAATCGAACGTACGAACGCGCGGTCGAGCTGGCCTCGGAAATGGGGGGCCGTGCCGTGCATTACGATGCCTGGCCAGACGAAGTCATCAAAGTCGACGTGGTCATCAGTTCAACGGCCGCACCCCATCATGTCATTACCCCCGACCATGTCCGCGCGGCCCTGCACCGACGTCACGGCCGCCCGCTCTTTCTTATCGACATTGCCGTACCCCGCGACATCCACCCGGCGTGCGGCGACCTCGACGACGTCTATCTCTACAACGTCGACCATCTCGAAGGCATGGCCTCCGAAGCCCGCGCCCGACGCGAAAAAGAAATCCTGCGCTGCGAAAAAATCATTGAACTGGAGGTGACCGCCATCGCCGGGGCACTCGGCGTCTCTCCAAGCGGATTGTGGACGCCAGCGGGTGCGGGATCGCTGGTTGTGCCCGCCTCCGCCGGCTCGCTCTCATCTCAACCGGTTTCCACGCCTCGATGATCTTGGGGACCCGCGGATCGGCGCTGGCCATGGCGCAAACGGAAATGGTCCTGCACGCCCTGCGCCAGGCCGCTCCATCGAGCTCGTTCACTCACCGCGTCATCCAGACCACCGGCGACCTGCGTCAGGATCTGCGGCTCGGCCGACCTGAATCGGGGGCTGACAAAGGCGTTTGGACCAAGGAGCTTGAAGCCGCCCTGGTTGAGGGCACGATTCAAGTCGCGGTCCACAGCGCCAAGGATGTCCCGACCGACCTGCCGTCCGGGTTTCGCCTCGCGGGCTGCCTCCCGCGAGCCGCCGTGGAGGATGTCTTGGTATCGCTTCGGCCTGGCGGTTTGGACGCGCTACCCTCCGGCGCCACTGTGGCGACCAGCAGCGTGCGCCGCGCCTGCCAATTACGGCACTCTCGCCCTGACCTGCGGGTCAATGAGATCCGCGGCAATGTGCCCACCCGCCTGCAAAAACTCGCCGAATCCGCCGACCTCGATGCCCTCGTGTTGGCCCGCGCCGGACTCGATCGCCTCCACTATGCCTCGCCGTGGTCCGCCTCCACTGCCATCCCGTCGGTTCCCCTGCCCGCCGGCTTGCATGCCACCCTGCTTCCGGCTGACCGGTTTCTCCCCGCGGCTGCCCAGGGCATTGTCGCGCTGGAGGTCTTTGGGGAAGACACGGCTCGCGAGGCCCTGCTCGCCGCCATCACCCACGCCCCGACTTGGCGCGCCTTGCGCGCCGAACGCGCCTTCCTCCGCCTGCTTCAAGCCGGTTGTCACACACCGATTGGGATGCTTACCGTCGAGGATTCGGGCTGCTTGCGGATGCAGGCGATGGTGTTTCCGGAAGACCCATCCGCGGTAGACCCACCACGGACCACCCAAGCCGCCGGCTCGGCCGGCAACCCTGAGGCCGTCGCTCTCGCCGCGTTTGAAAGCCTGCCGCCGGCCCGCTGATCGATCGAATGGGCATCGACAGCCCGGCGAGTTGAAGCCAGACTCACTCCACGATGAACCGAAAGATTGGAGGCCTCGGCGCACGATGATCCGCGTTTACGCCACAACCAGCGGCCTGCGGCTCCACACCACCGACGGCTGGTCGCATGCTCCGGGACTTTCCTTGGACGATCTGTTCCGGTCCGACACACCGGCCTCGCTCGCCTATGACGCCGCGGCTCTGCGCGCGGAAGCACCTCGGCCCGACGAAATCCTGGCCCCCATCCAAAACCAGGAAGTCTGGGCGGCCGGAGTGACCTACCTGCGCAGCCGTGATGCCCGCATGGAAGAAAGCGAGGGGTCGGGGGCCAACCGGCTCTACGATCTTGTCTACGAAGCGGACCGGCCGGAATTGTTCTTCAAAGCGACGGCCCGGCGCGTGGTGGGGCCAGGCAACCCCGTGCGCATCCGCCGCGACGGCCACTGGAATGTGCCCGAGCCGGAACTCACCCTCGCCCTCAATGCCGCCGGCCACCTCATCGGGTACACCATCGGCAACGACATGTCGTCGCGTGACATCGAGGGCGAAAACCCACTCTATCTGCCCCAAGCAAAAATTTACACCGGATCGTGTTCACTCGGTCCGGCCTTGACCCTGTCGGATGAGCCTCTCCCGCCCGACACCCGCATCGCCCTGACCATCCAACGCGCCGGCCGCCCGGTCTTCGAAGCGGCCATCGCGCTCGACCGCATGAAACGCACCCTGCCCGAACTCGCCGCCTGGCTCTTTCGCGAAAATGACTTCCCCCACGGCGCCTACCTCATGACGGGAACCGGCATTGTCCCCCCGACCTCCTTCACTCTTCAGCCCGGAGACAGCGTGGCCATTGAAATCGCCGGCCTGGGGCGCCTGGAAAACCCGGTGGCGTAAGCCCATCACGACGGGGAAATCGTGCCGAAATACCGGTCGCCGGCATCCCCCAGCCCAGGCACAATGTAAGATTGCTCGTTCAATCGTTCGTCCACGGCCGCCGTGAAAATCGGCACGTCCCCGTGGGCCCGATGGAACGTCTCAAGACCGGGGGGCGCCGAAAGCAGACAGACGAACTTGAGCCGCGTGGCCCCATGCGCCTTCAGCTGGTTCACGGCCTCGACCGCGCTCTGGCCGGTGGCGAGCATCGGATCGAGCAGGAACACATCGGCGGTGTGCAGGGCCGGACAAAACCTCGAATAATACGGATGCGGCAAAGCCGTTTCCTCATCCCGATAAATCCCGATGTGCGCCAATTCGGCCGTCGGCACCAATGGCCAGATGCCATCGACCATGCCCAGGCCCGCTCGCAGGATGGGCACCAACACCAGCGGGTGCACCAAGGCGCGCCCGGTTGTCACCGCCAGGGGCGTGCTCACGCTGACTTCCTGCGTCGGCAGGTCGCGCGACGCCTCGACAAAGAGGAGCATCGACATCTCGCGCACATGACGCCGAAAGGCGTCGCACGTGGTGTCCCGGTCCCGCAGCCGGGTCAGTCCGGCCTGCAGCAACGGATGGGCGCAAACATTCAGTGAATCCCAGGTGGGGAGTGGTGAAGCCATGATACACCATACCGACAGTCCCATTCGCGCCACCCGGAAGAACCGGCTCTAAGGCAAGCGCATCACGGCATGGTTTTCTTCGCGTGCTTTTCGCGTCTGGCTTGAAGCAACCGCCCCAATGGGTGGCCATGCGAACGAAGGCGGCAGTGGCCCGAGGGGCCACCCGATTCCAGCCCAGGGCTTCGCTCCCTGGCCCCTCAGTTTGAGGCTGGAGGTGGGACGAGACCTCCCGGGCTCGCAGGCGGTGGGAGCGTGGTGAAAGAAGCCCCATTTCGCCTTCTCAATCGGTGCCCAAAGCCAGAGATAGTGAGGTGGGAAAACACGCCAATGGGAACCATTCCCAGGTCGTGATTCAAACGACACTCACTCGAGAAGTGGAAACCCATCCAAGGGGGGACGCCTTCACCGCCTACACGCCCGGGAGGTCGCGTCCCACCTCAATGCCACCTTCTCTCATTCGTTTGAAGCGGTGTTCCGTTTAACCCAAAAGCACGAACCATGGACAAACCCCAGAATTCAGCGGTTTTCGCCCATGCCAAGATTCGCCGTGTAAGCGCGTGGCGCTTTTCCAAACCGCCCTCACTCATCCCGTTTCCCCCTGCCATAACCAGAGGCACGGACCAAAGGCCTCCCTCACCGCTGCCTGCACCCCTTGTGCGGGCTCCGGTGAGCGCAGGACGGCGAAAACCGTGCTCCCGGATCCTGACATCAGCGCCGCCGCCACCTCCGGTCGCTCCAGCAGCCACATTTTGAGGGTGGCCAGCACCAAGTGCTTCGCGAACACCGGCCGTTCGAGATCGTTGACCAGTACGATTTCTCGGCCGCCAGCCCCGGCTATGACCTGGGGATCGTAAACCACATCCGGCAGGCAGGGCGCCGACCCCCATTGCCCATACGCCCACGGCGTCGGCACGGGAAATGGAAGTTTGACCAGCAGGACCGGCAGGCGCGGCCCCCGGTCCGGAAGCGGCTCTATCACTTCGCCACGCCCCCGACAAATAGCGGCACTCCCGTGCAGGAAAAATGGGACATCTGACCCGAGGCCCGCCGCCAGACGGTGGAGTGTTTCCTGTGCCAACCCAAGCGCCAACCAGTCGTTCACGCCTGCCAGCGCTGCCGCCGCATCGCTGCTCCCACCCCCCAGTCCCGCCCCATGCGGAATCGCCTTTTCCAATTTCACCCGCAACGCCGGCAATCGACCACACTCGCTTTCAATGGCCCGCAGCGCCTTGATCACCAAATTGCTCTCGTCCCCCGGCACCTCGGCATCCGTGCATGAAAACTCGATCACCCCATCCGGCCCGCCCATCCGCTCCATCGTCAGTCCATCAGCCAATCCCAACGGCACCATCACTGTTTCCAATTCATGAAAGCCGTCTCCCCGTCGCCCAAGCACCCGCAGCGACAAGTTGATCTTCGCGGGTGCGCTCAGGCTGTGGGTCAAGGCTGCCATACGTCGAGGCCCGATCTTTATCCTTCCGTCCTTCCCAGGGAATCCCAATCCGCTTCCCCCCTCCCCGCTTCGCCCCCCTCGGGATGACCCACCATTCCCAGCAACGCAAACAACCGGCCGGTCCTCCCCTTCTCCGCCCGATACGAATAATACCGCCCCAAATCCGACGCCGTGCAGACCCCGTCGTCGTGAATTTGACCCGCCGGCACCCCGCATGACCGAGCATCGCGCCGGATCCACGACGCAAAATCCACCTCGTATCGAGGCGGCCGAATGCACGGACTCAATTGCACCACCAAATCCTCCGGGCGACTCCCCACCCGCTCTTCCAGCAACTCAATCGCCCGCCGCACAATCCCACTCTCGCTCCCCTTCCTCCCAGAGTGCAGCAACGCCACCGCCCGTCTCACCGCATCTACCACATACACCGCACAACAGTCGGCCACATGAATCCCCAACCCCACCCCCTCCTCTGCCGTGGCCAATCCGTCCACCCCGGCCATCACACACCGCCCTCCTCCCCCTCCCCCTCCC
>JBJXFS010000226.1:0-3855 GCA_046155625.1 Verrucomicrobiales bacterium | reverse complement strand
CCCCCCCCCCCCCCCCACCCGAGACTGCCGTTTCAGATTCAGGAGGGTGTGTGATGATGTGCCAGGCAGGGTGTGGAAGCCCTTTCACAAAGTCATTGCGCGGCGGATTGAAACGGCGCGCCATGGGCAAACCCCAGTCCCAGGCCAACGGCCCGGGAAGAACGATCTTGCGGGAGCCAATCGAGCACCCCATTTTCTCTCGCGCCGTCAATCAAAAACCGGGTGTCGCGATCCGTATCATTGTGTGACATACCGCAATGCAACGGGAGCCTGAATGATGTTTATCCTACCTGGAAAATCCGCTGAATTAATCTCGTCATCGCATGTCACGGCCGCCCGTCACACTTCTGGTGCCGCCATTCGAAATTCTTTCGGAGGAGGAGGCGTGGGCAGGTGTGGCGCGGGGTTTTGTGCTGGATTTGATTGTGGAACTGGCGCGGTTTCCGCAAGTGGCGGTGATTGCCGTCGAATCGGCGGAGTCGGCGCGTCGTTACGTGGAGACCCGTGACGACGAGGGCCAGTTCTGCCGACTCTCTGGCAGCTTCCGCCGGTGGGGCGATGGGGTGCGGATCAACCTGCGGCTCGAGGACGTTCGGGACGGGCGCCATCTCTGGGCCGGGCGTTATGATGGAGGCCCGCTTCACGAATTGCACGACGAGATCACGGCCCGCGTGGTCAACGCCCTTACCGCGGGGGTGGACCAGACGCTTCTGATCCGCGCCCGCCGCCGGCCTCCGGAGACGCTCGAGGCCTACGAATGCTGGCTGCGTGGGATGGACTTCCTGCAGCGCGGTTGCCCTGACGCCGACAGCGAGGCGCGAGCCTGGTTTGATCAGGCCCTGAGAATCGATCCCCATTTTGCCCAGGCTCAGGCGGGGATTTCCTTGTCGCACTTCAACGAGTGGAGTTGCCAGGCCTGGGGGAAGTGGGAGGAGAAGGAGGCTGCCGCCTACGAAGCGGCCCTGCGGGCTGAGGCGATGGATCCGCACAATGCCCGCGTTCAGATCGTCCTGAGCCGCATCGAACAATACCGCCGCGAGTTCGACCGGGCCGGGCCGCGGCTGGAGCGCGCCCTGGCGCTCGCCCCGAACGATGCGGCGGTCCTGATCCAGCTCGGCCTGGGCGTCACCCTGCAAGGCGACGCGGAGCGGGGCGCCGAATTGAGCCGGCGCGCCCTTGATTTGAATCCGTTGGGGCCGCCGTGGTGGCACGCGTTCGCGGCCGTGGCGCATTTCGCCCTGGGCCGATTCGAAAATTGCCTCGCTCATGGGGCAAAATCGCCTCCAAACGTCATTGTCGACACGCCGGCGTTTCTCGCTGCGGCCTCCGCCCATCTCGGGCGCGACGAGGACGCGGCCCGCCACTTGCGCGCGTTCCGCGACGACTTCGCCCGCCGCATTGCCGGAGGTCGTTCCTGCTCGGAGGACGAGCTGCTTCGCTGGCTGCTGCACGTCAACCCATTTCGCGATCCCGCGCACACCAGGCTGCTCGCCAACGGCGTGACCCGCGCGGGGCTGGCTGGATCCTGGGAACGCCCCGTCCTTCGGGAACCGGTCCCCTGGACCATCGCCAACACCTTCCGCATGGAGGGGGCCGCCTGGACCCTCGTCTACGAACACCAAGCCGTAACCCTGCCCGACCTGCGTGGACTCCATGACCTCGCCCTCCTCCTCAGTCGGCCTGGCGAAGCGCTTTCGTCGGCCGAACTCGCCGGGGCAAAGGTGCACGCCATCGGCCTCGAGCGCGCCGACCCCGCCGCCCTGCGAGCCTACCGGGAGCGACTCCGCGAAATCGAGGCCGATTTCGTCGAAGCGGAGGAGCGTGCCGATGCCGCGGGGGCGGCCCGCCTCGAAGAAGAGAAAGCCGCGCTGCTCGGCGAGCTCTCCCGCGTCGCCGGACTCGGTGGCCGGCTTCGCCAGACTGGGGGTGTGGCCGACCGCGCTCGCGGCGCGGTGACTTGGCGGATCCGCCACGCCATCCGCAAGATCGCCGAGGTCCATCCCGCGCTCGGGCGCCATCTCGGGAATGCCGTGCGCACCGGATCCGCCTGCGGCTACTTTCCCGAGAAGCCGGTCTCATGGCATCTTTGAGGGAAAACAGGCGTCTGATTCCATCCCACAAAGCCACGGCCCTCGCAATGTGAGGCGCCGCCTCGCGCCTAGAGAGTGTCTCCCAAATCCATTCACTCTCATGATTCATTCACTCTCGCCACTCACGCGCCCCATCGACCGTCCCTACCTCACGGACGGCGGTCAGGAAACCACCCTCGTCTTCCATGAAGGCGTCGATCTGCCCTGCTTCGCCGCCTTTCCCCTGCTCGAATCGAGCCACGGACGCGACTGGTTCCGGGCCTATTACGACCGCTACATCGATCTCGCCGAACGCTTCAGGACCGGCTTCGTCCTCGAAAGCGCCACCTGGCGCGCCAACCGCGACTGGGGCGCCCGGCTCGGCTACGACGCGTCCGGCCTGGAGCGCGCCAACCGCGCCGCGATCGGGCTGCTTCACGAGATCCGGGAACGGCGCGAATCGCCTGAAATCCCCATGCTCGTGAGCGGTTGCGTCGGCCCCCGTGGCGACGGCTATGCCGCCGGTACGGCCATGAGCGCCGACGAAGCGGCGGCCTACCACCTCGCCCAGATCCGCAGCCTGCACGATGCCGGCGCCGACCTGATCACGGCCATGACCATGACCTCCCTGCCCGAAGCCCGGGGGGTCGCCGAGGCCGCGGCGTCCCTCGGGGTGCCCGCCGTCGTCTCCTTCACCGTCGAAACCGATGGGCGACTCCCCGACGGCCATCACCTGCGCCACGCGATCACCACCATCGACACGACCGCATCGGTGCCGCCCGTCTACTACATGATCAATTGCGCGCATCCCACCCACTTCGCCGGCCGGCTCGATCCGCGCGCCGAATGGACCAGGCGCCTCGGCGGCCTCCGCGCCAACGCCTCGTGCCGCAGCCACGCGGAACTCGATGCCAGCCCGGACCTCGACATCGGCGATCCCCGCGCCCTCGGAGCCCAGTACCGCGCCCTGCGCGACCAGCTTCCGGCGCTCCACGTGCTCGGCGGGTGCTGCGGCACCGACGAGCGCCACCTCGCCGCCATCGGGAAAGCCTGCTTCGAGATTGCCACCTCATCCCCACTCCTCGCCCTATCCTGACCCGCCCAAAACCTCACCCATCCAACCAGACCCAACCATGACCACCACCCACGCAACCCCCTCCCTGACCTCCCGACCGACCCCGCGAGCCATTGCTCCGCCGATCGCCTCTCGCCCCGAGTTCCGCAAACTTGCCATTGTCATCCGCGATGATGCGTGGGACCGCCTCCTGACCCCGCTGACCTTTGCCTGGGAAATGGCACGGCGCGGGGTGGAAGTCGACGTCCTCTTCGTTCTCTGGGCCGTCCGCATCCTTTCCCGAGACGGGGTCGAGGATCTGCGCATCGATCCCCGCTACGCCCACCGCGAAGACTGGCTCCGCGAACGCCTCTCCCGCGACGGCGATCCCACTTCAATCCATGACTTCCTGAGAGCCCTCAAGGCCACCGGCCGCGTCCGGCTCCACGCCTGCCGGCTCGCCGCCATGACGTTCGACGTCACACCCGCCAACCTCCTCCCCGAAGCCAAGGGCATCATCGATCCTTCCGAGTTCGTCACCGGCATCGCGGCGACGGCGGACCATTGTCAGTATTTTTGAATTCCTGAGGTGACTGCCCGGGGAATAGCCTGACTTCCCTGTAAAAACGGATGGAACCCTTAGAATTGCTTGGTTTTGCCGATTTGTGTAGCCAGTAAAGTGTTCAAAGTATTCAAATATTTATATTTACAGCCAATTGTATGCGACTGTAC
>JBJXFS010000220.1:0-23059 GCA_046155625.1 Verrucomicrobiales bacterium | reverse complement strand
AGTGGTCAGTGTTCAGTGGTCAGTGTTCAGTGGTCAGTGTTCAGTGGTCAGTGTTCAGTGGTGGGAGGTCGGCGGTCGCGCTTCACGGTATTCTTCCCATTCTTCCTATTTGTCCCATTCCTATTCTCCCATTCTTGCGCGGGCCGGCTCTTTCCGCGCACATTCACTGTCCCGCGCGACTCAAATGGTGGTGGCGGCCGATACCGCGCGGCTTCCCGGATCGGTCGGTCCATTGAGTGGTATTTTGAACAACATTTGTGAGCGAGTTCGGCTGAGGAATCAGAACGGCCGCATCATGGATGAAGTGGAATAGGCAGATTCCGGCGATTGGCCGGCCGGGCCGGATGGATTGGGAGTGACACTGGCTCGACGCCTCGCGAGCGCAGGCGACGACCCATCCTGGTGGACGCTGGCCGAAACATTGGGTGAGAGCGCGGCGAACCAGGTGACCGGACGCCAGGCTGGCACTTTGGCCAATGGAGTGAAGTGGGCGAACGACCCGGAGCGAGGTGCAGTGGCCGAGTTCGACGGCGAGGGGATCGAGTACCTCTTCCCAGCCGGCATCCGCATGGCGCCCGGCACGCGCCTGCTCGTCGTTCGCAATCGCGAAGCCATGACTTCTCGCTACGGTGACGCCCTGGTCATGGCCCCGGGCACGTTCACCGGCGCCCTCTCCAACTCCGGCGAACGCCTCGTCCTCTTCGCCGCCAACGGCCAGGAAATCCTCCGTTTCAGCTACCGCGACGACATCGATTCCACCGACGGCGGCGGCCGCACCCTGGTCCGCGTCCTCAGTAGCACGACCCCCGATCCCGGCGACGACACCTGGCGCGAAAGTGTCGCCGACCGCGGGACACCTGGCACCGCCGACGCGATCGCGTTCGTTGGCGACCCCACCGCCGATCAGGACCAGGATGGCTTTGCCGCGTTCGTCGAATACGCCTTCGGGACCAGCGACACCAATGCCTCGTCCATCCCCGGGCCTCCCACCCTCACCGTGCTCACCGACGGCCGCTCCCTCATCACGTGGCCGCTGCGCCCCAACGCCGACGACGCCGTGCCCACCACGCAGGTGTCATCGTCCCTCGCCCCAGGCGCCTGGGAGCCTCACACCGGCCAATACGGCGCCGGTCAGCAGTTCCTCCGATTCCACCTGCGGCGACGCTAATCCTATGCTCGGGGTTCGATGAACCACGGAGCACGCAGAGAGCACCACCAGACGGAACTATATGGCTGTCCGGTGACGGGATTCGCGTTGCAGGCGCGGCCGGCCTAGTGTTTTTTAAACGAATTCGGGCCTTCCGTCCGTCTGCTGCTGGCCCCGCTGCCTGCCGGTGGATGCCCCCCCCATGAGCCCGCCGAATCCAGAACCGCCAACTCCAGACTCGGTCACGGCGCTCAGCCTTTTGGCCGAAGCCGGCAACCCCGAGCGACTAGAACGGGAGGCCGCCCGGTGGCTTCAAAGAGATCCGGAGGATCCGGCAGCACACTTTTACCGTGCCACGGCCCTGTTGGATATGGGCAAACCCCGAGAGGCCGGACCGCACGTGGAGTTTCTTCGGGCACGAGCCCCGGAGGATTCGGCCACTTGGGTGGCAGCGGCGAGTCAAGCCTGTGCTTTGCATCAGTGGCGGTCACTCCGCCGCCACCTCCAAGAAGGAATGCGTCTGGATCCGCAGAATCCCCTGTTCTACCGGCTCGCGGCCGTCGAGGCCTTGCAGCGAATCGACCTGAAATCGGCGAAGAGTCACATCAAACGCGCCCGCGACCTCGACCCCAACGATGCGAACACCGCCGCCCTGCATATCCGAATCCACGGGGTCGACCAACGGGACGCTGTCTCCGCGTTAACCCGGCTGGAAGAGTCCCGTCAGGCGCTCGAACTCGAGCCAGAGAACGCGGCTCTCTGGAATGGCATGGGTGATATTTATTTGCAGGACCTCGATGACCCGGCGGCGGCGGAGCCGCACTACCGCGAGGCACTGCGCCTTGAGCCGGGCAACAAGTTCTTCCAGCGAGACTTGTTCCATGCCGTGGCCCGGCGCAGCCTCGTGTACCAACTCTTCAGCATCCCATCCAGGACGTTCGGTTGGCTGGGCGGAGTGGGCTATGTTCTTCTCCGTCAGCCGTGGCGGCTGATTCTCCTCGTCTTCGCCATGAAGCTGGTCGCGGGATTCTTCCTCTGGCTCCTCATCGTCAGCATCCTGTTCTGGCCGGGCGGCAAAGTCTACGAGTGGCTGCTGGTCTCCGAGATTCGGGACGCCGCCTCGGCCTCCAATTACAAACTCCGCACCCTCCGGAGGTTTCACCGATGGCCACTCTGGGTCCGGTTTGGCTCGTTCCTGCTGATCAACATGGCCCTGTGGAGCGGATTGTTCCGGCTCTTGGGAATGAATCAGGGAATCGGGTTCGCTGTGGTGGGCGCCATCGCCGGATTTCACTTCCTGATCGTCTCAGTGCTCCTTCTCACCAAAAGGCTCCAGACCGCCTCAGCCCGCCGCGCCCTGAATGCGGCTCGCGGTCAGTCGGTTTAGGCAATGCCTGCGCGCCCGGCGCGTCTCACCTCAACGCCCTCCTCGCCTCCCTGAAGTGGAGTGTCGTTACTCGCCCCGAAGCGGCATCAAAAGCGCGGCGATTCCACTGGCGCCCACGGCGACCGGCGATCATTTCGCCAGCAACCGCGCGAGAGCGGCCGCCATGGTGCTCAGCGCCTCGGTGTTGGGCAGTTTGAGATTGAGGGTGACGCTGCCGTCGGGCTGGGTCTCGGTGCAGGCGGCCAGCCCTTGGCGGAAGGCCTCGACGGTTTCGGGGGCCGGTGGTTTGGACTCGGGGACCAATTCACCCAGAAATTGAAAGGCCGCGGAGAACAACTGGCCACCGGCTTCAGCCACGCGCGTCCGTCGAGCCACCAAGCCTTCCTCCACGCGGCGTTCGGCGCTGACGTCCTTCTCGCCCTCCGGCTTCGCGCCGAGCAATACCTCCAGGCGGCGCTTCAGTTCATCCATGCCGCTGACCAATTGCACTTCGCGCAGGTCGCTGTCCGGGTCGAGCACGGCGGCGGCCAATTCGTGTTTGGCCGAAAGCGTGGCGAGCAGGTTTTCTTCGATGGTCCCCTCCGTGACCATGAGGTAGACCTGTACGTGGCGTTTTTGTCCCATGCGGTGGGCGCGGGCGATGCGCTGCTCGAGCAGGGCCGGATTCCATGGGAGGTCGACGTTGATCACGGTGTTGGCGGCCTGGAGGTTCAGCCCGGTGCTGCCGGCATTGGTGGTGAGGAAGCACCGGCATTCCGGATCGCCTTGAAACCGCTGCACCAGCGCATTGCGTTGCTTTTGCGGGACGCTGCCGTCCAGACGGACGAAGCCGGTCTTGAGTCGATCGAGCACCGGGTTCACCAGATTGAGCATCGACGTCCACTCGCTGAAAAGGATGATTTTGCGATCCGATTCGGCGAGGAGTTGTCCGAGCAATTCGTTCAGGCGCTCGAGTTTGCTGGAATACCCGGGCGGCTCCTTGTCGACGAGCACGGTGCTGTCGGCGCACATGCGGGCCATGAGCAGGGATTTTTGCAGTCGCAGCAAATCCATTTCGCTGATGAACGCCTTCCGCGTGATCGTGGACACGATCCTCATGTGCGCGTCATGGACTTCTTTCTGCTCCTCGGTGCACGGGATGCGGACGATTTCCGTGGTGCGCGGCGGCAGGTCGAGGCGAATGCTCTGGCGAGTGCGCCGCAGCAGGATCGGACGCAACCGTTCGCGCAGGGAATCGAGGTTCTTGTAGCCCAGCACCTTGCCGCGCTCGTCGACCACCCGATGGCCGTGCCTGAAGCGAAAGGCCGGGCCGAGTCGGCGGTCGTCGATGAATTCGACCACGCTGTACAAATCGTCGAGCCGGTTTTCCAGAGGCGTGCCGGTCAGGACGAGCGCGAACGGGCTGCGGAGGCTCTTGATGATGCGGCTGGTCTTGGCTTCCCAGTTTTTGATCCGCTGCGCCTCATCCAGAATGATCAGATCCCAGGACGCCCGCTCGATGTCGAGATAGTCGCGCAACACCTGCTCGTAGTTGGCCACCGTGAAAAACGCGCCGCTGACGTACTGCGCCGTCCGCTCCGACGTTTTGCCGGTCACCAATTGCACGCCCCGGTCGCAGAAGCGCGTGATCTCCGCGCGCCATTGCGATTTCAACGACGCCGGACACACGACCAGCACGCGGCGCACCCCGGCATGGCGCGCCAGAAACTCCGCCACCCCCACGCCCTGGATCGTCTTGCCCAGCCCCATCTCGTCGGCCAGGACCGCGCGCCCGGCTCCCGCCGCGAAGGCGACCCCGTCGAGTTGGTATGGCAGCAATTCCGTGTGCAGCAGCGATTGACGCAACGGATGCCCCGCGGGATCGCTCCGGATCTCGGCGACCAATTGCTTCATCCGGTGCCGGTGCATCGCCTGGTTCAGGATTTCCTCGGCGTCCGGATACACGACAAAGTCCGCCTCCATCTGCGAGAGCCGTCGCACCAGGTCAAAGAGTCCGGCTATTTCCGCATCCGCAACGGCGAACCGCCCGTGCCACGCTTCAACCAGCCCCTTCACCCTCCGATCAGGCTTCGGTGGCACTTCCACGCCCAGACGCAGGTCGCCGTCGTAGCGCGCGTATATACCAATCTGCTCGGGCACGGCCGGCTTGGCCAGCGTCTTCGCCTCGAAGCGTTTTCGCGCCGACTCCTGCACCTTGATCACGTGCTTGCACAGCCCCAGCCGGTTCTTGCGAAAATCAGGACAGGAGCAATACGCCTGCCCGCGGTCCAGGCCGCGCAACGCCACCCGGTACGTTTTGCCACTTTGCGCGCTGGTCACGGCGTATTCCGTCCACGGTGTCCCCCTGTCCGCCGGCTTGATCTTCATCACCTCGTCGAGCGCGCGTTGCACCCGCTCCGCAATCGCACGCTCCTCAAGCTGGCTTTCGCTCAGCAATTCCCATGGCGTATTCTCGTCCGGCGGCGCCGAGAGCCCGAGCGCCAGCTTTTCCTCCAAAATCAAGGCAATCGTCGCCGCCCGAAAATAATCGCCCTCTTCATCCGCGTGGCTGCATACGAGCTGCAATCGGTCCCGATAACTCGGATTCAGCGCGATATTCACCACCACCTTCGACCGCGGGAAAACCACCTGAAATTGTTCCGCGGTAAAAAGTACCTGCGTAGTTATGTCAATCTCCTCCCGCCCCGCCTTCGCCAGCAGCCCCGCCGCTCGCGGTCCGAGCAGCTTCCGCGCCTGTTCAAGCCCAAGCCGCGAAAGCCGGTCGTGGAGCGTCAATTGATGTGTCGGTTTGGTGGGCATGGCGATGGCGGTTGCGGCTGGGCGCCGCGGGGCGCCCAGCCTGATGAAATCTCCGGCTTCCGTCAACTGCCGCGACCGCCCGTCACAGCGATGCCGTCCGGCACCTTCGTTACGGGCAGATGAGCGGCACCTAGGGGAAGCAAGCAAAATGCTGCTCAACCACTCGACTCTCACCTTGCAGGATCCTGATGTGGTATCGTCCGCTCTCGCGCACTACCAGCGCAAACCCGCACTTGGGTTTTCCGACTGCCTGGTACTGGAAATCACGCGCAAAGCCGGTCACCTCCCGCTCGGGACCTTCGACAAAAGCTTGAGCAATCTCGACCATGCCAAGCGGCTCTAGGAGCTCGCACATGCGGGACACCCACTCGATCGGAGGGATTGACCGAAGCCATGGTTCTCGGGTCGGGCGGCGCGTCCCCAGGGCGTTCCCATGTATCAAGGCAACTGACTGATAATAGGCATTTTGTTGAGAATTGAGCGTTCACATCCGCCGAAGGCCTTGGAACTTCTGCTGTGGGCATCAATTTGGTCTGGTACGTACACGATTTATGAAACCGATTGCCAGCCTGAGCAACAGGTGCCGGATACCGGCGGCTCGATACTGCTGCTTGGTGGCGCAATTAGTGTGATTGGTGGGGTCCGAACCTTCCTCGCGAAACGGCAATTAACCTAGCCTTTTTCGTTGGCGATTTGAGCTGCCCATCGGCCACTTCATGGCGCCGGTGGGCAGAAACCCTCTTGGCCAGTGCCCGTTCAAGGTTTTAACTTCAATCCTCCTCCACGCTGCTGGAATCGGAGTGGCGCACGCAGGAAACCACCGCCAACAGCCTGCTCCTTCCGCTCCAGGACGGCTCGATGTTCTTCCGTCTGATCGCGGAATAGTTGCCCCTCGGCTCGCGGGTTCGAAACCTGCCTCACTGCGTCAAGAGCCACGATGACAGGGGAATTCTGACGGTACGGGGGCGGCACTTCACCCCGGACCGCGTGATCAATCACCTGGGGTTGGAGGACCGTAGTGCCCACCCGGCGCGGGCCACGCCGCAGAACGAAGGGTGCCAGACCCGAGGTGAGCCGGGCGAGGACGGGTCGGACGCCCGGCACGACACGAAGATGAGATGATGCCGAGGCGTCGAAGTCCGTCGGCACGGCTACGGGCAGAGGAGCGGCACGTTGGGGAAGTAGGCACGGTAGCGGTCCACATCTCGGGTGAGCAGTGGCACCCCCAAGACTTCGGCATGCCCGCCAATAAAGAAGTCAGGCAACGGTGAAGCCTTGGCCCCTCCGCGGCGGCGATAAACCAGAAAGGCCCGGGCGGCGAGGAACAAGGCCTCTCGTGGAACCTCCCCATAGCCGATGCCCAGCATGGCGAGAGAGAGATCCAGCTCCGCCGTGTTCATGGCGCGGCAGCAAAGTTCGGCATAAATGATTGGATTGATGATCGAATCGCCCCGGTGAGCCGTCAGTTGCGCTTCGGCCCATGGCCTCCAGACAGGATCGTCGTGCATCACATCCGAAATCACGTTGGTGTCCACGAGCACGGCCATGGTCGTCACTCCTCGCCGCGGGTCATGCGCATCAACTCATCCGTGGTTCCTCGGCCTTTCCAGATGCCGGCGACCGCCCGAAGTCGCTCGCGCATTTCCTCCGCAGTGCGGGGGACGGCAATAGACGGAGTGACGCCGGGCGTTTCGACCACTGCCGCCGCCAATATCTCCCGCGCTTCCGCCTCCATCGATCTCTGATGATGCGCGGCTCGCAGCCTCAACCGCTGCTTCACCCCCTCATCCAAATTACGTATCGTCAACGTCGATCCCATATTGCTATGCTAGCAATGCCAGCAGCGCAGTCAAGCCGGTTTCCGCGAATCGAGGACACCCACTTTTTTGAGAGGGCACCCACTCATGAGGGGGTTGAATCAACGAGGGCTTTCGGGCATTCGGGGAATCCACATGATAGCCACAGCCTTTAGAACGATGACAACCAACGCAACCCCTGGACCTGCCACAGGCGCTGGAACAATGGGTGGCCACGATTCCATTCGCCACGATTCCATTCCTTGGTTATTGACCTATGGCGTATAAAATACAGAGCGCTCTCGAAGTGGCGCTACATGAGCACGACCGGCACCTTTGGATTGCTGGTGTTCGCCGTGCTGCTTTGGGCTTTGGATGATCGATGATTTGCCTTGACCACGTGACGAAGCGCTACGGGGAGACCCTGGCAGTGGATGATCTTTCGCTGCAGGTGGCGCGGGGTGAGTTGTTTGCCTGTTTGGGCCCGAACGGGGCGGGGAAGACGACGACGATCAAGCTGCTGTGCGGACTGCTGCGACCGTCAGGTGGGACGGTGAGGGTAGGGGGGTTCGATTTACGGACGCAGGGGGACCAAGCGCGGCGGCTGATCAGCTATGTGCCTGACCAGCCGTTTGTGTACGACAAATTGACGGGGCGGGAATTTCTTGAGTTTATCGCGGAGTTATACGGCATGCCGGCGGGGCACGCGGCGCGACGGATGGACGAGGTGATCGAGTTGTTTCACCTGGGGGAATTTGTCGACGAGCTGACCGAGCGGTATTCGCACGGGATGCGGCAGCGGACGGTGTTTGCGGCGGCGCTGTTGCATGAGCCGAAGCTGTTGATTGCGGATGAACCGACGGTTGGACTGGACCCGAAGAGCATCCGCGAGCTGAAGGTACTGTTGCGTCGATTGGCGGACACGGGCACCACGGTATTTCTCTCGACGCACACGCTCGACATTGCGCAGGAGTTGGCCGATCGGATTGGGATTATTCATGGCGGGCGGTTGATCGGGTGCGGGACGCTGGACGAGTTGCGGGCGAAGGCCGCGCACGACGGGAGTCTGGAGGACGTGTTCCTGCGCATTACGGAGGCCGACTCATGATGGGGCACCCGGAGACCCGGGCCTTTCGGCGTCTGCGCTGGCGGCAGGCGCTCAATCACGTGCGTTCGTTGTGGCAGGAGCACCCGCTGCGGTTGGCGACGCCGGTGGCCTCCACCACCGTGCTGGCGCTGATGGTTTTCGGTTTCAGCTGGGCGGGATTTCGGGAAATCGAGCGCCATCGGGCGACGTTTGCGGGTTCACTTATCGCCAGCCTATTTGACGTGTTGTTTTCCGCTCTTGGGGCCATGCTCCTGATCTCCACTGGGATCATTCTTTACGCCAGCCTCTTCACCAGCGCGGAAGCGCGATTCCTGCTGAGCACGCCGGCCGCGGCATGGAGGATTTTTGCCACCAAGTTCCAATCGGCCGCCGCGTTCAGTTCGTTTGGGTTTATCGTGTTGGGATTTCCCATCCTCGTCGCCTATGGACTGGTGGCCCAAGTTTCGCTCTGGTATCTGTTTCTGCTGCCGGTCTTTTTGGTCGGATTCTCGCTGCTGCCCGCCGCGCTCTCTTCCATCGCCTGTCTGCTCCTGATGCGCCTGCCGCGGCGGCACCGCGCCATGACGCTGGGCGTGCTCGGGAGCGTCTTGATGATTGTGGTCGGCGTCTGGCTGCATCGCGTCGGCACCTCCACCCGCCAGGCCATCGCGGCCGCCAACCCGGATGCAGTGCGCGCGGTCATCGGGCATTTTTCATTGACGTCCCACCCGATGCAGCCAGGACGCTGGATGACCGCCGGCTTGCTCGCCGCGGCGCGCGGCGAGATTGGTCCAAGCCTCCGGTGGCTCGCCCTGCTTTGGGGCGCGGGCCTGGCGGCCTACGGGTTGGCGCTCCACCTGAGTGCCCGCACGTATCGTGCGGCCTACCATGAGACGGCTGGCGGCGGGCGGCGCCGGGGGCGCTTGGGTGGTCACTGGCTCGACCGGATCATGGGGATGCTGGTGAGGTATCTCGACCGACCGACCCGCCTGCTCGTCGTGAAGGATTTTCGCAGTTTTCGCCGCGACCCGAGCCAGTGGGCGCTGCTGGTGGTTTTCGCGCTCATGCTGGCGCTGGGCGCCGGCAATCTCCGATCGTTCACCACGCGCATTCCGGATGGGTTTGATCTATCGCTCATCGGTCTGGCCCAGCTCGCCGGTACCGCGGTCCTGTTATGCGCCGGGCTGAGCCGGTTCATCTTTCCCCTGGTCTCGCTCGAAGGCCGCCGCTTTTGGATTCTCGGACTGATGCCCATCGGGCGGCGGCAGATCCTCGCCGGCAAGTTCGCCTTCGCCGCCACCTGCTCCACCCTGGCCGGTCTGGTCATCGTGGTCGGCAGCGAACTCCTGCTCGGCTTGCCCGGACCAACCGTGTTCGTCCATGCCATCACCATCGCCTCCGTCGCCATCGGACTGAGCGGCCTGAACGTCGGCTTGGGCGCTTGCCTGGCCAATTTCCGAGAAACCGACGCATCCCGCATCGTCGTCGGCCCGAACGGCACCATCAACATGGTCATTGGCCTCCTCTTTCTCACCGTCGCCACCGTCGTCATGGCCGGTCCGCTCCATGCCGCCTTCATGCTCGACCACCGCACACCGTCCGACTCTCTCATCCCGCCGCCGTGGATCTATGCCGGCCTGCCCATCGGCCTCACCCTCTCGGCCGGCGCCGCCTGGATCCCGCTCCGCCTCGGCCGCCGCGCCCTGGAGCAGGCGGAATTTTAACGGAGGTCGGCGGTCGGAGGTCGGCGGTCGGAGGTCGGAGGTCGGAGGTCGGAGGTCGGTATTCAGTAGTCGGTAATCAGTGTTCAGTATTCAGCCCGGAACGGGCGGGGCACGATGGACAGGTAACCGGCGACAGACGGGGTGGGCAACCAGCGAGGGGGCGAGTCCAGTAGCGGAGCGGATTTTTCGAGGGACGTGGACGAGGATGATTCCAAGCATCCTGAACAAGCTTTTTGCCCGTAGGATTGTCCCTTGGCTTTATCAGCGGAACTCGCTTCTTCGCTGCCGCTGACGATGGCAAGGGGCGCCGGCCCGTAGCGGTGTCACCGTCGGGCGAAAAGCTCGCTCACGGACAGTCGGAGCCCGCTCAGGACCGGGCTGGTCACGATGTCGCCCGCTTCGTGGACGATGCGCTCGAGATAGGCGCCCGCCTCCGGTTTTCGGTAAATTTCGATCCGCTGCTCGGGAGCCAGCACCAACCAACATTCCTTGACTCCCGCGGTGGCGTAGGCGCGCAATTTGGACCGGTCAAATTCGTGACTGGTCACGCTGACCTCGACCACCAAATCGGCGGAATGCGGATGATCTTCGACGTAATCGAGCTCCGTCCCTTGGACGATGGAAATGTCCGGCTCGGGCTCGGAATCGGGGAAGCTCAACGGTTGTTCGGAGCGGACTAGTAGGCCTTCCGCCACGGCGTCCGCCATCAGGCGGAGCAGCCGAAGGACAAGGAAGCTATGGAGAGGTGACTTCGACATTTTGGTATAGACGAACCCGTGGAGCAGTTCCGTGTTTTTTGGCAGCAGCCCCGCCTCTCCCAACGTACGATAGGCAGCCACGGACAATGGCCATGGCTGGCCGCCGCGCAGCAGGGCAGGTGCCGTTTTGGCAGCGTTCTCCATCCCCATACCCCTAGCGGACCGTGCCCGATCGGGCAAGAAAAGGAAATTCGGGTGCAATGGAATGCCGACGGCCCTATACGAAGCAATGGATTTTGTGTTTGGCTGGCCGGAGGCGGCGATTGGCTGGGCAATTTTGGTCGTCTTGTTGGGCATTGACTTGTGGCGCATGAAGTCCCGATCGCTTGCCAAGTGGCGTTACGTGAGCACTATCGGCACTTTTGGGCTTCTGATGATCCTGGTGTTGTGGGCCCTGCTGGACCGACCCACGTGAAAATACATGTGGCGGCACGCGATCCGTCTTGATCCCTCAACAACCGTATGGACGTTTTTTCGTGAATCCGGACGACTCCCAGGCGCTGGCAGACTTTTTGGACGCTCATGGCACGCAGGCTCGGCCCACGATTTATGGCTAGACCTCAAAACCCCTGCCCGCGGATCAACGCCCAAAGCGGGGCGAACGACGTCCGATTCAGTCGCCGGAAGGTCACCCATTGGACGTGGTTTTGCGGGTTATCGCGGTCGAGGTCGATTCCCCAGAGCGGGTTGAATTCGGCGGGCATGGACGCGTAGCGAAGATCGCCGAGCACCTCGCCGCCGGCCTGCGGATTCCAGGCGACCCAGTCACCCGAGAAATGATAGAATCGTCGGACATCGCGCACGGCGGTGCTGCGCGCGGGGAATCCCTGCCAGTCGTGGTCATCGGTCGCGGGGCCGGCAAGGAACGGCACGGATTCGCCTGGGATCAGGCGGACGTCGCCCGGTCGGCCTGGGCGAATGGCAGACGCGTAATAGTTTCCCTCGGCGAGGTACAGTCCGCGCCAGACGATGATATTTCCGAAGGAAGACTTGACGGAAACCCGTTCGGCCGTGTGACCGCGGAAGGCGATCCAGTTTCCCAGAGCCACGGAGGCGCGGTGTTGCTGCACGACGCACAACGCCAGGTAAAACCCCACCCAGCCGAGTCCGGCGATGGCGGCGCGACGGCTTTTGCGAAGAACAGCCAAGAGCGAAAGTGCGGCCAGCGGCAGTGTCATGAGCGGGTCGATGACTGAAATCCAGTCGAGCGCCAGCCGATCCTGACGGAACGGCCAGAATACACGCGTGCCGTAGCTGGTCCACAGGTCGCAAACAATGTGAGCCCACGCCGCGACGAGTGCGGGAAGCAGCAGAGATGTAAATGCCACTCGTTGTCGAAAGCCGCGCAGAATCAGCCAGGCCGTTCCGGCGCCGATAAGCATGATCACTGGCGAAAACGCGACGCTGTGGGTAAAATGCCGGTGATACTCGAGCGCGAACAACGGATCGTGGGGCGATCTCAACAAAACATCCGCGTCCGGCAGCGTGCCGGCCACGAATCCGGCCAGCGCGCCCGCGCGGCGGTTCTCGGTTTTGCGCGTGGCGGCCAGCGCACCAGCGATTCCAAGGACGGCATGAGTCAGCGGATCCACGTTTGATTGGGGGAATTAAGGCTGATAATCGGAACTGCCACTCATTCCCGCTCCACCTACGCCCGCTTTCCGCCTGGCGACCTGACCAGCGGACTCGTGAGCGCGGAGAGACTGAGCCGCTGCCGCCCCGCGCTGTCGAAGTTTTCCGCCGCCAACCAGCGATCGAATGCGGCGCGGAGTGCGGACCACTCACTGTCGATCACGGAGTACCAAGCGGTATCGCGATTGCGCCCCTTAACCACGACCGACTGGGGCATCACGCCTTCGAAGGAAAAGCCGAGCCGCTGCGCCGCGGCACGGGAGGGCAGGTTCAGGCTGTGGCATTTCCACTCATAGCGGCGGTATCCGAGACCAAAAACGCGGGCCATCATCAGATACATCGCCTCGGTCGCCGCACGCGTGCGTTGCAGCGCCGGGGCATAGGCGAGGTGGCCGACCTCGATCACGCCGTTGGCCGGGTCGATGCGCAGGAAAGCGGCAAGTCCGACCGGCGCGTCCGTGGCCGCATCGACGATGGTAAAAAAAAGCGGATCGTCACCGAGGCAGGACTTCTCCATCCAGGCACGGTAATCGGCCGCTGACTCGAACGGTCCGTAAGGCAAATAAGTCCACATGGCACCGGTGCGGTCGCGGGCATTGGCGCCAAAGAGCGCGCCCGCGTGGCGGACCGGATCAACGGGTTCGAGCCGGCAGCATTGGCCAGCCATCGGCGTGCGGGCAGGAAGCTCGCGCGGGCGCCAGTCCGGCGCCGGGTCGCCCACGGGTTGCCCAAGGTGGTTGGTATCGGGTGATTCTTTCAAAGTTTGTCAAATGCCGCGTGAGGAGGTCACTTGTTTCGCGCGTTGCTCGAACGCACGAAAGTAGTGCAGCATCGGGTAATCGTAAACATCGCCGAGGGCGGCCTTGAGGTTGCCGAGGCTTTCCAGGCCGTGCGCGGCGGCGCCGGCGCGCATTTCGGCCTCCTGCGATTCAGTGTAGTAAAGGCGCGGGTCTGGATCCCAAGCGCCGTGTTGGATGGCGCGGGCGAGGTGATTGTGCACGGTACTGACGACGAGATTCCGCCGCTGGGCGATGGCCTCGGGATCGAGTCCTTGGCGGTGGAGGCGAAGGGTTTCGAGCACGGTGCCGCTCAGCGGGTTTTCCTTCTTTGAGCGGGCGATCGAGGCCTTCCCCGGTTCTTCGGACGCAAACACTTGCGGTTCGTGCGCCGCCAACCACTGGCCAATGGCCTGCAGGAAGGGCTGGCCATAATCGGCGAGCTTTTGCACGCCGACGCCGGGGATGGCGAGGAAGGCGCGGTCGTCCCGGGGATAGTTTCGGCACATGTGGCGGAGGCTGAGGTCGCCGAAGACGACATACGGCGGCACGCCGCGATTATCGGCGAGGCGTTTGCGCAAGGCGCGCAATTCGGCGAACAGGCCTTCGTCGCACGGCAGGCTGCCGGGTTTGGCGGCGGGATCCCGGCGTGTGGTGGCGGCCGCCGCGGCGGGGGCGCGCGTCAGCATGATTGGGGCGCGGCTTCGCAGAATGGCCAGGCCGCTCTGGGAGACCGAGAGCGTCTGAAACGCATCGGGCGAAGTCTCGACGTACCCGACTTGGATCAGCTGGCGCCCGAGGACCATCCATTCCGGGCGCGGAATGTCGCGGCCGATGCCGTAGGTGGTGAGCGACTGATGCCCCCACTTGCGGATTTTCTCCGTGTGGGCGCCGCAGAGCACGTCGACGGCATGGTTGAGTCCGGTGGCGAACCCGCTGAGTTGTTTGATGCGGACCAGACAACTCATGAGTTTTTGCGCGGGCACGGTCGCGTCCCACACCTCGCGCGGCTGCAGGCAGATATCGCAGCCGCCGCAGTTGTCGCCGGGCCAGGCTTCACCAAAGTAGCCGAGCAGGGCCGTGCGTCGGCACTCGAAGGATTCGGCGAAATCCGCCATCTGGCGCATCTGGCGCGAGGCGATCTCGGCGGCTTGGGGGTCGGCCATGTCATCGAGAAACCGGAGGTTGCGCGCCAAGTCGCCGCGCGAATAGAGGAGGAGGCAATCGCTGGGCAGGCCGTCGCGCCCGGCGCGCCCGGTTTCCTGGTAATACCCTTCGATATTTTTTGGCAGGTCGGCGTGGATGACGAAGCGCACGTCCGGCTTGTTGATCCCCATGCCAAACGCGATCGTCGCGCACACGACCCGCGCCTCGTCGCGAATAAAGGCTTCCTGGTTCGCCGCGCGTTCTTCGGGAGGCAGCCCGGCATGATAGGCGACGGCTTTGACTCCGTCTGCCGCCAAGTCGGCCGCCAGGCTCTCCGCCGTCCGTCGCGCCTGCACGTACACGATCCCTGATTCGTCCGGCCGTTGGCGGACGAACTCGAGCACATGACGTGCCGCCCGCGACTTGGGGACGATGGTGTAGGTGAGATTCGGCCGATTGAAACTGGCGAGAAACAGGCGCGGGTCGCGCAGGTGGAGTTGGCGGACAATGTCATCGCGCACCTGGGCGGTGGCCGTGGCCGTCAGCGCGATGATCGGGAGGCGGGCGAGGCGTTCGCGCAGGCGCGCCAGCATCCGGTACTCCGGCCGGAAATCGTGCCCCCACTCGCTGATGCAATGCGCCTCGTCCACCGCCATCGCCACCGCACCCCACCGCTCCAAGTCGTCGAAAAATCCCTCCATCATCACCCGTTCCGGCGCGGCATACAGAAGCTTGTATTCGCCGGCCGCCAATGCAGCGCGCCGGCGCGCCGCCTCCGGCGGCGGGATCGACGAATTCAAGAATGTCGCCGGCACCCCAGCCGCGGTCAGCGCATCCACCTGGTCCTTCATCAGCGCGATCAGCGGCGAAATCACCAGCGTCAGTCCGTCCCGGGCCAGCGCGGGCAGTTGGTAACACAACGACTTCCCCGCTCCCGTCGGCAACACCGCCACGACATCCCTCCCCTCCAGCACTGTCTCCATGATCTCTCGTTGCAGCGGACGGAAGGTGTCGTAGCCAAAGGTGGCTTTGAGAATGCTTTGCAGTCGGGACGGGTTCATGGGGAGTGCGGCGGCGCGACGGAGCCGTGGCAGGCGTCTACGTCGCCAGCGGGCGAAAGCTGACAACAATTTTCGATGTCGCTCTCTTGGGCGGCCGGTCCGGAGGGATCGCGGCCACCGGGCTGATCGCGACGGATACCCAGCTGACGATCGGGCCACTCAACGTGCTGGTTTCCCCCGAACTGGCGGGCGTGCTCGGGAACAACGCACTCACCGGAGCCGATGTGGGCGATGCCCGGATCGACGGCATCAGCATGGTGCCCGAGCCCACGGGCACCCTGCTCAGCCTGCTCGGCCTCGGTGGCCTCCTGCATCGGCGGCGGCGCCCATCCGCGTAGACTCCACCAGGGATGCTGAATGGGGGGTTGACCAAGGGACGGGCAAATTCTGGATCCCTCTGTGTGTGAGTGAGACATTGACTAAAACCTCTTGCTCCTCGCTCGGGGTCAGCACCTAATAGCAACTCCTCGATCGAAAGTCCCACCCCGCCACCCCATGACCCCAATCTCTCCCCTCGCACGAGCACTCGTGTGGGCCGTTCTGACCGTGGCTTGCTGCGAAGCGGCACCGGAATTTGAACTGGTGGATCAGGTGGAGGAATCTGATGCCGCGTCTGTCCATCCGATTGGCCTCGTGCGGATCCCGGCCGACGCGCAAGCCCAATCGTGGGATTGGATGACCCTGGGCCACGAAGTATTTGCCGGCCGCGACTACGTGCGGAGGACGCGCACCGCCGGGCTGGCAGCCGGGCAAGCCTCCGAGTATCCGCTGACGATGGAACTACTCGGCGACACCCGCCCGGATGAGGATGGCGATGTGCATTTTATTTACAAGCCGACGGCCTCGACTTGGGCTGAGGCCTTGCCGCCGCTGGTGCGCATCTCCGGGCTTGGCGCCGTGCGGAAGATCCTGTCGTGGAGAGATCGACTTGTATGGGTGACGCGCAGCACCGGGCCCACGCACCACCTCGAAGCGTACCAGCGCACCGACGCGGGGATGCGTCAGCTGGCATCCATCCCTCCGCCGGCCGATGACCCGCTCCTCTTTGAGCAAGTGACGGATTCCGGCTCAAGACCGACACACAATTATTTCATCAGCGGGCGGATGGCTTTGATTCATGGGATCCATGGACCGCAAGTGTACATCCTCGATGATAGCCGCACTCAGGGATGGAGCTTCTGGCCGACACCTCGCGATGCTCAGGCACTCCATGGGGGAGAGCTCTATGGAAACATCGTCCGGAGGTTTGACTCCACCTCGCCACGAGGATGGTCGCCCTCAGGATTCCACCACACCGCGGAGGCGGGTCGTGGTGACACGTTGTATTCATTGTTCGGAGCCGGCCACCGCCTGCCGGGCACCGACAATATTTGGAAATGGACTCAACTGGAGCTTCCGCACAGCGCCGACGCGATGAGTTACGCGGTGGAGGAAGATCTCATCGCCGTACTGGGAGCCCAGTCAACGAACACGGTGCGGATCGCCGCGCGTTCGCCCGAGGGATGGAACGTTTCAAGCATCGCGCTCCAAACATCGAGCTTTGCCGACTGGCGCACGAACCAACTGGTGCTCCAGGACCGCTTCCTGGCGGTAGGGCGGCCTCGTGTCAGTGCGGTGGCCGGAGCCGTCCAATTCTTCCTGCGCGACGCTGTCGATGACTCGGTTTGGCAGACTGCGGGTAAACTCGAACGCAATGAACCGCTGTTTGGGAAATCCGTGTTTATCGACGGTCGCGATGTGATCATTGAAGGAGGATCGCCGACATTTCCGATATTTTACTGGAGCACGTTTCCCGGCGACTCGGTGCGCGTGCTCGATGACGATCGGACACGCCTCACGGTCCACGACCGGACGCTGCGGGAGCCGGCGGACGCAAATGAACTCCTTGAGGTTGAAGTCACCCTGCCGCGCGAAGCCCGGGCTCCGGTCACGGCTCAGTATGTGATCGAACCGGACTCGGCCCAGATCGACGAGGATTTTTCCGCCACGACCGGATCCATGACCATTCCGGCCGGAGAGAGGCGCGGGACGATACCAGTCACGCTCTTGGCCGACCAGTTGGCCGAACGCGACGAGACTTTCCGCGTTCGCATCCTCTCGGTCACGGGTGGACTGCCGCCCAGGCTCCCAATTGCCGTGATCACGCTGCGCGATTCGGACGACTGGCCACTGCTGCGAGGCGAACGGCGGCCAGTCCCGGAAGGTCTTGGCCCAAGCCCGGTCACGGTGCGCCTGGAACCTGCCGTCGACACCCGGCCCACGTCCATCGATCTGGACGTGAGGGTCGGCGGCTTTCCTGAGGGCACTGCCGCGCCCGGGGGCTTTCCGGTGGCGACCGCCGACATGGATATTATCGGCTTGGAGACGCTGCTTCAATTGAGCCCAACCAATCCCGCCGCGACGATCAGTCTCACCGCGCCGCAGGACAACCTTCAGGAATCGTCCCTTGAAGCGATCTCATTCACTGTGACGCCCCGCGGGCCACCGGTGCTCTCGCCGGAGTTCTCCCCCTCCGACCTGCACCAAATCGAGCCATTTCCCCTGACCGTGACGTCCGTCGAAGCGGGAGGCGATTGGTTTTTCGTGCTGTCCACGATCGACCGCCAGGCCTGGACCATCGATTGCTTTCAACGGAATGCGACGGGCCGCGGTTGGATCAAGCGGCAGCAAATTCCGGTCGTCCTCTCCACTGGGGAAGCGAGGATCGCCACGGACGGGCAGACCCTCGCCCTCGCGGTGCGCGAATTCGCCAGCGTGATGTCTCAGGTCAACCTCTTCCGACCGACCGGCCCACCCGACAGCCCGTGGCAATCGGCCATCGACTTTAAATTCATCGTCGGCACCGAGCTCCCGTCCCCTGAATTGGTGGGCGACTGCCTGAGGCTGGGCGGCGCGGTGTTGGAAAGAGTCTCGGGTGACCGCGACTGGCGATTCACCTCGGACTTCGTCGCGCGCCCGCTCGATATGGCCGGCCCGCACCGCCTGCGGTTCGACGGGGATGCCATCGCTCATCCAGACGCGGATGGAGAACACATCCACATTTTCCGCCGAGCCCGGTCCGGGCCGCTGAAATGGGTGTTTCAAGACACGTTTCGTCTCCCGGTTGCGCTGCGGGAACCTGGACTGCCCCCGGGAGTGTTGGCCAACGGCCGGATGTTTTACCTGGCCCCGCCCGAGGCATATATCTTCGCGCTCGGCGACACCGGCTGGGTCGAGGAACTGCGGTTCCAGATCGGTTCCAGTCCGTTTACCCATGTGTGGCCGATGACTGAGTTTACGGGTCAACTCCTTTGCACGCCCGCGGACACATTTTTCCGGAGGGGGCGTGGTCGCGCCGCATGGACTCGTCAGAATCCGCCGGCCTCGGCCGGCCTGAACTCGGTGTACCCCGTGGCGTTGGGCGATGGTTTTCAGATCCGCCAATCCCAATCCGCCACTCAGAACTACATTCAAGTGTGGGAGCCGGGACTGCACGTCCAAGTGGCGGATGACGACAGTCTCGAGTTCCGTTTCGAGGAGAGTCTCCCTGCAGTGGAGAAGGCGGGGGAAGAGTCGAGAGCCCGGTACAGCCTGGTGAGTGACGGCCCGGTGCCGATTCCGATTTCGGCACGGGTGCGGACTCGGGACGGAACGGCGATGGCGGGGGCGGACTATTTGTCGGTCGAACGCGACCTCTGGTTGTTTCCACCTGGCGAATGGGTTCAGGGGTCAAATGAGTTCGATGTCCCGATCCTTCCAGACCGGATGATGGAACTTTCCGAGGCCTTCGCGCTGGAAGCCGTATCACTGAGTTTCGGTCGCCCGCCCTCGCCCGCGACGTTCAGCATCGCTGATCCTCCACCGCCCACCGGTGCCGGCCAAACGGTCGTGAGGGAGCCGCCGAACGATAGCATTACTGATTTCGTCGTCCTTCCACTCGCCAGCGGCACCGATATTCCTGCCTCCATGACGCTCGAACGGCTCGCCGGATCCAGCGCGACTATCGGGACCGACTTTTCGCTGCCGGACACCATCACGGTCGCCCCGGGTGCCACTGCTCTCGCCATCCCCATCACCGTGCATGCTGATGCCGAGGTGGAAGGTCCCGAGAAAGTGAGGCTCCGGACCATCCCGGGCTTTTACTCGATCAGCATCACCATACTGGACGAGACAGCTCCCGCCCTTTCCCCAGCTTCCTATACCGTGCCCCAGAACCAGACGCTGGTCGCCGATGGTGCCAACGGCAACCCTCCGAGCTTGGCCGATACTTCGAATCTGAGCGGCGCTTACGTGCTCAATGGCGTTCCCGAGCGCGCCAGCATCACCCTGGCCGGATCCGGGGAGTTTACCCTCGTCCCGCCACTTAATTTCCTGGGAGATTTTCTGTTTGCCTACACGGTCAACACGGAACGCGAACTCATTGGTGCCAATGCCGCCTGGCGGTACTGGCATCCGCTGAACGGCGTCGATCCGACAACGGTCTATGCCCCATTTCCAGCGGAGTGGAAAACTGGAGGTGCCGTGTCCCTCCCGTGGGCCACCGGCGCTGGGGCTATTTCGTACGGAGGGTTTGGCGGGTTGGCCGGCCCCGACCTGGGCTCTCCGCCTTCGGGAAAACGGTTCACCGCTTATTTTCACATGCCCTTTGAAATGCCCCAGGGGGCCGAATACCCACTCCAACTTCGACTGGCGTATGACGACGCGGTAATCATTTACGTCAACGGGGTCGAGCGCGCGCGCGATGCCATGCGACCTGATTCCCTGTTCGCGACGGCCCCGGACAGCTATTCCCTTCTTTCCGGAGGCGGTGGTGCTTTTCTGGACGCCGACGAAGCCAGAATTCGCACCATCGATCTCGGGATCGTCCCGCTCGCCGCCGGCACCAACCACCTGGCCATCTCCCTCCACAACGCCACACTCACCTCGTCCGACCTCGGGTTGAAACTGGAGTCGCTTACCGTCCGAGGCCTGACGGCATCGACCTCGGTGCGGGTTGCGGTCACCGAAGCAAACCAGATTCCCTTGGTCATACCAGACACCTACCAGATCGCCCAGAACCGACTGTTTCAATCCGGTGACGCCGGAACTCAGGGGCTTTTCGCCAACGACGGATTGCTCCGACCCGACGGCGTCCCGTTCGACCCTATCCTCGAAATCATCGCCACCCAGCCCACGGTTGGGTCGTTGGAACTGATCGGACTGACCGGTCAATTCCGCTTCACGCCCCCCATCGACTTCGTCGGATCCGCGAGCTTTACCTATCAAGTTCGCGACAAGGACGGGCTCTCGGCTCCCGCTCCCGTTGAACTCTCCGTCGCGCCTGGCCGCTCGTTCGACGTCTGGCGCCAAGCCGCCTTCCCCGCCGCGGACAATTTTAGCGTGCCGGCGGCCATGGATGGCGACGGCGACGGCTTAGACTTGGTCCATGAATACGCGTTGCTCGGAAGTCCGGTGGCCGCGGGCGCCCCGGCCCAGGTGCACGGGTCGCCTCCCGTGTTCCAAACCCGGGTGCGTCTCGCTTCCGATCTGACGATCACGGTCGAACGCGCCGACACCCTGGCCGACAACCCGTGGAACCAAGTGCTCGAGTTGCGCGGCACGGAATTCCGGCACGTCACTCCGGGAGAAGCCGTCAACTTCGATACCTCGCGCCCCGGCGAAATGGGAATCACCATCCTCGCTCCGCCCCTCGCACCCCACCAGTTCTATCGCCTCCGTTGCCGCCAACTGGATTATTGAGCCTCCTTTGCCCTGGCAAAATCCTCGAGGTTCCTTACGATCCGCGCCGTGTCCGACTTCCTCGGGAAGCTCTTTCATCTGCCAGATTTCGTGCCCGAGTTGCAGGAAATCATGGGGGATTTGCCGCCTGATCCCCACCGCCTGCTCTCGGTTTCCATTCGCATGCGAGAGCCAGAGTCGGAGGGAGGGACGTACGTGCCGGAAATCGGAGACCGCCACCAAGTCCCTTTCAGCGATGGCGAGAGTATTTGGCACTGGAAGGTGGAATCAATACGTTCGCTGTTTCGCGGCGACCGGCAACCGCCGGTGATCGGCGATCACCCCGAGGTATATAATGATGCGTTCCTTTTGTTCGATTGGCACATTCTGGAAGTCAGCCGCGCGATTGGCGATCGGCGGGACGGGGAATTGAGGGAAATCTTCTCGACACTCCGTCGCCGCCCCGATGGCCGAAGCCTGGGATTCGTGCACGATTACTTCTGGCAGGCGGCGGCGCTGATTCTGGGGACTCGGATTTTGAGCCAGGCGGAATTCGAGGCCATTATGGCCCGATTGGAACGGTCTTGCCGCACCTTTGAACGCGGTCCGACCTCGCACAACTTCGTCACTGCGGTTCAATCCACTTTGGGACAGAAATAGCCCCGGTCGTCGTCTCAGCCCGCCAATCCCCACCCCTCGCGGTAGGCCTTGCGGATGATGGGATCAGCCTCGGGGGTGTTAGGCGACTTGAGGGCGGCGGCATCCCATTCCACGCGCTTCTGGAAGCGCACGGCGAGCAGCCCCACCAGCAGCGATTCGGTAAATGGGGCGGAATACCAGAAGCCGCTATGGGCGTCCTCCGGTTTGCCGGCCAGGGCGGCGCGCACCCATTCGACGCGGTGGCCGGCGGACCGGGGGATAGTGGGAGCGGGTCGGGTGAACTCTTGCATCTTCGATTCCGGGATAATCCGCGGCGGACTGGCATGGCTGCCGCCGTACATCCCGGCCTTGTCGCCGACAATAATCAGGCCGTTCTCGCTGAGCTTCCGTTCCGCCTCCAGATACGGCACGTTTTCGGGCAATTTGCCACCGTCATACCAAGTCATGGTGATCTCCTTCCGGGATTCCTTGGCGGGGAAGTGGTACCTCACGATGTTCCAGGCCGGGAACGAGTCGTTGTTGCTTTCTGAGGTTTCGGCTTCGACCCAGTCGGGCGATCCCAGACCGAGGGCGTAGTAAGCTGGATCGGCGTTATGCACGGCCATGTCCCCAAGGGCGCCGCAGCCAAAGTCCCACCACCCGCGCCACTTCATCGGGTGATAAGCCGGATGATACGGCCGCATGGGGGCCGGCCCAAGCCACAGGTCCCAATCGACGTGCGGAGGCACCGGCGGCCGGTCGCTCGGGCGCGATGTTCCCTGAGTGTCCCACCATTTCCCTTGGCGATCGGACCAAACGTGAATCTCCTTGGCCGTCCCGATGGCACCGGCGTCTATGCATTCCTTCCACACGCGTATCCCTTCGCCGGCATGACCGCTGTTGCCCATCTGAGTGACGACCTTCATCCTCGCCGCCATTTCCTGCATTTTACGCGCTTCCTCGATCGTGTGAGCCAGCGGCTTCTCCACATAGGCGTGCTTGCCGAGTTGCATGGCGGCGAGGGCGGCCGGGGCATGATGGTGATCGGGGGTGGAAATCACCACCGCATCGAATTCCTTCTCGCTCTCCAGAAGCCGCCGCCAGTCCCGGTGCTTCCGAGCCCTGGCGAATTTCCTCGCCGCGCCATTCAGATTGTTCTCGTCGATGTCGCACAGCGCGATGACCTCGACTTCCGGAAATTCCCCCATTTCGCCCAGATTGCCGCCGCCCTGGCCGCCGACGCCGATGTGCGCGGTGCGCAACTTCTCCGATGGTGGCGGCTGGCCGCTCCGAGCGATGAGGTGGCGTGGGAGGACGAGTGGTGCGGTTCCGGTGGCGAGCACGGAACGCAGGAAATGACGGCGGCGGGTTTTCATGTGGTTGGAGTCGATTATTGGACGGGTAAGTCCT
>JBJXFS010000215.1:0-8771 GCA_046155625.1 Verrucomicrobiales bacterium | reverse complement strand
ACCGCAATGTGGTCCGGGAATTCCGTGACCTTGTGTGGCAGCGGGACCAAATTGAGCCTCTCCTTAATTATTTCGAGGCGCGGGTGGCTCCTTTTCACCTGGCCGATCGCGACCGCTGGCCCGGGGCGCCCGCCGCGGCGGGAAACCAACGCGACGGGCCGTTCGCCACCCGGGTGGCCGACATGAAACGTTTTGCCTTTATTGGCGGCACATGGGATGGCGGGAGTGACGATCCGCAGGATGCGCAGTCCAAGGATACTGGCATATCCGGCCGGCAGGGGCGGGATGCGTTCCTCGACTACCTCCAGACCGATGCCGCCATCCCTGTCACGCCGACCGCCACCTACACCGGGCCGGCCGGGTACCCGCTGAACAACCTGACGTTCTCGACCTCGCCGTTCAGCGACCCGCAGGGCGCCGGGACTTTCGGGGCGCTGGAATGGCGCATCGCCGAGTACCAGCCGAACGCCATTCAACCGGATGATGAACCGCTCATCCCGGCATTGTCTGAGTGGAAATACGACGATGGCGGCGTCGACCGCGGCACGGCGTGGCGGGAGCCGGGGTTTGACGATGCGGCATGGCTCAGTGGTCCGGGTGAGCTCGGCTATGGAGAGACGAGCCAGGGCACGACCTTGTCGTTCGGTGGCAATACGACGAATCGTCACATGACGTATTACTTCCGAAAAAAGATCACCGTTGCCGATCCTGGACGTTTCACCGGTTTCCGACTGGCGGTGCGCCGAGACGACGGGGCCGTGGTCTACGTCAATGGAGTGGAAGTATTCCGAACCGGCATGCCGGCGGCCCCGGCCGTCATCGCGTATAGCACGCCGGCGAGCGCGGACGTCAATGGAGTCAATGAAACGACTTACTTTGCCACGCTCTTGGCGCTCAATGCCTTGGTCGAGGGCGAGAACACCATTGCGGTGGAGGTGCACCAGCGCACGCCCAGCAGCACCGACCTTCGGTTTGACCTGACTCTCGGCGGAATCCATCCCGTTCCTCCCCGGCCGGAGCAAATCATCTGGGAATACGAGTACCGATGGAAATCGCCCGTGATGACCACCTTCACCCCGAGCATTACCATTCCGGCCAGCGCGGTGGGCGAAAATCGCACTTATCGCGTCCGCGTGCGCCACCAGGACGATACCGGCCGCTGGAGCCATTGGTCGGCGCCGGTGGAATTCTTGAGCAGCAGCCCGGGTATTCAGCCGCTGCTCGATCATCTCGCGATCTCGGAAATCATGTATGACCCGTCGGCGGAAACCCCGGCCGAGGCGCAAGCCGGCTGGACGGCTCAAGACTTCGAGTACATCGAGCTGGAAAATCGAAGCGCCACTCAGACGCTGGATCTGACTGACGTCCGCTTCACCAAGGGCGTGGATGTCGACATCGCGGCCGGGACTCGGTTGGCTCCGCGGGCTCGTTGTCTCGTTGTCCGCAGCGCGGCGGCCTTTGCCTTGCGGTATGGCGCCGCCGGGCCGGTCGTTGGCGAGTTTGCGACTTCGCGCCTGAACAACACCGGCGAAGAGCTCAAACTCAGCTTCGGCGGCGGCGTGCCAATCCGAGAATTCGCCTACCTTGACCAAGCCCCATGGCCGGCCGGCGCGCGGAATACAGGCGCCTCAATCTCATTTCTCCCGGCCACCGATTTGGCTCGGCAAGGTGATGGTCTGCTCTGGCGTGCGGGTCCGGCCACCCCCGGCGCGGCCAACACGTTTCCTCCCGGTTGGGAAGCGTGGAGGGCGAGTTATTTCGACCCGCTCCACCCCGAATATGAAACGATGAGCACCCCTTATGCCGACGCCGATGGCGATACTCAGGCCACGGTGGTCGAGTACGTGCTCGGCTCATCGCCCGCCACCGCCGCCTCCCAGGGCGCGCTCGGCACGGGCGTCACCAGCGTGGCCGGCACCGCGTATTTCACCATTTCCTACCTGCGCCGGCCCGACGTCACGGTGACCGCCGAAGCGTCCGCCGGGCTGGCTTCCTGGTCGTCGACAACCCTGGTGGAGATCGAGGCCGTTCCACAACCGGACGGCTCCGAACGAGTCACTTATCGCGACAACGTTCCTGTTGGCACCAGCGTCAACCGCTTCCTCAGGCTCCGTGTTTCGAAGCCGTGAGGCTAGCCTGAATGCGGATGATGACGGCAATACTCCTGCGAGCGTTCGAGGGAGTATTTGTTCTCGGGATTTACGTCATTATAGCTCTTGGAGGCTCCCCATGAGAATATCCGCTCAAAAACCGGGAGCCATTTTTTGTCCCGCAGTTTTGAGAGGAAGTACTCCTCGTGCTCTTTTTCCTTCATGCCCATCTCGTAGAGGATGGCATCGTGCTCGCGGATGCCGAGCTCGTGGAAATAGTGCATCATGACAAAGTATTCGCACACATTGCCACTCTCCAGGCGGCCGGCAAAGTAGTACGGCATAAACCAGCCGATGACGTAACAACTGCCGGCAATGACCCGGCCGATCAGGTGAAATCGAAACTCGTAGAACTTGGACACCGGGACGTCATACCGCCGCATGATCGCGAGCACCTCACGGCGGTGGTTCCATTCATCCACTTCGATTTGCCGGATGGCGGCTTTCTCCGCGGGATCCTTGACCGAGCCGGCGTGTCCGATGTAGGCAAAAGCCGCCGCCTTCTCGGCGGAATGCGCCTTTTGCAGAAGCTGAACGAGTTTGGGGTGGTCGAGGAGCGGCGGTTCTTTGTTCAAATCACCCCCAGTGTGCCGCCGAACTCGCCTACTTCAACTCCTCGTGGAGAAGCGGGATGGCCGGTGTCCCGTCATGAGCCGGCACGGGTCAGCGTTCGGCGAGCGCTTGAGCCTGGAGGTGCAGCGAGACCTGCACCAAGCACTGCCGCTCTTTCGGGCGAAAGCCCCTTCGCAGAGAGGGCGTTCCGCCCCGAAGAGCTGGGATGCTCCCAGCAGTCCGAAAGCCTTTGGCGACCTTAGGATTCGCGGTGGCTGCACCGTCAGATGCGGATAGGTTAAAGCGGCGATGTCTCGATCCCAAACTTCCATTACGTCGCGTCGACCGATTCGAGGCATCGCTGTTGCATTGCTCATCGGTGTCGCCGTGGGCGGCGCGGGCGTGTGGCTGGCCCTGCGAGGGCGGATGGAATCGGAAGCGCGGCGGTTGGCGCGGGTGATGGTCGAGGAGGCGGCCGGGCCGCGCATTCCGGGGGCGCCGGGAGCCGGCAGACAAGGGGAGGCGGCGGGAGGGGGTGGCGGCTCGTCGCGGGCGGGCGGTGTGCCGGTGATTGAAGTCACCGACGACCTGGAAGCGACCTATCGACAATTGCTGGCGATCAAAGACCCTGGGGTGCGGCAGGCGGCGTTGGTGGCGTATCTCGACCGTTTGCCGGTAGAAAAGTGGGGCGGATTCTTGGCGGCGGTGCGCAAGCTGGCCGAGCGTGGGGAATTCGAGGACCAGCCGGGATCGTTCATGGCCGGTCTCGGCCTCATGGAATCGGTGTTCTCGCACATGATGGCCCGTGATCCGGAGAATTTGCTCAGCCTGATTCTTGAAACCCGCGATGGCCAGGAGATCGATGACGACGGCGACCGCGACGACGAGACGGCCATGGTGGCCTTTCGCTTCTGGGCTGGAAACGACCTGCCGGCGGCCATGGCGTATTTCGAGAAAAACTTTCGACCCCTCCCGCCGGACAAGCAGCGCCATGCCGCGGCCGGTCTGGCGCGCGAATTCGTCAAACACGATCCCGCCGGGACTTTCGCCTGGATCAAAGGGCTGCCGGACGAAACCAAATCCGCTGTCGCCCACGACGCGTTCCAAACGCTCTCGCATGTTGATTCAGAGGCGGCCTTGCGCTTCCTGGTGACCGAAAAAGAATTGCCCAATCGCGAGAACTTCGCCGAGGACATGGCCCGCGGCTGGGCGGCCACCAAACCGGAGGAAGCCCTGGCATGGGCCAAAGGCTTGCCGGAGGATCTGGCCGGTCGTGCCGTCAAGGGGGCCATGGAGCACTTGGCCGAGAAGGACTTTTCCGCGGCGGCTCGGGAAGCGGCCACCCTGCCGCCCGCGCAGCAAGACTTTGCCCTTCGATCTCTGGCCGATAACCTGAACGATGATCCCGCGCGCACAGCAGAGGTGCTTCGCTTCGTCGAGGCGGCTCCGGAGGGCGATGGTCGGGCCGATGCGGCCCGTCAGGCCTTGAGTCAGTGGACGACCAAAGATCCGGAGGCGGCCAGCGCGTGGGTGGCGGCGCAATCGGATGGCCCGACGCGCGATGCCGCCATCCAGGGGTTTGGCAAGTCGGCAGTGGCATCCAAACTCGCCCCGGAAGCCGGGCTCGAATGGACCGCCACTCTCTCCAACTCCGAAGTCCGACGCGACTGGCTCCGCGAAAATGTCAAATCATGGTCCGGGTACGACGCCGAATCGGCGAGGGCCTGGATCGAGTCGTCGGCACGGCTCTCGGACGTCGATCGGGAGATTTTGCTTCCGCTGACGAGGAAATAGGCCGAATCGTTTTTTTCTCTGCGCACTGGCCGGGCTTGAGTCTATGGTATCATATGAAGATGACGGCTGTTTACCTGAAATGTCCCGAAGGTGGCTATGCCGGCTTCGTGGAAGAGTTGCCCGGGGCGAACGCTCAAGGGGAAACATTGGAGGAGGCGAGGACGAGTTTGATGGAGGCGGTCGCGCTTGTGCTGGAGGCGAACCGTCAACTCGCGGAGGAGGAACTGAAGGGGGTAGAAGTCATTCGTGAGACGTTTCAGCCTGCGGTTGCATGAAGCGCAGGGATCTGGTCAGGCACTTGGAACGAAACGGATGTGAATTGTTGCGCGAAGGCGGGAGTCACTCCATCTACGTCCATCGCGGGAAGGGAAAGGTCTCGTCGGTGCCGCGCCATTCGGAAATCAAGGAGTGGACCGCCTTCAAGATTTGCAAGGACCTCGGGATCCCGCGCCCCTGACATCACATGCTCATCTCTCTCAACTGGCTGTCGGACCACCTCGACCTTAAAGGGTTGAGTGTGGAGGAACTATCGCGCCTGCTCACCTTTGCCGGAGTGGAGGTGGAAGGCATCGAGCACAAGGGGGTGTCGTCCGACCGCGTGGTGGTGGCGCAAATCCTGGAATCCGCCGCGCATCCCGATGCGGATAAATTGAGCGTGTGCCGCGTCGATGGGGGTCAGGGAGGGCCATGGCAAATCGTGTGCGGGGCGAAGAATTTCAAGGTGGGGGACAAAGTGCCGCTGGCGTTGGATGGGGCGGTGTTGCCTGGCGATTTCAAGATCAAGAAGGGGAAACTGCGAGGTGTCGAGAGCCAGGGGATGATGTGTTCCGGCAAGGAATTGGGGCTGGGCGACGACCATGACGGCCTGCTCATTTTGCCGGCGGACGCTCCGATCGGGAAGCCGCTGGGCGAATACCTCGGGAGCGACACGCTGGTGGAAATTGAAGTCACGCCGAACCGGCCGGACTTGTTGTCGCATTTCGGGCTGGCCCGCGAGTTGAGCGCTCTGCGCGGAGTGGCGATGAGGGAGGCCAATCCGGGCCTGCAGGCAGTTGGGCCGGGTCAGACGGATGGCGGCCCCACCATCCAACTGCGCTCCGAAGCCTGCCCATACTACACGGCGCGTCTCATTCGCGGGGTGAAGGTGGGGCCGAGCCCGGCTTGGTTGAAGGCAAAGTTGGAGTCGATTGGATTGCGTCCGATCAACGTGGTGGTGGACATCACGAATTACATCCTGCACGACCTTGGGCAGCCGCTGCACGCCTTTGACTTGGGGAAACTGCGGGGCGGCGTCATCGTCCGACACGCGGTCGAGAGGGAGGCATTCAAGGCGCTCGACGAAAATACCTACCTACTGACTCCGGACGATCTGGTCATCGCCGATCATGATGGGCCGGTCGCGCTGGCCGGCGTGATGGGTGGGACCGAGTCGGGGGTGACCGCGGTCACTACCGATGTGCTGCTGGAAAGTGCCTATTTCGTACCGGCCAGCGTACGTCGGACGAGTCGTCGGCTCGGGTTGACCAGCGATTCGAGCTATCGTTTCGAACGCGGAGTTGATCCAGCGATGATCGATGTGGCGAGCGAGCGCGCCGCGCAGTTGATCGTGGAGCTGGCGGGCGGGACGGTGGATGGCGGCCTGCGCGTCGCCGGGACTTGTCCGAATTTCACGGGCGAAGTGCCACTCAGTGGCGATCATGTCCGAAAGCTTCTCGGCTCGACGATTTCCAACGACGAAATCGCGGCAATTCTGGCCGGGCTCGGGTTGCGGCGTCAGGAGTCGGGGGGAGCTGGCCACTCGATGATTTGGGCCGTGCCCTCGCATCGGCAGGATTTGCGGCGGCCGGTCGATTTGATCGAGGAAGTGGCCCGCGTCGCCGGTCTGGACGGGATCCCATCGCGCACGGAGGCGCCCTTCGCCACGCCGAGCGCGGACGACGTCAGCTATGATTTCCAGTTGGCCCTGAAGACTCGTCTGGCGGCGCTGGGATTCTGCGAGGCGCAGACGATCAAGTTGATTTCCAGTTCGCAGCTGAACGACAGCTTGGGGATTGACCGGCGGCGGGTCGAGCCGCTGGCGCTGAAGAACCCTCTAAGCGAGGATCATACGCACGCGCGCCCCAGTCTGCTTCCCGGCTTGCTGGCCGTGGCGGCGCACAACGCGCGCCAAGGGGCCGCGGCACTCAGGTTTTTTGAGGTCGGCACGGTTTTTGCGGCTTCGCCGAACCCGAAGGCGGGATCAGCCGAGGCTCAGGCCCTGGCCATCATGCTGAGCGGGCCGCACGCGCCGTCGTCCTGGCTCAAGAAGGGGCCGTATCCCAGCGACATCTTTGATCTCCGCGGGGTGCTGGAGCAAGTGATGGGGCGCCCGGATCTGCGTCTAAAGAAGTCCGACCATCCGCTGCTCGTTCTTGGCGCGGAAGTCATGCTTGGCGGAAAGGTGGTCGGCCTGGCTGGACAGGTGCAGCCGGCCCGCGCCCGCGCGCTGGACGCCCCCCATCCCATCTTCGTGGCCGAACTGAACCTTGCCGCGTTAGAGAAAGCGCTGGGCACAAGCCGCCGTTACGCTGAAATCCCCCGCTTCCCGGCCAGTACACGCGATGTCGCCCTGGAAGTGGCCGCCGATTTTGCCCACGGGCAGATCGACGATTTTTTTGCCCGCCAGGTCAAGGAGCCGTTGCTGGTTGAGGTCGCCCTCTTCGACGTGTTTTCCGATCCCGAGGGCATCAGGGTGCCCGCCGGCCGCAAATCGCTCGCCTACTCGCTGACCTACAGGGATCCCGGCCGGACGCTCGAGTCAAGCGAAGTCGACGCCGTCCACCGACGCGTGGTCGATGCGCTCACCGGGAAGCTGCCCGTGAGTGTGCGGTGAGGGACAGGGCCAGGCACTTCAGACTGGACAAGGACGGGTGAGTGACCGCACTATGAGTCGGTGCCTGCGATTCGTGAAATCTCCGCCGCGGATTGGATACATATCCTGATGGTTGCGATCGGACTTGGTTTGAGCGCGCCCGCTGGCCAAGCCCGCATCGAGCACGTGATCCACATCAGTGTGGACGGACTGCGGGGTGACCTGCTGCATGGGATGCTGCAGGAACCGGGGGATCGATTGCCGGCGTTCGCGCGCCTGCGACGGGAAGGGGCCGTCACTTTCAATGCCCGTTGCGATTATGGATCGTCCGAAACCATTCCCAACCACACATCCATGCTCACGGGCCTGCCGCTTTACGCTCCGGCGGGGGCGGAGGACTATCAGCAACACGGCTACTTGATCAATTTTTTGGTGCCCGACGACACCTTGCACACCAACGGCTTGCCCGTTGGATACAAATCCAGCGTCTTCGACCGGATCCACGATCGCGGTGGGCGAACCATGTTCCTCGCCAGCAAGGAGAAGTTCCGATTGTTCGACCTCAGTTACGACGCCCAGAATGGCGCGCCCGATACCGTGGGAGAGGACAATGGCTCGGACAAAATCGATCTGACCTTGATCCAGAACGGCGATTCTTCAATCCTGACCGCCGTGCTGCTCGCCCAGATGGGCGGCGAATTTCCCGCTTACACGTTTCTCCACATGTTCGATCCGGATTTCGCCGGCCACTTGTTCGGCTGGGGGTCTCTCAATTGGCAGTTTGCCGTGAAGCATACCGATTCATTGCTTGGATTGATATTTTCCGCGCTCGACCTCCGGCCGTGGCTGAAGGCCAAGACTGCTTTGGTCGTCACCGCGGATCACGGCGGTGGTGAGCCCTTCATTAACCACATCGTCCCTCTGCACCTGATCAACACCATCGTCCCGGTCATGATTTGGGGAAGGGGAATTCCCGCCGGCGCCGATGCCTACTCGCTCTTTTCCAATCGACGCGACCCGGGCTCCGAGCGTCCGGAAAACGACGCGGCTCGGCCGCCGCTCCGCAATGGGGACACCGGGAATATTGCACTCGCCCTCCTCGGGCTGCCCCCGATCACCGAGTCGTTCTACCGCCCTGAGTGGGCAGGGGATCTGGTCGTCACACCGCATCCCGAGGGGCGGATCGAGTGCACATGGCCCCTCTACTGGTACGGATGGACGATCGAGTCATCGGCCGAGCTGGAGGAGTCGTCTTGGACATCGGCAGCCACCGAGCCGGCCGCCGCAGGGCATCTCTGGCACTATGTCGAGCCCGCTCCGGCCCGAGCCAGCCGATTTTATCGCCTGCGCGCCCCACGGTGAGGCGGTATTTCACTGGGAGTGGGGGGGGGGGGGGGGGGGGGGGGGGGGGGGGGGGGGGGGGG
>JBJXFS010000208.1:0-12152 GCA_046155625.1 Verrucomicrobiales bacterium | reverse complement strand
GAGATACCGCGGGACCAATTTGTCGTGATCACGGGGTTGAGTGGATCGGGGAAGAGCACGCTGGCCTTCGATATTCTGTTTGCCGAAGGGCAGCGGCGGTTCCTTGACTCGATGTCCCCCTACGCCCGCCAGTTCGCGGAACAACTGGAACGACCCGACATCGACCTGATCACCGGCCTGCCTCCGACCGTGGCGATCGAGCAGCGGCTGACTCGAGGCGGCGGGAAATCGACAGTCGCCACGGTGACGGAAGTGTACCACTTTCTGCGGCTCCTTTATGCCAAGGTCGGCGTGCAACATTGTCCGGACTGCGACGTGCCGGTGGCGTCGAAAACGGTGGCTGAAATCGCCGGGGCGATCGCGGCGTTGGCGCGGCGGGGTTCGGTCAAGGTGCTGGCCACCGTGATCAAAGGCCGAAAGGGGTTTCATACCGAGGTGGCCGAATGGGCCGGGCGTCATGGGTTTGAGGAATTGTTGGTGGATGGTGAGTGGGTGCCGGTGGTAAAGTTTGAAAAACTGGCGCGCTTCCGCGAGCACACGATTGATGTGGTGGTGGCGGCGCTGCCCCGGGGACCGCATTCATTGCGGCGGATTGAAGAAGTGGTGGAGCGGGCGCTGCAGGCTGGAAAGGGCACGTTGCGGCTGATGGCCGCGCGGGGTGAATTCCAGGTCTTCAGCAGCGAGATGAGCTGTCCGGAGTGCGGCACGGCGTTCGAGCCGCTGGATCCACGCCTCTTTTCGTTCAACAGCCCGCACGGGTGGTGTAGCGCGTGCCGCGGATTTGGCACCGTGCCGGGGCGCCTGGATATAACCCCCAGTCACCCGGACGAATCCATGCTGGAGGCCGAGTTGCGCGACGAGATGAGGTCGACCGAGGAGGATGGCGACCGGCCGCAGATCGTGTGCGACGTCTGCGACGGATCGCGGCTCAACCCGATCGCGCGCGCCGTTCGGGTGCAAGGCGTGCGTCTCGAGGAGTTGGTCCAGTTGTCGGTGAGCGAGCTGGCGGAGGCGGTGGCGCGCCTCTCGTTTTCCGGTCGGGATCAGGTGATTGCGCGCGACATCGTGGTCGAGATTGCGCAGCGCATGATTTTCATGGGCAAAGTCGGGCTCGGGTATTTGCAGCTGAGCCGCGCCGCCCGCACGCTGAGCGGCGGTGAAAGCCAGCGGATCCGGCTGGCGGCGCAACTCGGCAGCAACCTGCGCGGCGTGCTTTACATCCTCGATGAACCGACCATCGGACTGCACCCACGCGACAACGTGCGGTTGCTGGACACGCTGACTGCCCTGCGGGACAAAGGAAACAGCGTGCTCGTCGTGGAGCACGACGAGGACACCATGCGCCGAGCCGACCGGATTTACGACCTCGGTCCGGGCGCCGGCATGTTTGGTGGTGAACTGGTGGCCGAAGGCACGCTGGCCGAAGTACGCGCGGATCCGAAATCGCCGACCGGTCAGGCGCTCAAGCAGCCCATGCGTCATCCCCTCCTCGGGCATCGACGTCCAGTCGCCGCCGCGGGGGCCATTGCTCGCGACGGAAAGCCCGCGGCGAGCCAGCGGGCCAGGAAACCCGCGACGAAAAAGTCTGTCAGGTTGGCGCCGCCCACACCCGATCAGGCCGCAGCGGCCACAAATTGGCTGACGCTGACCGGTTGTCGGGCCAACAACCTGCGTCACTTGACGATGGCGCTCCCGCTCAAACGACTCACGGTGATCACGGGAGTCTCTGGCAGCGGTAAATCATCGTTCATGCGCGGGGTGCTCTATCCAGCGGTGGCCGCCGCGCTGACGGGCAAGAAGCCGACGCGCGAACCGACGTGGCGCACGTTGGCCGGCGCGGACCGATTGGATGCGGTTTATGAGGTCGACCAGTCGCCGATTGGAAAGACCAGCCGTTCGACACCGGCGACGTACATCGGGATTTTCGATGACATTAGAAAGCTGTTCGCTTCCCTGCCCGAATCACGGCTGCGCGGGTTCACGGCCAGCCGGTTTTCTTTCAACACGGAAGGCGGCCGGTGCGAGGCGTGCAAGGGGAATGGCCAGCAGAAGCTGGAAATGGCGTTTTTGCCAACAAGTTGGCTGCCCTGCGACGAATGCCACGGCCTGCGATACAACGCGGCCACGTTGGAGGTGGAATACAACGGCAAGCATATTGGCAACGTGATGCGGTTGACCATCGATGAAGCCGCGGAGTTTTTCGGTGCCGTGCCGTCCATCGCCCGCACTCTGCGATTGCTGGTGGACACCGGCGTCGGCTATCTGCAACTCGGCCAACCAAGCCCGACGCTCAGTGGAGGCGAGGCCCAGCGGATCAAGCTTGTCACCGAGCTGACACGGGGAATGGGACGAAGCGAACGCCTGCGCCTCCGCCAGAACCGCGCGTCGCATGGCAGTTTGTATTTGATCGAGGAGCCGACGATCGGCCTGCACCCGCAGGACGTGCAGCGGCTCATCCACGTCCTGCATCGACTGGTCGACGACGGTCACACTGTGGTCGTCATCGAGCACAACCTGGATGTGGCGGCGGAGGCCGACTGGCTGATCGACATCGGCCCGGAGGCTGGGGATGGCGGCGGGCGCGTGGTGGCGGCTGGTCCTCCCGAAGTGGTGGCCGATGCCTCCGAGAGTCGGACCGCTCCGTTCCTGCGGGATGTGCTGAAGGCAAGTCGGATCCCGGAATGACGTATGGCTGGAGGTGGGACGAGACCTCCCGGGCTCGTGGGCGGTGGGAGCGTGGTGAAAGCAGCCCCTTTTCGCCTTCTCAAGAGGTGCCCTACTAAGCCAGAAAAAGTGATGAACAAAGACGCGGTCGTTGGTAATTCTCCGGGTGTGAATCACGCGCTCATCACTCGGGAAGTGGAGACCATTCCCAGATGGAACGCCGTCGCCGCCTACGCGCCCGGGAGGTCGCGTCCCACCTCAATGCCGCCTCGCTTGGAGCGTCGTTCCGCTAACGGAAAAACACGAAGAATGGAAACCCTCCAGCCAGCGGCCTTTCAGGCCGCGTGTGGTCGCACTTCGAACGTCGAAAACCTTCGCCTGTGCGAAAATCCGCCAGGGCAGGAAACGGAGGGCGATAAGCAGGATCAATTGGGCCGCGGCGAATTGGTCGTTTTACCGAGGGTGGCGAGGTAAGCGATGAGGTCGCGGAGGTCGTCGCGGTTGAGTGGATTGACCAGGCTGGCGGGCATGAGCGAACCGAGCGGCTTTTCCTCGGCGACGGCGGGGCGCGGCAGCCGATGCAGGGTACTGGTGGCGGGGTCTCGCAGTGTCAGATCATCGGCGGCACCGGGAGCGCGGTAACCGATGACCACTTCGCCCGAGCGGGTGGTCGCCTGAACCGCGTCGAAGCCCTCTTTAATTTCCTTTTGCGGGGCGAGCACCGCGCCGACGAGGAAATCGATCGGTTGGGCCGCGCCGACGGCGTCGAGCGCGGGGCCGATGCGACCGCCCTCGCCGCCGATGGCGTGACAGGCGACGCAGGTCAATTCGGCGCGTCGATAGATTTTCCGTCCACGGTCTGGCCGTCCGTTCGTCCGGACCTCATGGGCGAGCTCGTGGGCGAAGGAGTCGGACCATGTCCAACCGGGGGGCGCCGGGCCGGCGGCGCGTTGCAGGATTTCAGCGAGGGAGGGATGGGCGAGCCCGCGTTCGCTGAGAACTTGGCGGGCGGCAGAGGCGCTGGCGGGAGTGGGGGGTGTGGCAGCCATGGCGGCGGCGAGGGTGTCGGCCGCGCCGGCTTGCCGGAAAAAGTTCGGCAGCAGGAGAGCCGCGCGTTCGGGGCCGGTGTCGCGAGTGAGCTCGGCCGCGACCACGCCGGCGGCGGCCGCGGGATCAAGCGCCAGCAGACCGGTCAGGGCGGCCGGGGAGGTGGCGGCTCGCTCGAGCACGACCGGTTTCATTTCCTCCAACCGCCACGCTCCGATCAGGCGCCACGCTTCTTCCTGGATCGTCGGGGAGGGTGAACCCAGTAGTCGACGCACCGTGGCTGCCAGATCGCCGGGCGGCTTCACTCCGCGCAGTTGAGCGGCCCGGGTGACGCCGGGCAGCAACCGGCCCTGCAACTGGGCGTCATCCAATTCCACGATGGTGGTGAGATCGGAGGCTTCGCCGGTTTCGCCGAGGATGGCGAGGAACGACTCACGGCTCGCCGTGTCGAGCGAGGGCGAGCGCAGCAGGTCGCGCAGCGCCTGCAACGTATCGGCGGTGCCATCTGCGCGGATGAATCGGGCGAAACGATTCTGGTTGTGCTCGAACGTCAGGCGTCCCTCGCGAAGCGCCGGCAGCCACCGGGGCTTGAGGGAATGAACAGCCTGCTCGAGGGCGAAATCGATGAACTTATCCGTCGGGTGGTCAGCCGCGACCATGGCGATTTCCACGGCTTCGCGGGTGTCGAGGTAAGTGGTGGCCACGATGGCGTGGAGTCGAACACGCGGGTGAGGGTCGGCGGCGAGGGTGGTCAAGTGGGAGGCGACCAGTTCCGGTGCGAATGGCGCTTTTGCGAAAGCCAGTGCCATGGCGGCCTGCGCCCGAAGGTTTGGATTGGTCGCCCTGGTGACTCGCTGAAGGTCATCCCAAGGCAGGGCATCGTGATTCCGTAAAACGTCGAGGCGCAGCTTGGCGGCGACCTCCAACCTCTCACCGGATTTCATCGAGCCTTGGCCATTCTGGTAGTCGATGACAACCGCTCCAAAGTCTTTCGCGTGGAGAAGCGGGGGTACGGCGTCCTCCGCCCTTTCGGCGAGCAGGCGCGACGCGAATTGGCGCGTCCAGCGATCGGGCGAAAGCAGAGCGGCAACCAGTTGAGGGTTGGTGGCGGAGTTGAGGGCTTGGGACTTGGTGCGCGCCCGGCCTTTGGCCGTGATGCGCCAGATGCGGCCGTGTTTTCGGTCGCGGTCGGGGTGGCGGAAGCTGGTCTGGTAGTGGCCGATGATTGGGTTGTACCAATCGCAGAGGAAGAGGGCGCCATCGGGGCCGAAGCGGACGTCGACCGGGCGGAAGCTGCTGTGGGATGAGGTGACGAGCGGTTCGTCGTCCTCGAGGCGGAAGCCGGCGCCATCATCGTGGATGGTCATCGTCCAGACGCCGTTGTTGAGGTAGCCACCGACGATGAGGCGCCCCTGCCAGTGGTCGGGGAAGTGGGAAGTGCCGACAATTTCGCCGCCACTCATCTTCCGGCCGCGGCCGGTGGGCCAGAGGTTGGCGGGTTGGGCGGGTTTGGGGCGTTTCACCATGCCTGGCGTCGGATAGATGATGACTGAGTTATTGCCGGCGAGTTCGAGGGCCTCGCCCCAATCGGTAAACACGAATCCCCAGGGGTTCTGAGGGTCGGCCGCGCTTCCGTAGAATCCTTCGAGGCGAAGGGTGCGGGGATTGAGGCGCCAGATGCCGGCCTGGTCGAGTTTGACGATGCCAAAGGGTGTTTCGACGCGGGCGTGCGCATGCAGTCCCTGGCAGAACCACAGTTCGCCTCCCGGTGCCCAAGAGAAGGAATTGATATTCTGGTGATTGTCGCCCGTGCCGAACCCGCGAAGCACGACCTCGCGCTGGTCCGCCCGGCCATCGCCATCGGTGTCGCGCAGGAGGAGGAGTTCCGTGCCGTGACCGAGGTAGCACCCGCTGCCGTCGGCGAGCGTTTCGAGGCCGGTCGGGATCATCAGGCCACGGGCGAAAACCGTCGACTTGTCGCACCGGCCGTCGTCATCGGTGTCCTCAAGGATGAGCACTTTGTCATCGGGATCCTGCCCTGGCTCGATCTGCGGGTACACGCTGCTGCCGATGACCCAGAGGCGGCCCAGCGCGTCGAAGCGCATTTGGATCGGTTTGATCACGCCATCCACCTCGGAGGCGAAGAGGTTGGCCTCGAATCCCTCGGCGAGCGTGAACGAGGCGAGTTCGGCGGCCGGATCGTCGCGATCCGGCGCGGCGATGGCCTGCATGGCGATCGAGGCGGCGGCGAAGATGAGTGCCCGCAGGCATAATTTCGGGTTCATGGTTTGGGCTCGGAGGCGAGGGTGGATTGGATTTCCTTCTCCTTGGCCGCCACCAAGGGGAGCCATTGTTTCATCTCCTCTGGAAACCAGCGGATGGTCGGGTCGCGGTGGTCGCGGCTCGATTGCTGCTCGGTGCGGTCGCCGTGGAGGAACGCCCAGTTCTGCGGTCGCCAATAATGAAACCACAACCAGTTTTTCCGACGAACCAAGTCAGTGAGCTCGGGGCCGGCCGGCGCCACTGGGGCCAACCCGAGCGCGCGCATCGAGGCCTTTGACCACGGTGGTTTGGCCGATCCCAGGAATGCCCATCCGCGTCGCCGGGCAAGTTCACGTGCCGCCTCATTGTAGGGAGCCACGGATTCGGGCGGGGCGTTGCGGGCGGGCGGCGCGCCGAGGAGCAGGAAGCGTCGGGGGCCTGTGGCGAGCCGGTCGAGCAGGCGTTCATAAGCCGCGGCGAAAGCGCTGACCCCGTCCGGACCGGCCAGCGATTCCATTTTCCCGAACTGGGCGACCACCACCGTGGCTCCAATCGATTTCAACTGGTCCTCCCAGGACGGGAAATTCAGGTCGCGAAACTGCTCGAACACCGTGTCGCCTTCGAAAGCCAGGTTGCGAAAGGCCACGCCACTCAACCCCGGCTGGCGGAGGATTTGCAGCTCGAGGCTCGGCTCGTCGCGCATCACGACGATTTCCTCGCCCCCGACCAGGGCCACCACGTCACCGGGACGGAAGAACCCCGCGCTCGTCTCCCCGGATCGATCCTGGCCAAAGAGGACGGTGGCAAAGAAGCCGGCGAGAAGCGCAAGGGCGGCGGGGCGTTTCATGGTTCAATGCGACTACACAATCGCGAATACTGGGCTAGGAAAGCCCATGCCACAACTCGCCGCTTTTCCCAAACTTTGGATGACCGAATTCTGCAAGACCGGAACCCGCTCGCTCGACGAGTGGTTCAAAGTGGCCGTCGATCTCGGGCTCGATGGCGTCGAGTGGTATGCAGGGTTCCTTGAATCGCTGGATCCCGCCAGTTGGGCTCCCATCAAACGGCGGGCGGATGAACTCGGGCTGGCCATTCCCATGATGTGCTGCTCGCCGGATTTCACCCATCCCGATCCGGATTTCCGCCACGCCGAGGTGGAAAAGGAAAAACGATGGATCGACATGGCGTACGCCCTGCGCTGTCGTTACTGCCGCGTGCTCAGCGGCCAACGGCGTCCCGAGGTGTCGCGCGACGACGGCATCCGATTCGCCGCCGAGGGCATCGAGGCGTGCCTGCCGTACGCGCAGGAACGCGGCATCACGCTGATCCTCGAAAACCATTACAAGGACGACTTCTGGCAGTGGCCGGAGTTCGCGCAAAAAATGGACGTCTTCTGCGACCTCGTCGACCGCATCCACCATGCGAATTTCGGAGTCAATTACGATCCGTCGAACACTATCCTGGCCGGGGAAGACCCCCTGGAATTGTTGTACAAAATCAGTGCCCGCGTTCTGACCATGCACGCCAGCGACCGATTCCTCATCGAAGGAACGATCGAGGACTTGCGCCGCGAGGAGGCGGCCGGCGAGACCGGTTATCTCAAGCGCCTCCGCCATGGAGAAATCGGCAAGGGGCTCAACGACTACGACGCCATCTTCTCCGAACTCCGCCGCGTCGGATTCGACTCGTGGATCAGCATCGAGGACGGAGTGGACGGCCTGGACCAACTCGCCGGCAGCACCGAGTTCCTCCGCCGAAAAATCGCCCAATACTGGCCCGCGCCCGCGGCAAAGGGTGGCACGGGGTGCCGGTCGTGTGGTTGAAGTTGAAATCCCTGGATATTGAGGGTTCAATTTAGCGTCCGATTCGGCCGAAGCACGGACTTGACGACCTTGCCCGAGTGCATTTTTTCGAATGCCTCCTGCCAGTCCTCGAGATCCCACTCGCCACCGACGATCGGGCGGACATTGAGGGCGCCGGTGGTGAGCAGGGCGAGGACGCGTTCCCACACTGGCCAATTGTGGCTGAAGCTCCCTTGGAGAGTGACGTTCTTCTGCACGAGGGGATCGATGTTGTAGTTGAGGGGCTGCGGTCCCCATCCGACTTTGGTAATCCATCCGGCCGGGCGCACGAGATCCATGGCGATCTTGAGGGTGCTGGAGTGGCCGGCCGCATCGATGATGACGTCGGCCCCGAGGCCGTCGCGTTGGCGAGCCCAGGGGGTGGCGTCCCCGACGATGCCGGCGCATCCGTAGTGGGTTTCGGCGATGTCGAGGCGTCCGCGGTCGGGTTCGAGCCCGACGATGGCGACCTCGGCGCCGGCGAGGCGGGCGACGGCGGCGCAGAGGATACCGATCGTGCCCGGACCGAGCACGATGACGCGATCGCCTGGTTTGAGGCGGGTGTTTTCGACCACGGCGTTGTACGCGACGCTGCAGGGTTCGGTGAGGCAGGCGAGTTCGAGGGGCAGGGTGTTGGGTACGCGGTGCAGGCAGCGGGCTGGCACACGCGCCCACCGGGTCATCGCGCCGTCCACCCCGTACCCAAACCCCTTGCGGGTCGGGTCGAGGTTGTACAGGCCGCGTCGGGTCATTGGGTTGTCCGGGGAAATGACGGCGGCGGTTTCGCTGACCACGCGGTCACCATCTTTCCACGATGTGACGTTTTTCCCCAGTTCGGCGATCACACCAGCGAATTCGTGGCCGAGCACGACCGGGTAATTGACCGGCCAGGAATGGGAGGATATCCACTGATGCAGGTCGCTGCCGCACACGCCGACGGCGGCCACTTCCAGAAGGACATCATCGTCGCCGATGTCGGGTTTTTCTTTTTCGCGGAGCTCGACGCTAAAGGGTTCGGGAGCGAAGTTGACAACGGCGGGTGCACTCATGGTTCCACAGCATGCGGCGGGATCGCCGGATGCAAGGCGGAACGATCGGGAGGAGCGGAGAGGTCGGACGGTTCAATCTTCGGGCATCGGCCGTCCCTTGGTTTCGGGCAGAAACCAGAGTGCGACGAACCCGAGAAGGAAGGTGCCGCTCATCCAGGTGGCCGCCGTGCGGAAGGCTTCGAGCTTGGCCTCGGCCGTGGTCGCGCCCGCTCGCAGGCTCGCTTGCAGCTGGCCCAGAGTGAACGGGCCGCTGGCCGCGAGGAATCGTCCGACGTTGTAACAGAAGCTAGTGCCGGTGCTGCGGAGGCGCAGCGGGAACAACTCGGGAAGGTAGATGGCGAATCCGGCGAAAAGCGCGAGCTGGCAGGCTCCCATGATGGGGCTGAGCCAGAACGCGTCGGACTTGTCGTTGAAGAATTGGAAGAACGCGATGGTGGACGCCAAGGCACAGGTAAAGGCGATGGCGAAGGCCGGCTTGCGGCCGATCGACTGGGCCAATTTGGTCATGGCGAGCATGCCGATGAAAGCGCCGATGTTTTGGAAGATGGAGTTGATGCCGATCCATTTGGCTCTGGCTCCGGCGATTTCGGTTTCCGGGATGTCCTGGGCGCGGAGTGATTGTTCGATCACGGGGCCGACGAGTTCCGGGGCGAAGAACCCGATCCCCCAGAGTCCGATGACACCCGCCACGCACAGGAGCATGCCGAGCAAGGCCGGCTTCCGCCAGCGCGCTTCGCCAAAGAGCGAGGCGTACGATCCGAAGGCGGCCCCCGTGCGCCGGCCTTCCTCGCGCGCTTTCACCCACTTCTCGGGCTCCTTGAGTTTGAGCTGAATGAACACGCAGAGAAAAGCCGGCAGCGCTCCGATGAGAAACATCAGCTTCCAGGACGTGTCGACACTGATGACCTTCGTGCTTACAAAATGCCCTGCGGCCATGCTGATCAGGCCGGCGGTGACGTTGCCGACCGCGGAGAGCGCCTGGAGCGTGCCGAGCGCGCCGGCCCGGGCTTGATCGGGGAGGGAATCGGCGATCAGAGCCACCGCCAATCCAAACACCCCGCCGACCCCCAGCCCGGTGATGAATCGGTAAATGGCAAAGTCTATCCAGCCTTGGGACAGGGCCGACAGCCCGGTGAAGACGGAATACATGAGCACCGTGAGAGTGAGCGTGCGCGCCCGGCCGATCCGGTCGCCCACCGCCCCGAAAATCAACCCACCCGTGGCCCAGCCCGCCACAAAGATGGCCGTGGCGTACCCGCCGTAGGTGTTCGGATCCATGCCGGGAGGCAGCAGGCTCTTCATGGCCGCTCCTCGTGCGAGAATGAACAACTGCTGATCGAGGCAATCGAACATCCATGCCATCGACGCCATCGCGAAGACAAACCAATGCTGGGGCGTGAGATGGCGCCACCAAGGCGCGGCCGGAGAAGCAGGGCTGGACATGGGGATTGGCGAAAAGTGTCCAGAGAGCTAACGGACATCCCTCAGCACGCAATGGGAAATCGGGCGGTCGGCGGTCGGAGGTCGGAGGTCGGCGGTCGGCGATCGGCTGTCGGAGGTCGGTGGTGAATCCAGGACACCCACGAAGTATCGGAGGGCGCGACGTCGTTGAGTGGGCGTCCCGATTCGAGAGCCTAGCTGTCAATCACGGTTATCCCGGTTCAGTTGGGCGCCGCTGGACGCCAAGCAGTGTTGTTCAGGTCGCATGATCCGACCGATCGCAACACATTGGTACGAACGCGAGGCCATGTTGGCGCACCACCACTCCCGCGGGCTTGAACCCGAGCGCCTGGTAGATGGGAACCGCGTTCAGGCTCGCGTTGACCGTGACCTTCCGCGTGCGGGCATGTGTCGGTATGCGCTCCGCGGCATGGCGCCACAGAGCCCTTCCGATGCCATGGCCTTGACTCGCCGATTCAACGAACAGATTGAAGAGGTGAGTGGCATCGCGCATGGCGATGAATCCGACCACCGTCCCATCTGACTCGGCCACGTAGTAGCGGAATCGCTCCGAGACTATGTTTTGCTCATGGGCGCGCTGGGACACCGACTCCCAAAACGGCGCGGCCCCCGCCGGATCCTCAACAATCAGGGCCGCGAGACCGCGAACCAGTTCGGCCAGTCGGGGAGCGTCGGCAGGCAGCGCGGGGCGAATGGTGATTCTGTCCAAACAGTGTTGATGAACGGGTTTGCTGACGCTTGCGATGGAGGTATAGCAGAAACGCAGCTGCCGCGCCATCCTCGTCGCCTGTGTAACGACCAGCCGGCGTTCCACCGGGAAAAACGAAATCACCGTCTCGACAATGGGCAAGCGTCCCATGCAATTCATGGATGAGCGTGCGCCCTCTCACCTCGCCCACTCGTTTGCCGCGGTGATCAGTGACAACGTCCGACTCATATGAACCCAAGTCTCTCCCGTATCGTCCCCAAATGCATCCTGCGTCGAAGTGGCCGATCAGACCGCCACCCAAGTCGTAAATTGAGCCCAGCGCCTTACGTTTGGGCTTCCATCGAGATTTCTTAAGTGCGGGATACATGACATCGAAAGACGCACGTCCAAGCGTTGGCCCCCGCGAGCGGGAGCGCCAGTCCGCTCCAGGGTGAAGGGTGCTCATCAGAGTTCAATCTTCGCTGCGCAGCAGGGAAGCAGGGTGTCCGGGCGAGCCTTGTCACAATCGCTGTCGTCTTTCCAAGCGCCACGCGATAGCGATCGGAAACCTCGTACTTCTCCCCGTCCGCCATCTTAATGACAAATGGGATGCCTTCGCGATTCGCCGTCTCAATTTGACTTCTCGTCACACCGGTAAAAATGGTCCGTCTCTTGCCCGGCGGCAAGGGGAATCACGACGCGGTTGAGTTTGCCGACGCTCAATGGAACCCACCCTCTGGGCGAGGTGGCGCGTCGAGCGCGAAGTAAAGGTTGGAGTGAAAGCGTGTAGGTTTCCATGGTGGGCATAGCGCGTCACTGGCGGTTCCGGCAGGCTGGAGACCGGTGTCTGGAGTTTGTACATTCCACTTTCTTATCCGTTAGCGAAACGATGCCGCAAGCGAATGAAAGAAGGCGGCATTGAGGTGGGACGCGACCTCCTGGGCGCGTAGGCGGTGAAGGCGTACCGTCTGGGAATCGTCGCCGCTTCTCGGGAGATGGTCGCCTGATTCACATCCGGAGACTTCCCGATTGCCGCGTCAAGGCTCATCGGTTTTTCTGGCTTTGGGCACCGCTTGAAGAGGCGAAGAACGGGCTTCTTTCACCGCGCTCCCACCGCCTACGAGCCCGGGAGGTCTCGTC
>JBJXFS010000202.1:0-28333 GCA_046155625.1 Verrucomicrobiales bacterium | reverse complement strand
GCTTCGCCACCGTTTCGGCCGCCAGCGGGCTCGACCTGATCGATGACGGCCGGGCCATCGCCAGCTCCGACTGGGACGGCGACGGCGATCTGGATTTCTGGCTGGTCAACCGAACCGCTCCCCGCCTCCGCCTGCTCCGGAACAAATTTCCGGCCGCCACGGCGGGCGCCTCCGTCAGCCTCGATCTTCAGGGAACAACCTGCAACCGCGACGCGATCGGCGCGGTGGTGGAACTCCGGATCGGCGACCGGAAACTCACCCGCGTCGTCACCGCAGGCGACGGCTTCATGAGCCAGTCGGGCAAGCGCCTGCACTTCGGGCTTGCCGGTGCCCCGGAAGGCGGCGCCGCCACCGCGACGGTGTTCTGGCCGGGTGGCGCGGCGGAGACCTTTCCGGGGATCGCTCCCGGTGCCCGCTACCGGCTGGTCCAGGGTTCCGGCACCGCCGTTGCGGCCCCCAAGGCACTCCCGGTCAACCTCACCCCCGGCCCCATCGAGGCCATCCCCCCAACCGAGATCGCCCGCGTTGTCATGACCGAACGCCACCCGGCCACGCCCATCGATTACGTCGATTTCTCCGGGCAAGTCCAACGCGTCGGCCCGGAGTCGACGGCGGGCTCGCCCGTGCTCATCAATGTCTGGGCGAGCTGGTGCCCGCCCTGCGTCGCCGAACTCACGGATTTCGCCGAACATTACGAAGCACTTCGCGCCAAGGGGCTCCGGATCGTTGCCCTCACCACCGAGGCCGTCAGTCAGGATGGCTCCAAACCCGACATTTCCCACGCCACCGCGCTCGTCAAGAAATCCGCCTACCCCTTCGATGTCGGCGCGACCGACGCCAATGGGCTCCGCCTCCTCACGCTCCTCCACAACAAGAGCTTCGTGCGCGAGCGCCCGCTCCCGCTCCCCGCCAGCTTCCTCATCGACAGGCATGGCCGGCTCGCCGTCCTTTACAGGGGCCAGGTCAGCGCCGAACGGCTGCTCGCGGATCTTGAGCTCCTGGACGCCGCTCCCGCCGCGATCGAGAGGGCCGCGTTCCCCTTCTCCTCGCGCGACGGCCTCGAACTCTTCCGCATCGGCGACCTCGATTTCGCCAAGGCCTACCTCGACGGCGGCTACATCGAGGACGCCCGCGCCGTCGCCCGCAAGGCAATCGACGCCGCCGACGTCGCGGCGGACCCCGCCAACCGCGCCCGCGCCTGGTACTTCCTCGGCACCCTCGAACAGGGTGCGCGCCAGTGGTCGGCGGCGGCGAAGGCCTACCGCAAGGCCATCGAGTTCGCCCCCGCCCAGCCCCTCCTGAAGATTCCCCTTGGCGTCGTGCTCTGGCAGGAGGGCGCAACCGCCGAAGCCGACAAGGCCTTCGCCGAAGCCGCCGCCGCGCAGCCGGACAGCGCCCCGCTCATGGACGGCCTCGGCAAGGCCCACCTCCAGATCGACCGCCCCGACGCCGCGATCCGCTATTTCGAACGGGCGCTCGAACTCGCGCCCGAGAATCCGCGCCATCAGTTTTCCCTCGCCCTCGCCCATGAGAAAGCCGGCTCCCCGCGCGAGGCGGTCGCGCGCTATGAGGCCATCCTCAAGACGCACCCGCAATCCGCGGAGGCCAAGAACAACCTCGCCTGGCTCCTCGCGACCTGCCCCGATGCCTCCGTCCGCGATGGCCAGCGGGCGGTCACTCTGGCGTCCGAGATCACCGGCGCACCCGGCACCGCCAATCCCCCGACCCTCGACACCCTCGCCGCCGCCCAGGCCGAGACCGGCGATTTCGCCGCCGCCGTCGCCACCCTCCAATCGGCCATCCCCGAGGCGCGTGCCTCCGGAATGACCAAAGTCGCGGAAGACCTCCAGAGGAAGCTCGCCCTTTACAAGCAGCGCCGGCCTTTCCGGTCGGAGAAAAGTTAGGGCATCCGGCTTTTTTGCTTCTCGTTTGATCGGCAATTCGATTGAATCGAAAAAATGCTAATTAACAATTTATGAATGCAATCCCCTCTGGTTCCCTGCGTCTCTTCACCGTAGTTTTTTGTCTCGCCCTCAGCCTGTCCGGTGCCCGCGCCTTCACCGTGCTCGAAGGTCAAGCCTTCGAATTCAGCGGCCCCGACGACCTCTTCCTGAACCCCGCCTCCAACGTGATCGCGGTCAATGTCGTCAATGGCAGTTTCGAGGATCTCGATGTCAATGGCGTGCTCTTTCAGGGCGATGGGGGAAATACCGCTGTCACCGGCACGACCTCCAAAGGCGCGGTAACCGTCACCACCTCAAGGTCGACCGCCCCGAATGGCGGGGAAATCCCCAACTGGGCGGTGGCTCCGGAATTCACCGGCGGCACCGCCGACTCGGCCATAAACCTCGCGAACATCATGCAAAGCATCCGCTGGGCGCAGGGGGCTTCAGGACCTGGGAGTCCTATCCCCGGCGCTGGCCTCGATGTAACTGTCGAGGGTCTCATTCCCGGCACGGTTTACGACATCCAACTCCTCTTTGACGAGGGTGGCGACCGTGACCGGCGCTTTGACATCGCTGTCGAGGGAGTCCTCGTGGTCGATGACTTCAGTTCCGAGGGCGGTGATGGCGTCTGGACCCCCACGAACAGCTTCGCCTACCGCGGCCAGTTCGCCCCCTCGCCGGATGGCATCCTCGACATTCGCCTCGAGGCCGATCTCGGCGGCGATCCGTTTATCGGGGCCGATGGCAACCCGATTCTCAATGCAATCGTCATCCACAACTTGGCACCCGTCCCGCCGTCGGACATCCTCCTCAGCAAGGACACCTTCACCGCGACGGCTCCGCTCGGCACCGTGGTCGGTCTCCTCTCGTCCGTCGATAACAACGGCGGCCCCCACACCTACACCCTCGTCCCCGGCGCCGGCGCCACCTCCAACGCCCTCTTCCAGATCGATGGCAACGCCCTGGAAACCAATTCCGATTTCTCCGCCTTGGGCGGCAATACCTTCTCCATCCGCGTCCGCAGCACCGACGGGGGCGGGCTTTTCCTCGAAGAGGTATTCGTGATCACCGCCTCCGGGGACGGCGACAACGACAATCTCAGCGATAGCTGGGAACTCATGTTCGCCCCCAATCTCGTCGACCTTACCGGCCTCAAAAACGGCCCCGGTCCCGGCGCGGATACCGGCGACTTCGACAACGACGCCTTGTCGGATCTCAAGGAATTCACGAACGGCACCGACCCGAAAAAAGACGACACCGACGCCGACGGCTCGAAAGATGGCTCCGAAGTCACCAATGGCACCAACCCGAAGAAAGCCGACACCGACGACGACGGCCTCAATGATGGCGATGAGGCGTCGCGCGGAACCAACCCGCTCAAGGCCGACTCGGACGGCGACACCCTCCTGGATGGCGAGGAGGTCACCAGCGGTACCAACCCGCTGCTGGTCGATACCGACGGCGATACCTACAACGACAATGTCGATAGCTTCCCGCTGGATCCGACCCTCTTCTCCCCTACGATCGTGCTCGTCGGCGAGGTCATCGAGTTCAAGGGTCCCGACGACCTCCACCTCGACCCCGCGACCGCCGTCATCGCCGTCAATGCCTACGGGGCCGAGGACCTGGACGTCAACGGGGTGAATTTCCAGGCCGATGGCCAGAATACGGGAAGCGGCACCGTGACCAATGGAGCTGTCACGGTCACGACCAGTGCCACCCACGGAATCTCCAACTGGGCCGCTCGACCGGCCTTCACCGGAGCCGATCAAGTCTCCGCCGACAACCTTGCCGCGGTGATGGAATCCATCCGCTGGGAACAAGCTCCCAGTCCCGTCACAGTCGATATCGAGGGACTGACTCCCGGCACGACTTACGAAATCCAGCTCCTCTTCAACGAGGGCGGCGACCGTAACCGCCACTGGGACATCGGCGTCGAGGGCGAACTGGTCGTCGACAATATCACCTCCGAAGGCCTTGAGGGCGTCGGCGTGTATGCGAGCGACAACAGCTTCGCCTACGTCGGCGAGTTCGAGGCCCCCGCCGATGGCATCCTGAACATCGACATGCGGCAGCAAATCGACGGTAGTAACCCCCAGCGTGGAGCCGACAACAACCCGATCCTGCAGGCCGTCGTCGTCCATCTCGCCGGTCCCGGCGCCCCGTTCATCATCACCAAAATCAACTACAACCAGATGACCGGCAAATCGGAGATCACCTGGACCTCCTCCCCGGGCGCGTCCTATTCCGTCGAATTCTCTCCCGATATGACGCTCAATAGCTGGGTCGAGGTGAACGACAGCGTTCCCAGCCAGGGAGCACAGACAACGTACACCGATCCCCAAGCACGCCTCGGGCCGGCGGGATACTATCGCGTGCGAAGGTAGCCCCTGCCTGCTCCGACCTCGAACCGGTGTTCGCGCAGAACTGAGAACCCCGGCAGCGCCGGCCCCCGACAGGAGATTCCTATCAGAGGAAACGGAAATGCCGAGTTTTCGGTGGTCTCCTGACGGAGCAGCTCCACCGCCAAGCGGTCGATGTTCGGCGTGGGGATCTTTTTCTGCCCGTAACAACCCAGCTCCCCCCACCCAGCCGAGGTCATCCGCCAGGATAAAAACCACGTTGAGTCGCTTCACGTCGGCAAGGGATGCCGTTGTCGACAGAGTCAGGGCGGCCAGGAGCAGGGCGAATCGAACTTGCACGCCGGCCCACTAGCATGGAATCCCGTGGACTGCCAAGGGACGCGGCCGAATCATGACGCTCGCCTTCCAGTTCGTCACTTCCGTGGCCAAATGAGCGCCGACGACGAGGATGCGTTCGTGGACAACGTCCGTGCCGCACGGCGGATTCTTGCACGGGCGAAAAAAACATGAAAAAATCGGGGGACGACTGGGAGTGGCGGGCTAAGACCGCCAAACTGACTCGAGCAATCGACTCAGACCGGTCGCTCGCAATGTCAAAACGTGTTCGTTTCCATGGCGGCCCCAGCCCGCCACTTCCAGTGAAACACTACCTTACAACCGTGCAAAAATCCGTCGTGCGCCGGTTGCGGGGCTGCCTCTTTCGAGTTGCTGTGGGGAACAAAGCAGTCCATATGGTCTGATAGGAATTTGCCTCCGGGGTCCCGCGCTGAGGAAGGGTGCGTGGGTCATGTGAGGGGGGTGGGAAGGGGACGGGGGGCAATGGCACTCAGCAAGATAGCGTAACACAATCCGTTCTTAGCTGAACAAAGACAACACACCGAGCGAGATGCCTGACGATGAGGCGGGTGCGGTGAGTTTGGAGTACCGCCGGGACAGGCGGAATCGTTGGGGTATGTCAGGCGAGCTATTGGTGAACGATGAGGGCGATCAGCAGTGCGGCCGGGCCGCCGATTCCGCCTCTGCCGGCGGTACAGCGCAAGCCCCTCTATAACGCCGTGGTAAAACCATGATGGGCAAAGTTTTATGTATAAACTGAGTGCCATTCGGGTCTGGGGAGGTGGGACTGGGTGGAGACAATGTTCTCTGGGTAAACGGCCTGTGGATCTGAACGCGATAGAGGAACAGACACTTTGTGCCCTCCCAGTGTGCGCCCCACCCCGGCCATGGCACCCCTTAAAGCCCCCCAAATAATGGACCCCAGGGGTCAGTTTTAATTGTCGCTGAGGGACTTTTTAATTGTCGCTGGGGACGCCGGCCCCACAAGCACATTCCTAGCAGACTTGAGGATGTTGCCGGGAGATCATCGTCCGGGCCCCACACAGCCTACGCACCCGATGTTTGGGCCCGACGGGCAGCGCCCTACCGGCGTCATCGCGTCGACGCAGTCGGTGGGATAGTTTCATGACGATGGCGGCGGATCGGACGGCGGACGAAGTGGGCGGCCGATTGGCGTCTTGGCCGGGCCATCCCAGGCCAACCAGACCTCGCGGCCAGGGACGCTCCGCTTCCTGACCGATGCACTTGGACGCTTCCTTCGTGCGCAGTAGGATCGGGAATCTCAGTACCCGTTGAGGGTTGGTCTTCCTTCGTACGAGGAGCGAAGTCGGCCAGGCAATCGACACCGTCCGGTGTACGTTGCGAAGGAGATATCAAGATATTGCGCTGACTATTAATCAGTTGGTTGCAGGGTCGAGTCCTGATCGGGGTGCTCGCAAATTCAAAGGGCTGTACACTTTTTTGAGATTCTACGCCAATATCGCCCTTTGCCATTCATTTGCCACTTTTGGCAGGCATCAAACGCGATCGCCAGGGATCGGTAGCGACAATCCTTCGCCGAATGGCGTGGTTCTAGGAGGCGAAGATGGGGTGGTGGCTCGTTCGCTCGGCAGCGCCTTGGGCGACTTCGCGAGTGGGGGCACCGGATAGTGCGTGCAGGGCCGAACATCAACCCGGGACCGCGGTCGCTTCGGGCCTACTGGAAAACGAGGCTCTCCCAAAGCCTCGGACCGACCGCGCCGGGCATGATTGGCCAAAGGCGAGGCGCTCCATCTGCCTCTAGTCCCACGCTTTCGGTTGATGCGGCGGCGCCTCCATTGTTTCTTTGTGCGCCACCTTGATCTCTCCCCAATCTCCCGCTTCATGCCGGCCCGCCGAGAATCCACCGTCCCTAAAGACTCCACCGCTCACCTCGGCTCCGAGGCCAAGCTCTGGCTCGCCGCGGACAGCCGTAGCGTAGCGGAGACGGCCGAAGGCAACCGGAGCAACAACATGGACGCGGTGGAACAGGAGCGAAGCGGAAATAGCCAGCCTCAGGCTGTCTCCAGGTCGAGCGAAGCGAAGCAATACAAGCACGTCGTCCTCGGCCTCATCTTCCTCAGCCGAGCGGAGCGAACCAAGTGGAACGAGATAGCCTGCGGAAAGCAGCCCGCAGGGCGCACGCGGGGGCGTGCAGCAAACAGACTGCCGCAGGCAGCCCGAAGGGTGAGCGCGGAGGCGCGAATCAATACAAAGCCGAGAACGGCTTCTGGGTGCCCGCCGATGCCAGCTGGTCCCACCTCCAGGCCAGCGCCAAGCAGCCCACCATCGGCAAGACCGTCGACGACGCCATGGTCGCAGGATGTTTTCGGAAATACTTCTGGTTTTCCGCCGGCTGCGCATCACATTCCCCAGAGCCAACGGCGCTGTCACGCTGCGCCGTTCCACTCCCACTCACCATGAACTCCCCGGTATCAGGCGCACCTGGGCCCGCATCGAGCCGTTCCACCGGTGAAGTGACGGTTTTTCTCAAAGCCCTTCAGGATGGTGATCTCACCGCTGCCGAAGGCCTGCTGGCGCCTGTCTACGTGGAATTGCGCAAGGTAGCCACCCTGAAAATGGCTGGGGAACGCGCGGGACACACCTTGCAACCCACTGCGCTTGTGCACGAAGCGTGGCTGCGGCTTTTCCAACAGGACCAGCGCCACTGGAAAAACCGGGCGCACTTTTTTGGCGCGGCGGCCGAAGTCATGCGGCGCGTTCTTGTCGATCGGGCACGCCGAAAGAACGCGATCCGCCACGGCGGCGGCGTCGTCGCGCATGAAGACATCTCGCTCGTCGATCTTCCCATCGAGTCGAACCCCGACCGGCTCTTGCGCATTCACGATGTTCTCGACGAATTGGCGGCGGAGGAACCGCTGCGAGCGGAGGTGGTCAAGCTTCGCTTTTTCGTTGGCATGGACAACACAGAGATCGCCTTGGCGCTGTCTGTCTCGGAAAAGACGGTGCAGCGTTATTGGGCCTACGCGAAGGCGTGGTTGCAGGTGGCTTTGGAGAAAAAAGAGTGAACCCCACAACATTTTTTTCTCCGGCATGTCCGTTTTGCCGGAAGGATTCCGCGATGTTCAACAGCGAAGCACAGGTTTCGAAGCATGAATGCGGGTGTCCCCAACGATCTGACGATTTTCAATGCGGCGCTGGATATCGCCAGTGAGCGCGACCAGGCTGCTTACCTGGATCAGGCCTGCGGCGGAGACGCGGCGCTTCGAAGGAAAGTGGAATCGCTGCTGGCAGCCTATGGGAGAGGGAACGACATTCTCGGAGATCTGGAGATGGAACCGCCCGGGTCGCGGCGCGAGGGAGTCGACGAGCAGCCCGGCACGGTAATCGGGCGCTACAAACTCCAGGAGAAGATCGGTGAAGGAGGCATGGGGGTGGTCTATCTTGCGGAGGAGGAATCCCTCGGCCGGCAGGTCGCGCTCAAAGTTATCAAGAGGGGGATGGACACCAGGTCTGTGATCAAGCGCTTCGAGGCCGAGCGGAAGGCGCTCGGGAGGATGGATCATCCGGGGATTGCCCGGGCGCTCGACGGGGGCGCCACCAATGCGGGGCGTCCGTATTTCGTCATGGAGTTGGTGCGGGGGACAAGAGTTACCACCCACTGTGATGAGGCAAGGCTTCCCATCAGAGATCGTCTCGAACTGTTCATCAAAGTGTGTCAGTCCATCCAGCACGCTCACCAGAGAGGCGTCATCCACCGCGACATCAAGCCCTCCAACATTCTGGTCACCCTCTGCGATGGTGAGGCGGTTCCGAAAGTGATCGATTTCGGCGTGGCCAAAGCCATCGAGGGCCGACTGACCGATCGGACCCAGCATACCCAGCTTGGCGCTCTGATCGGCACGCCTTCATACATGAGTCCGGAACAAGCTTCCTTCGGCTCTGGGGAGGTCGACACTCGCACGGACATCTATAGTCTGTGTGTTCTTCTTTATGAGCTGCTTACCGGCAAGCCTCCGTTTGATGCTGGTGAGTGGCCCGCGCTGGGTTTGGACGAATTGTTCCGTCGAATTCGCGAACAGGAACCCATCCGTCCTTCCGTCCGGCTCGCCCAGGAGCTGATCACACAGGGGATCAGTGAGAGTGAACACGATCATAGGGCCCGCAAACAGCGCGAGAAATCGATCAAGCGGCTGCGCGGCGATCTGGACTGGATCGTGATGAAAGGCCTCGAAAAGGACCCGGGACGCCGTTACGCCACGGTCAATGCTCTGATCGCCGACTTGCAACGGCATCTGAACAACGAACCGGTGACGGCCCGGCCGCCTTCCACAGTGTATCGTCTTCAGAAATCGTGGCGGAAGAACCGGCTCGTCTGCCTGTCCGCCGTTTCGGTGGCGATCGCCCTGCTCGCCGGGAGTACGGTCAGTCTCTGGCAGGCCCGCGCCGCCCGCAATGCGAATCTCGACGCGCTCGCCCAAACGCAGGAGGCGGTGGTGGCGCGGCGTTCCGCGGAATGGAACGCGCATCGTGCCCGGCAGTTTGCCTACGCCGCGGATATGAATCTCGCCAAGCAGGCCATCGACGGGAGCGACTTCGGTCGCGCGACGGACATCCTCGACCGGAATCGGCCCAAGGATGGCCAAACCGACCTCCGGGGCTGGGAATGGCGATATCTTTGGCAGTTCTGCCGCAGTGATGCACTTGGAACCATCACCCAACTGCCAGCCATCGCCCATTCCGTGCATGTCTCCGCGGATGAGCAATTCATCGCAGCGACCACCGGCCGACCGGCCGGCGTGACCGTGGCCCGGATGAACGGTCCGGTCGCTTCAGAGGTTTTGGCCGACGACCTGAATGTGTGGCGGCTGGCGTTTCATCCTTCCCTGCCCTGGCTTGCCATCAGTGGCAACACGGCAAAGGGAGCGCTGGAGATTCGGTTGCTTGACGTGAGCACCGGTTCGCTGTTGTGGAGCGTCCGCGGCGAAGACCTCCGACGAACATCGGACGAGTCGCGGAGCGCGGGAACCACGGGGGAACCTGCGGTGCGTGAGCGTCAAGGCTCCGATCAGTGCTTTGGCCTGGGGTTTCTGGCGGGCGGCGAGCGATTGCTTGCCTACCTGAGCGGAAAGCCGACGCAGCTGATGATCTTCGAGACGGCGACAGGCAAGGTCTCGAAACACCACGCCACCCGGCACAACTTGGAGTTTTCGGATGCCAAACACGACTCGTTCATCGTATCCCCCGACGGAACCCGGTGCCTCATCGCCACACATGAAAATGGGCTGGAAGCCGTGGATTTGGAGTCCGGCCGGTCAATCTGGCACACCCAGCTCGGCAAAGCGTTCAGCGTCCTCGCCTGCTCCGGGAACGGCCAATGGCTCGCTGGGGCCGAGGACGGTGATCACTCGATCCAGATTCTCGACATGGCTACCGGCGAACGAATCGGAGAACCCCTCGCTGGACACGACGGTTGGATCGCCGGCATGCAGTTCATGGAGAACGATCAGAACCTGATTTCGTGCGGGGCCGACCAGGTGGTGCGTGTCTGGGATTTGGTCCAACGCAAGGCAACAGCCCGGCTGATTGGATCACGACAAGAGTTGTGGGGTCTGAGGCGCATTCCTGGAAACTCTCAGTTTGTCACCGGCGGCAAGGATGGCAAGATCATGCTCTGGGATGCCCGCGCTCCCTCACTATCCCGGGATCACGTTAAGATCCCCCGGCATATTCGCGGAGTCCGGCTTCTTGAAGGAGTTCAAACCGTCCGGACACTCGACGTCAACGGAGCGGTCGAAGAATGGCGGGCTCCGAGCTTTCAGGAGCCGGTCAAGCTGTTTCAATTCCCAGGCTCTCTGGGCCACGGGTCGATCTCCGCTGACGGAGACTTGCTCGCGGTCGCCACTGCAGGTGCCGGAGTGGAATTGTGGCGGATTTCTGAAAAACAACAAATCCCACTCTCGCTTGGTGCAATCGGAGAGGTGTTCTTGCCCGTTTTCAACGAGAGCGGAGATCTCTACTTGATTCAGTTCGACCATCGCATCGTGCGGCTGAAATCAGGAGTTTGGACCCAGGAGAGCGCCTGGCAATGGGATCTGAGTTCCATGACCGGCGGCTTTGCCCCCACCGGACAATGGAACATCCAGACCCGTCCCGCTCAGGGAAACGAGGTGCACCTTCAAATGACCCTGCGCCATATCGAGACGGGCGCCGTGACGGAGCACCGCACCGGACCGGGCACCTATTCCTCCTCCTTCTGCGCCGGATTCTCGTGGGATGGGCGGATGGTGGGCGTGCCGGCGGAACCGGGGCTCGTCCTGGTGCATACCATTCCCGAGATGAAGGAAATCCGCCGCTTCGCCGGCCATCGTTATGGCGCCAAGGGGATCGGCTTCTCGCCCGACGGCACTCGGGTCGCCACCGGCAGCCTGGGCCGGGAGACCCTCAAACTCTGGGATTGGGAAAGCGGTTTGGAACTGCTCACCCTGGCCTCGGACAACCGCGGCGAGATCCAGCACATCCATTTCTCGTCCGACGGAAATCTCATCCTCCTGCATTCCGGCAACGATTCAGCGTATCTCTGGCGCGCGCCTTCCTGGGAGGAAATCGACAACGCAGAATTGGTTGCTCACTGACCTTCGCCGCCGGAAGCGGCAATACTTCCGGCGGATCGCCCTGACTAAAGCCAACCTTCACCCTGATCATATATGCACTTCATCACCCGTGATGCGGCCACTGCCGCCTATCTTTTGGGCTTGATCGCCAGTCCATCCGGTGCCTTCGCGAGCGAGTCCGTCATCTTTACCAGGATCACCGAAGGCGCGATCGCCACGGACCGACAGCAATCGATGTCAGTGGCGTGGAGCGATTACGACAACGACGGCGATCTCGACGTCTACTTCACGAGCACCGGCGCCAGCGTCGGTGCGCTGTATCGCAATGAGGGCGCCGGATCCTTCGCAAGAGTCATGGATTCGCCGATCGCCAGTGACGTGCACCACGGATTTGGCAGCGCTTGGGCTGACTTCGACAACGATGGTGATCTGGATCTCTTCAAGTCAGACTGGGAATATGGCCCCAGCCTGCTTTATCTCAACAATGGCGGGAGTTTCTCCAAGGTGGCCTACGATTCCGGTCGAAGGTCAACAGGAGTGGTGTGGGGCGATTACGACAACGACGGCCAGCTCGATCTTTTTTTGCCCGGTGGAGGGGTGAGTTGGGGATCGACGAAAGTGCCCGGCCTCCTCTATCACAATGACGGTGGCGGGCGATTGAGGAAAATGCCGGCGTCCTCCGTCGGACCGATCGTGTCGACCCCGACTTCGGGCATCTCCGGCGTCTGGTCAGATTTCAACGGGGACTGTCTCATTGACCTCTTCGTTGCGAATCAGAGCGGGCCGAATTCCCTGTTTCTCAATGCCCCGGATCACCGATTCGTGCGCGTTACTGAAGGCAGCCATGTGGAAGATTCCGGTGATTCCACCTCGTGCGCGCTAGGCGACTACGACAATGACGGCGACATTGATTTGTTCGTCGCCAACGGTTCGTCCTATCCGACGCGCGATGAAGGGCAGGCCAATTTTCTCTACCGCAATGACGGTGGCGGCGCGTTCACCAGGGTGATGGAGAGTCCGGTGGCGACCGACATCGGACAATCGCTCGGGGCCACATGGGGAGACTATGACAACGACGGGTGGCTCGACCTGTTCGTCGCTAATGGCGAGACCCTGAATCAAGACAACTTCCTCTATCGGAACAACGGCGATGGGACATTCACGCGCGTGCTCGAGGGAAGCCCCGCGAACGATGGAGGTTACTCCTTCGGTTGTGCATGGGGCGACTACGACAACGACGGCTTCCTCGACCTCATTGTCGCCAATGGAGCCCTGCACGCCGAGGGGCAAATTCCGCCCAATCAGCCCGAGGAGAATTTCCTCTACCACAACAACGGCAACGAGAACGGCTGGCTTCGGGTCAAGTGCGTGGGGACAGTTTCCAACCGTTCCGGAATCGGCGCGAAGGTCCGCGTGCTCGCCACAATCGGCGGGAGACCGATTTGGCAGATGCGCGAAATCAATTCGGGCAATGGGTTTTGTGGCAACGCCCTGGATGCCCATTTCGGCCTCGGAGATGCCGAAAGGGTTGACGTGCTGCGCGTGGAATGGCCCTCCGGAACCGTCCAGGAATGGCGGCGCTTTAGCTTCTTCGATGCCGGTGTCGCTTCCCGGCAATTGTTCACGGTTACCGAGCCACCCCACATTGAAGTCGTCGGCGAAGGTCAACTACGGCTTCATGGCTGGAAAGGCCAGGAATTTCGAATCGAAGCGTCCGCCGACCTCAAGGAATGGGTATCGCTTGGAACGGTGGCCTCAAGCGATTCGACAGCTGTTATTTCAATTACAGATCCAAACGCAGGCAGCTTTGCCAGGCGATTCTACCGTGCCTCAAATCGTCCGATGCCCGGCGACTGGCTGGGCGCGCAGAGGATCGACTTCCACGGGATTGAGATCACAAACACGTCCGCAATGGAAGGATGTCTGATGGAGTCTCCCGATAGGCTCACCTTGTTTTTTCCGTCGAACGGCGCGGGCGGACAAGGCGGCATTGATATATGGATGGCGCGTCGCGACGGACTCTACTATCCATGGCAAGATCCGGTAAGCCTCCCGCCACCGATCAACTCCGCGTTCGATGATTTTTGTCCGACGCCTCTTGCCGACGGCGAACTGTTCTTCGTGAGTCGGCGGCCCGGCGGTTGCGGTGAAAACAGCGCCGACATCTACCTCACACGGCTGGACGCGAATGCGGGATGGATTGATCCAGCACATCTGGGTTGCGATGTGAACAGCACCGGCGACGAGTTCTCTCCGTCTTACGTGCCGGCTGATGGCGGGACCCTCTTCTTTTCAAGCAACCGGGACGGAATGCACAAAATTTACGCGAGCACGCGCCAGCCGGATAGCACGTTCGGCGCGCCCGTGGAAGTCACCGCCTTGAATTTCCCTGGCTTCGATACGTTGCGCCCCAACGTCAGCGAAGATGGCCTCGAAGTCGTCTTCGACTCCAACCGACCTGGTGGATTGGGAGGACCAGATATCTGGTCGGCGACCCGAGCCAGCTTGGCCAGCGCATGGTCGAGGCCCGTCAATCTCGGGCCGAACGTGAATTCAGACTCGGCGGAGACCAGAGCGTCGCTTTCCAGCGACGGCAGGCGGCTCACTTTCGTCTCAACGAGAACGGGCGGGCAGGGATCAAGCGATGTCTACGTCTCCTCGCGTTAGAACCCCCGGCTCACTTCCGCCCCTGGTATCGATTGCTGGCGGCGGCGAGCGTGCAGCATTGGGCGTCGGTCAGACTGTGGAGTCCTTGGGAGGCGACCTTGTCGAGCAGGGCTCGATTTCGGGGTCTGTTGAATCCATAAGGGGACGGGCAATTCATGCTCTTCGAGAACCAGAGTGCGTTTGTCGTCGAGGCGGATTTCTGTTGGAACACAGTGGGTGGAGACAATGTTGTCTGGGTAAACGGCCTGTGGATCGGAACGCGATAGAGGGAAGGACACTTTGTGCCAGTCCTATTCTCGCATTCACGAGCCGATCGACTGGCCCAACTCCTTGAGGTACGAATATGGATAGATGCCTGTCCGGTGGCCGTCGCTGAAGGTGAAGAGCAGGGCATACCCGCCGACCACGCTCCACCCGGTCACGGTCACACCGGGGAATTCGGTTTGTTGGGTGCCGCCGTGGAGGGTGCCGGTGAGGTCGCGTTCGCCCTGGTTTTCGGCGCTCGGGGAGGCGGCGCGCAGACGGTCCATGGGCAAATAGTCTTCGCTGCCGTCGGACCACCGCAGGGCAAGCAGATCGCCTATGATTTGAATGTCGGTCGGGTGAGGAGCGGGCATGGGGAATTTCAGATTTCAGATTTTTGATTTTGGATTTTGGATTGGGGAATTGGGGAATTGGATGAGGGAATCGGCATTTCGGTCGACGGGTGGCATGAGATCCAGAATCCGGCGATCACTACTGGCCATACCTGGGGAAAATGCGGTCCATCAGTCAGGGGCAACAAGTGGAATCGTCCTTATCCTCGAAAAATCCGCTCCGCTACCAGGCTCGCCCTTTCTATCGCCGGTGACGCTCCCCGTCCATCGTGCCCCGCCCGTTTCGGGCTGAACGCTGAATACTTCTGCATCGGAAATTGTATGTTAGCCATCGTCAACGAGTTCCAGCACATGATTTTGCGTGTTGTGATCCCGGCCTTGGGTGAAATAGGGAATAGTCAGCGAGAGTTGATTACAGGACGACTGGGTTTTTCGAGTCCTTGGTGCCCAAGGATCGCCCACGTGGAGTCGAGGACGAGGACGAGTGGCGCAAAGGATGGATGGCTAAGGGTGACGAGCCATCGTGTGGGCGGAAAAGACGTATTCAGGATGCTTGGAATCGTCCTCGTCCTCGTCCTCGAAGTGGCCGCTGCGCTGACCGCCCTGCCACCCATGACTGTGACTTGCCCTGTCCATCGCTCCCCGTTCGTTTCGGGCTGAATACCGAACACCGATTACTGATTAGCGTTCTCCGACCGCCGACCGCCGCTGGCCGACCCCCTCCCTCCGCCCCCCGACCGCCGACGAAGCAAGAGTCGGTTGAAGGTTTGCCTCAATGGGGTTCATGTAGGGCACTGTCTCCGGAACACCACGGTGGGGCGATGGAGGCATTGGATCGAACTCTTTGATGCATGAAGCGAATCATCTGGCTTCTGGTGCTTGTGGCCGCCGGCTACGCGGTGTGGAAGTATTATCCTGAGATTGAGAGGATCGCCCGTGAGCGGACCGGCGTCGAGCAGGGACCGAAGGAAGGCCGTGGGATAGATGCGATTCCGGACTCGTTGCCGGGGTCGAAGCCGAGCGGGACGCGCGATGCGGTGGCGCCCTCGCAAGCGGTGAGTATTTCCCGCCCGGACGAAGCGGAAATCGCCAAAAAACACCCGATGCCCCAGTTCAAGCCGATTGAGGAGTTGGTGGGCGGGTGGAAGAAGATCCCGGCCTCGGCGTTTCCGCGCCAGGTCACCCTGAAGGCGCCCGCCACGCTCAAGCTGACGAGCGGAGTTGGCACAAGTGTGGTGGAGGCGGGCCGCACCGTGTATGCGCTGGCCAGCACGCCGGACGGAGCGCTGGTCATTGCGCCCGCGCCGGACGCGGTCATGCGCGGCACGGTGCCAATGGCCTCCACTGATTTTCAGGCGATTCTTGAGGCCGTGTACGAGCAGTTCAAAAAACGCGTGCGCGCCGAGGTCGAGCAGCGGCGGGAAGCGGCTCGGCTTGAAGCCGCACAGGCGGCTGGCAGTGTCGCGGTGGCCGTGGTTGGCGCGCCCCAGGGTGAGTCGCCGTCGGCCGAGACGCTCGCCGCCATCGGGCCGAAGCCGCGCCAGAATGAGGACCTCACGGTGCCGATTGTGGAGGCAAGCATCGCCGAAAGGCAGCGGACAAGAAAGCACGCCGAACCACCGGCCGACGCCAAGCTCGGCTGGCGTGCGATCCACTACCGCGAAATCGGGGGCAAGCCGTATTGGGTGACCGGGGTGCGCTATACCGCGCGCACCATCTTTGGCGAATTCCCCGCCGAGGCACTTGCCCTCATCCGCCACAACAAGGTGGAGAGATGGATTTACGCCGGCACGGGCGAGCCGCTGCCGTGAGGGGTGAGGGGGAAGGGGGGGGAAGGTGTGATTTGCTGGCACAGTGCTTGCTCGACAAATGCGTGCTGCCGCCCAGCGTTGCGGGCGAACTGATTCGATGTCGTCCGTTGCCCCCGCCCCTGCTGCTTCCGCCACCGGTTATTCGGCGATGCCGGCGGGTCATTGGCTGAGCGGGTATGAGCCGCCACCGGGATCGTGGGATGAGGTGTTGGATGCGGAGGGTCGGGTGCGCGCGCCGTGGCGGGCGTTTGTGGCGGCCACGGCGCAATTTTCCGACGACGACTGGGGGCGTCGGCGCGAGGAAATGGCGCGTCTGCTGCGCGACCACGGGGCCACTTACAACGTGTATTCGGACGCGCGGGGTGCGGCGCGGCCGTGGCAGCTGGATGCGCTGCCATTGTTGATTGGGGATCGCGAGTTCGAGGAAGTGGCCGCGGGGCTGTGCCAGCGGACGCGGTTGCTCAACATCATTCTGAACGATTTGTACGGGCCGCAGCGACTGCTGCATGACGGGTGGATCCCACCCTCCCTCGTGCTGGGAAACCCGGGGTATTTGCGGGAAATCCGCGGGGCGCATGGGCGCGCTCCGCGCCTGACGATGGTGGGCACTGATTTGGCGCGCGGACCCGATGGGCGGTGGCGGGTGCTGGCGGATCGGACGCAAGCGCCCTCGGGGAAGGGATATGCGCTGGAGAACCGCGCTGTGCTTTCTCAGCTCTGGCCGGGCATTTTTCGCGATTGTGGAGTCCGGCCACTGGCGGATTTTTTCGACGCCCAACGCGAGGGACTGCGCGCCTGGTCACCCACGCCGCGCGGCGCTCCGCTGGTCGTCTTGCTGACACCCGGTCCGTTCAACGAAACCTATTTCGAACATGCCTTCAAAGCGCGGCACCTCGGGTTCCCGCTGGTCGAGGGCGCGGACTTGACCGTGCGTGACCGCTGGGTCTACCTCAAAACGCTCGAAGGATTGCGGCGAGTCGACGTCATCATCCGGCGGGTCGACGACGTCTACTGTGATCCGCTGGAACTTCGAGCGGATGCGTGGCTGGGAGTGGCCGGCCTCGCCGAAGCCTGTCGCGCCGGCCATGTCACCGTGGCCAACGCCCTGGGATCGGGGGTGGTGGAAACCGCAGCGCTTTTTCCGTTCATGCCCGGCCTCTGCCGCCATCTCCTGGGCGAAGAACTCCGGCTGCCTCAAGCCACGACTTGGTGGCTCGGACAGCTGGCCGAGCGGGAGGCGGTGCTCGCCGACGGCGATCGCTGGGTTATCAAGAACGCGTTTGTCAGCCAGCGCCATGATCCCGTTTTTCTCGCGCAGGCGGATGAGGCGAAAAAGCGCGAGACCCTGGCGCGCGTGGCGGCCGCACCGGATTGTTTCGTGGCTCAGGAACCGCTGGCCCTCTCGACCGTTCCAACTTGGCACGAGGGCCGGCTCGAACCGCGGCGAATGGTCTGGCGGGCGTATGTCCTCCTGCGTCCCGACGGACCACTCGTCATGCCCGGCGGCCTGACGCGCGTCAGCCGCGACGTGGCCGGCTCCGTGGTCACCATGCAGTACGGCGGGCTGAGCAAGGACACCTGGGTCCTGGGTCACGAGCCCGAGGTCGGGCTCCCCGCCCCGGCCATTCCCGTCATCATCCGTCCGGCGCGCCCGGCCGCCGGCGTCCCGAGCCGTCAAGCCGACCACTTGTTCTGGCTCGGGCGCTACGCCGAACGCCTGGAACACGTCGTCCGACTCGTGCGCGCGGCGCTGCGCCGGCTGGTCGGCGAGGAGACCGGACAGAAAGCCGCCGAACTCAGTGTCCTGCTCCACCTGCTCTGGCATACACGCAAGCTCCCGCGCCGCCGCAAGGAGCCGACTCGCACGCCGGCCGACCATCTGGCTGAAGAATTGGAAGAAGCCACGCGGCCGCCGCTCGACCGCCTCCGGCCACTGCTCGCCGAGCCTTCGGTCGCCGACGCGGTTCCCGCCATCGCCCAGCGTCTTCGCTTCAACGCTTCCTCCGCCCGCGACCGGCTCTCCGATGACATCTGGCGCCTCATCAACCGTCTCGAATTACTCGCGACCCCACTGGATTTCGACTTGGCCACCCCAGCCGCGCTGCTCGACCAATTGGACAATTTAATTCTGGGACTGGCCGCCCTGGCCGGCATGGAAGCCGAAAACATGACGCGTGGCCACGGCTGGCGCTTTCTCGAACTGGGCCGCCGCGTCGAACGTGCGGTCAATGTGCTCGACCTGTGCCGCGAAACCGCCCGAGCCGGTGGCCGTCCCGCCTTCCTTCCGCCTCTCCTCGAACTTTGCGACAGCGCGATGACGTACCGGCGTCTCTACGTCGCCGCGCCCCAACTCCTCCCGGTCATGGATCTGCTCATCGCCGATGAGTCAAACCCCCGTTCCGCCGCGTTCCAGCTTCACTGGATGGCCCGCCAAAGCGCCCGCCTCCCACGCGAGGTGACCGGATCTGGAGCCACGCAGGAAAAGGAGGCCGCCGATCAGTTGCTCTCCGGATTATCCAGCTTCAGTTTGCAATCGCTCGCCGCCATGGCCTCCACAGCGGCCACCGCCCGCATCGAGTCGATGTGCCAGGACCTCACCAAGGGACTGGAGGCCTACTCCGAACTCCTCACCGCCCACTACTTCAACCACGCGCTGCCGAAAGTGCGGTGAAACAATGCGGGGAATTGCGGTCCGTTCGAGAACCAGCCCGATAGTTATGCAGTCAGCGAATCTTTTTCACTCGGCAGCGTCTGGGACCCGTTCAGTCGGTGAACCTACGCCCCCTCCCCTGCTTGCCTTGGCCCCGATGCAGGATGTCACCGATCTGCCGTTTTGGAGGCTGATGACGCGGTACGGCGGGGCGGACGTCTACTATACCGAATATTTCCGTGTCCACGCCGATTCGCGGTTGGAGAAATGGATCCTGCGGTCGATCGACGAGAACCCGACAGGTCGGCCGGTGGTTGCCCAGATGATCGGGAACGACGTGCCGTCGCTCGTGCGGTCGGCGAAAGAACTGCAGCGGCATTCGGTGGCCGCCATCGACCTGAATCTCGGCTGCCCGGCCCCCGTCGTGTACAAAAAATGTGCCGGTGGTGGGTTGTTGCGCGACCTGCCCTTGGTCGATCGTATCCTCGGCGCCTTGCGCGATGCGGTCGTCCCACCCATCCGGTTCACCGTTAAAACGCGGGTGGGTTTCGATTCCGTCGACCCACTGGCCTCGCTGTTGCCGCTGTTCGCCCGGCACGGCGTCGATCTGGTCACCGTGCACGGGCGCACCGTGGCCGGCCTGTACCGCACGCCCGTCCGCTACGACTTGATCGCCGAAGCGGTCGCGGCGCTTCCCTGCCCGGTGCTGGCCAATGGCAACATCGATTCCCCCGCCACGGCCGACCGCGTTCTCCGCCAAACGCGCGCCCATGGCCTGATGATCGGACGCGGCGCCATCCGCAATCCGTGGATTTTTGACCAGATCCGCCAGCATCTTGTGGGCGAAGTCATTCGTCACCCGACCGGCCGCGACGTGCTTCGCTACATCGAGCATCTCTACGATGCGGTCTGCGCCCCCGGCGTGCGCGAGGCGCAGCAAGTCCAGAAGATGAAGAAATACATGAATTTCATCGGACTGGGGGTCGAGCCGACGGGCGCGTTTCTCCATGCCATCCGACGGGCCGAAACGCGCGCTGAGTTTTTCCGCCATTGCGCCGCGCATTTGTCGCACGATGACTCGATGCCGCTCGCGCCATATCCCGTACCGGTCAAACCGTGCGACGTGTTGGCCACGGCGTGAGCCGTCCCACATTGGCAATCGCCTCAGCCTCCCTGCTCGTCTGGCAGTCATTCATACCAGCCAGCTCCTTAAGTTTCGTGTGTTTCGTGGTTGTTCCAAAGTCCCTTTTTACGCCGCCGTCGTCTTCAGCCCCAGGCTGGCGTAAATCTCGCGCGTCGCGCTCGATTGGTTGAGCGTGTAAAAATGCAGACCGTCGACGTCGTGGTCGAGCAGGTCGGCGCATTGTTCGGTTGCGTAGTGGACGCCGACACGGCGCACGGCCTCCGGGTCCGATCCGGCGCGGGCGAGGGCTTTGAGCAGACGGGCTGGAAAGCGCGAGCCGGCGGCCAGTTCGGCCATGCGGGTCAGGCCGGCGGTCGACGTGATGGGCATGATGCCGGCGATGATCGGGATGCGAATGCCGGCGAGGGCGCACCGGTCGCGAAAGTCGAAGAAGTCGTGGTTGTCGAAGAACAGTTGGGTGACGATGTAGTCGGCGCCGGCGTCGACCTTGGCCTTCAGGAAGTCCATTTCCTTGAGCCGGTTTGGAGTGGCGGGATGGCCTTCCGGGAATCCGGCCACGCCGATTCCGAATCCGCGTTTGTCCGGGTGCGCGTCGGACTGCTCGCAAAAACGCCGGATAAATCGGACGAGGTCGGCCGCATGCTGGAATGCGTCATCAGCTTTCCGGTAGTTGGCCAAATCACGGGGCGGGTCCCCGCCGAGAGCCAGAATGTTGCCCACGCCCGCGGTGGCGTAACGTTCGAGGATTTCCCGGATGTCGGCTTCCTGGTGGCAGACGCAGGTCAGGTGCGGGATCGGGTCGAGCGTCGTGGTCGTCTTCAGTCGCACCACCAAGTCATGCGTCATCTCACGCGTCGACCCGCCCGCTCCGTACGTCACGCTCACGAACGACGGGGCGTAGGGCTCGAGTTGGGCGATGGTCTCGAACAACTTGTCAGCCGCCTCGGTCGTCTTCGGCGGAAAAAACTCGAATGAAAAACTCGGCCGCTGCGCCGCCAGGATGTCAACGATATGCATGCAGGCCGGACACTCCTCTCGATGCTCGCGCTGCCAAGGGTAATTTGCACGCCACTCCCGGTAAAACACTGCCCAACGACCATTCAAGAAATCCGTCGCGACTTGGAGGGCACGGCTTTGGGCGTTTCCACTTGCTACCCCCGCCCCGCCCCGGCACGCTGCCCGCCTTATGAACAACCTCTTAGTGGCCGCCGTGGCGGGATTGATCATGGCATCGGCGGTATCAGCCGCCGAACCAACCCCCGGATCGCAAACCGCTCAGTCGTTCACCGGCTCGGCGGGGACAATGAATTACTGGCTCTGGCTTCCGAAGGAAACTCCGGCCGAGGGGGCTCCGGTGCTGGTTTTTCTGCACGGGGCCGGCGAGCGAGGTGACGACCTGGCGATGGTGAAGAAGCACGGGCCGCCGAAGCTGGTCGATTCGCTGGCCGCGCTGCAACCATTCATTATCATTTCCCCGCAATGCCCCAAAGAGCAACGCTGGAGTGTCGGTCTCGTGAAACAGCTGGTCGATCACGTGGTCGAGAAGCGTCAAGGCGACCGCACCCGCGTGTACATCACCGGGCTGAGCATGGGGGGATTCGGGACGTGGGAGATCACGGTCCAGTATCCGGATTTTTTTGCGGCTGCCGTGCCGATCTGCGGCCGTGGAGATCCCTCCCAGGCAGCCAAGATCAAGGACTTGCCGATTCGGGTGTTTCACGGCGCCAAGGACGAGGCCGTGCCGCTGGCAAGCAGCCAGGAAATGGTCGATGCCCTCAAAGCGGCTGGCGCCGAGGATGTCGAATTCACCGTGTACCCGGATTTGGCTCACGACAGCTGGACACCGACCTACGCCGATCCCAAGCTGTACGAATGGCTCCTCACGAAGCAGCGGAAGTGAGGGCCGGATCTCCAGGCGCGCGCGCTTGATGAGGGGCGGCCGGGCGTTCGGCGGCCGTCGCTGGCGCGGCTGTCTGCATCGCCGCGTATCGGCCCGCGGCAATGCCCACGGGCACCCAGAAGACGAGCGATTCGAACCGCGGCTCCGTGAACAACGTCGTCAAGGCCTCGCCATCGAAGACGAGCGCGGTCGAGCCGTAAACGAACAGGACCAGCCCCTCGAGACCTAACCCGCCCCGCCACACTTCCAAGGCCCGGCTGAGGACGAAGGCGCCGAAAAAGAGCAGACCGACGAGGACGACCTGTCCGCCGTGGTAGTGGGTGGCGACAAGCACGCTGTGCGGGTGGGTGGCAGGCCATTTCACCTCTTCCGCCGCCGAATGCTCGTCCCACCACCCTTTTCCCCAATACCGCTGCGACGGTTCCTCGATCCGATTGAGCAGCACACGATAGAGGTTGAGCCGCCCGGCATCCCCACGCTCCACCCAGTTGCCCAATCCGTTGTCGGGCAGTCGACTGCCGGTGTCCATGGCCGGCGCGGCCGGAACGACCATGCGACCAGGAAAACGCTCGGCCAGAGCCGCCCGCTCCGCCCAATGCAGACTGAGGAAGTGAAATGTCACGAGCGCGAGGACCACCCAGAGCAGCGGCAAGGCGGCCCGTTTCCGCCGGACCACCACCGCCAGCAGCAAAGTGGCGACCAACATGGCCAGTGAGGCCCCACGGCTTTGGCAGAAGGCCACCGCCATGTTCAGCACGAAGACGACGACGCCCCAACGCCACGCCACGGGCAACGTGGCCGATCGCGCCAGTCCGAGCCCAGCCCACATCGCCGCGAATCCAAACGTGATCGCCGTCGGCACCGGATGCTGCCCGCCATGCACAAACCAGTTCCGCAGCCGCTCGCCAAAGCTCATCCCGCCATTCACCCCATAAAAAATGATCACGCTCGTCACCGCGGCCACCACCGCGGCCGCGACGCACCACCGCTGACACACGACCAGCGATCCCCCCCGCCTCGCCGCCGTGGCAACCGCCATCACCAAAATGAGCACGCTGGCCACGCCCACCAGCGCTTCCAGACAGGCGTGCAGACCGGCTCCATCCAGCCGCGGAGGATGCTGCAACACAGCCAGCGTCAAATACAATCCCAGCCAGGCTGCCGACGCCCCAATCATCCCGCCCCAGCCTCCCCGGTCACGCGATCGGTGCCAAATCCAAGCCGGTACCGCCAGCCCCCACAACCAGCCCCCATGCCACCAGCCGCCTGGCATGAGGTAGTACCCCGCCAGAAAACCCGCCACCGCCCAGGCCAGCCAGTCGCCCGTCCGCCCCCCGACCAACCGTTGCCACGCCCACATGGCACCGCCCCCATCCAGCGATGGCCGCAAGCTCCCTGGCGCTGTTGCTCTCTGCACCAGACCACCAAAGCACACCTATGCCCCGACTGCATCCGGAGATGCGGTCGGCAGTCGGAGGGCGGCAGTCGGAGGGCGGAGGTCGGGGGGCGGTAGTCGGAGGGCGGTATTCAGTGGTCGGTATTCAGACCGAAGCGGGAGGAGCACGATGGGCGGGGAGAGCAACAGGCGTGGGTGGCAGGTCGGTGAGCGGAGCGGTTACTTCGAGGACGAGGACGAGGACGAGGACGAGGACGATTCCAAGCCTTCTGAATAGGTCTTTTCCGCCCACGGACATGTACTTCAAGTTTGAAGCTTCATCCTTTGCGCCGATCGTCCTCGATTTCCCCCAGTGCGATCCACGTGCCCCACGCGACGATACGGGGCATTGAGACCACGATCAATAGCCGCCCTTTCCGATGACTCCGGCCGACTGCCCCAGCGATCCGTCGGCTTCCCGACGGCGGTATTCGTCGAGGATGGCTGCCGTCGCGGAGGCTCCGCATCGAGTCGCTCCCAACTCGCGCACGCGGATCAGTCCGTCGAGGTCACGCACGCCGCCGGCGGCCTTGACCTGGACGCGCTCCGAGACGCTGGCTCGCATGAGGCGCAGGTCGGCCTCGGTCGCCCCGCGGTAGTTGTAACTGCCATCGGGTTGTTTGACGAACCCGTACCCGGTGCTCGTCTTCACCCAATCCGCCCCGGCTCGCTCGCAAATTGCGCACAACCGCGCCTTCAAGGCGTCGGCGTCCAAGCCGGCGCCACCCTGCGCCAAGTAATCGTTTTCGATAATCGCCTTCACCTTGGCGCCCCGCCGATGCGCCTCGTCGCAAACCGCGCGGATGTCGGTTTCAACATAACCCCACTCGCCGCTCAACGCTTTGCCCACGTTGATGACCATGTCGATTTCTTCCGCGCCGTCGCGACAGGCGACTTCGGTCTCGAAGCGTTTGACCTCGGTCGCGCTGTTGCCGTGCGGAAACCCGATGACACACCCCACCTTCACCCCGGTCCCCCGCAACCACTCGACCGCCGGCTTGACCGCATACGGTTTCAGGCACACCGAAGCGACGCCGTAACGTGCCGCCAACCGGCAGCCCTCCTCCAATTCGCGGTCTGTCATCGCCGGATTCAGCAACGAGTGATCGATCGTTTGCGCGAGGTCTGCGTAAGCGTGTTTCATGGTGCGTGGCCGTGAATAGAATCCCCCAATCCATCGAAGTCGAAATAATTTAGACGCCTCTTGAAGGCAGCCTTCCGCGAGCGATTGAGGCTCGAGGTGGGACGAGACCTCACGGGCTCGTAGGCGGTGGGTGCGTGGTGCCCGCGGCCCCTCATGGCCTTCTCAAGCGGTGCCCAAGACGAGGAAAAGCGATCGAGGGCGGAAGCGTCGATGGGCAAAACTTTTCCTGGTGATTCACGCGACCATCACTCGAGGAGTGGAGGAGCTTCTCGGATGGTACGCCTTCACCGCCTACGCGCCCGGGAGGTCGCGTCCCACCTCCATCCCCGCGGTTCTTACTCGCTTGGAGAGTCGTTCCACCGCATATTGAGCCTTCGAAACGAACAAACCCCCGTCCCCGGCCGTCGCAGCACTATCCCCCAACCTGTCGAGCCAATGACAGTGATTCGAGCCCTTGGAACACAAGGACCGCACAGGTGAAGTCGAGGACGAGGACGATCGGCGCAGAGGATGGTTCACTGAAGCGGACCAACTAGCGCGCTGGCGGAAAAACCTGTCCAAGGTGCTTGGTATCGTCCTCGTCCTCGTCCTCGAAAAACCCGCTTCCCTACGGGACTCCCCCTCTCGCTGATTGCTAACCCTTCGCCAGTTACTCGCCTGTTCATCGTGCCACGCCCGTTTCCCGGTGACTGCCGAATACTGACTGCCGACCTCCGCCCTCCGACCGCCGTCCCCTCGTCCCCTCACCGCGTCGACCCCACTGCGGCCACACCGGCGGCTATGAGGAGGACGCCGAAGAGGGCATTCCAGGGGCGCTGGTGGCGGAGGAACCAGGTGCGCACGGGCCGCCATCCCAACAAGCAGACAAACGCGCTCCAGCCGATGGCGGCTTGACCGAGGACGATGGCGCCGAGCGCCCACTTGAGCCAGGCGGGCGAGGCGGGAGGGTGAAAAGCGGCCAGACTGCCGATGAGAAACATCGCGGCTTTGGCATTGAGCAGGTTGGTGGTGAGGCCTTGGGCGAATCCGCCGCGAAACCCCAGTGACCCAGCGCCGGTTCCGGGTTGCCCGGCGGTGCCGGCTGGGCGCCGCAAGCTCCAGAGCAGGCGGCCCCCGAGCCACGCCAGATAGAATCCCCCGATGGTCCGGAGGAGCGCAAATGCCTGGGGCGATTCTCTGAGCACCACGGCCAGACCGCTCAAGATGAGCGCAGACCAGACGGCCAATCCGCAGACGATGCCGGCCACCGTACCCAGAGCGGCCACCCTCGAGTGTCCCACCGAGTTCTTCATGAGCAGGAGCATGTCGGGACCCGGTGAAAACTGGGCCGCCCACATCAACAGGCTGAAGGTGAGGAGTTCGAAACGCACGTCGATGCGATGTCAAGGGTTCATGTAGCGGCGCGGTCGAGCCCGAGGGCCAGCCCTCCCAGCACCCCGGCGCGGTCGCCCAATCCGGGCGGGTGGATCGTCGGCAGTGGGGCGTAGCCATTGACCAGTTCGGCGACGCGTTCTCGCAGTGGCGGAAAGAGGTGCTCGCGGCCGCCGACGCCGCCGCCGATGAGAATGATCTCGGGCGACAGCGCGTAAATGAACGTGCACAGCGCGCGAGCGACGTGACCGATGTGTTCGGTCCAGGCGGGATGGTCTTCGGGCAGGGACTCGGCGGGTTGCCCCCAGCGCGCGGCGATCGCCGGTCCGGACGCCAGTCCTTCCAGGCAGGCCCCGTGATACGGACAAGTACCGGGAAAGGGAGATGGGGAGTCGCGAGGGATCCAAACGTGTCCCATTTCCGTGTGGCTCAGCCCTTGCAGCGGCCGCCCGTTCCAGCACAGCCCGCCGCCAATTCCAGTTCCGATCGTCAAGTACAGCACCGACGATTTCCCGACCCCGGCCCCCCAGCGCGCCTCCGCCATCGCCGCTCCGTTCACGTCGGTGTCGAAACCGCACGGCACGTCCCGAAACGCCCGCAACGGTCCCAGCATGTCAGCCCCGCCCCAGCCCGCCTTCGGGGTGGTCGTCAGGCGTCCAAAGCCCGGTGCACCCCGCCGTACTTCCGCCGGTCCAAACGTCGCCACTCCCCAGCCCGCAATCCGCCTCCCGCCGGGATCCGCGCCCTCAGCGGCACGAAAAAACTCAACGCAGCGCGCCAATGTCTCCGCCGGCGTCGTCGTCGGGATGCGCTCGACCACACCGAGATTCTCCGGCGACGTACCGACCGCGCAGACACACTTCGTGCCGCCCGCTTCAAGCGCTCCAATCAATGGGGGTGGTGATTCCTGCCTCATCAACCAGCGATCAAAGCCACTCCCCTTCACCCGCGCCAGCAAAGTCTTCGATGAGGGGCCGACGGTTCCCCCTCTTCCGGCGGTACGCCAACGGGATGCCCGTTCAGCGCGTTGTCGAGTCGGAGCGAAGCGTTTACTCAAACCAAACCGAGGGCGGGTCCGCGAAGAATTCGTCGAGTGGGATGCCGCCGGAGCCGATGACGAGCGCGTGCGCGGCGGGGTAGCGCTGACGGAAAGCCTGCAGCCCCGAGGTCCGGCCGGGGCGACCGGATTTCACTTCCAGCGCCCAGGTTTCCCTGGCCCGGGTCACGACATAATCGACCTCTTGGGTGCCGTCGCGCCAGTAGGCGACGTTGAAGGATTCGCGGGGCAGTTGATTGAGCAGATGGGATCCGACCGCGTTTTCGACGAGCCTCCCCCACCACGGGCCGTCGCGGCGCGCCGAAGCGAAGGATCGGCCGCAAAACGCGCTGACCAGGGCGTTGTTCCAGAGGACCAGCTTCGGACTGCCGGCCCGTTTCCGCGGAGTGCCCGCGCTGTAGAGCGGGAGCGCGGACAAGAGGAACGCGGTTTCCAGCAGGTCGGCGTAATGGGAAAGCGTCGTCGTATTTCCGGCATCGACCAGCTGACCGAGCATCTTGTTCCACGACAGAATCTGGGCCGGATGAGTGGCCGCGAGCCCGAAGAGCGATCGCAACAAGGCAGGCTTCGCCACGGTATGCATCTGGAGCACGTCGCGGGCGATGGCGGTCTCGATGAGCGCATCGGCGATGTAGCGAACCCAGAGGGCTTCGTCTCTGACAAAGGGTTGGGCTCCCGGATACCCGCCGAAATAAATCCATTGATCGAGATTCATCCCGAAAGCCGCCTCCACTTCCGGGAAACTCCAGTGCATGCAGCGATGAAGCAGAAATCGACCCGCCAGGCTTTCGGTCATGCCGTGATGCAACTGGAGCGATGAGGACCCCAGAAGAACCACGGAAAGCGAATCGGGCCGGCGTTGCTCTTCGTCCCAGAGACGTTTCACGGTGACACTCCAGCCCGATACCTTCTGAATCTCATCAAGGACAAGCAGGGCCGGCCGCCCCGCCAGGGAGCGGGCGCGCTGCCACTGGGTCTCGATCCACTCCGGTCCCGGCGGCGGTGACACATCGGCCGCCTCGAACACACAAGGCCATCCAAGTCCTTTCGCCAGATCCCAGGCCGCCGTGGTTTTGCCCACCTGGCGCGGCCCCACCAGAATCTGCAGCAAGCGAGGACCACGCCGCAACGCGGACGCCAGTTCCTCCACCACCTTCCGCTGAAAGACCATGCTAAGACTTCGCTCATTGGGACGCACGAGTCAACATTTACTCAATGAATGAGCAAAACTACTCGATCATTGAGTAAAATACCCGATCGACGCTGGTAAAGAAGGGACGATGGAACTAGTAGAGTAGGGGGGGGGGGGGGGGGGGGGGG
>JBJXFS010000192.1:0-5375 GCA_046155625.1 Verrucomicrobiales bacterium | reverse complement strand
CCCCCCCCCCCCCCCCCCGCGCGAGCTGCCGACCATGCCGGGATATTGATCGAACGGATGCCGCCGGCATCGCGCACGGGACGCTGAGACTTGCCCGGGATCGAAATCTCCTGACCGGTTTATTAGGCTTGTCCGTCGGCCTCGCTGGGCTCCCTGCCACGCCGCTGCGGGCTCAGAACCCATCGGAAGATCCTCCTGATTCCCCTATCCGCTTCGATTTCGAGGAGCCGCAATTCCTTCCCGGCAGCATTCACGCTCAGCATGGTTGGTGGGTGGATCAGGGTGGGTCGGCAGTCGTTCCCGGCCTTGGATTGGAGGGATCGGCCGGCCTTGCCGTCGAGCCGGCGGATCCGTTTTCTCAAGGCCGATTGACCCTCCTCCGGCCGGGTTCCACCGACTCCGCGCTCTTCCTCGATTTTCGGGTTCGTCTCCGGGCGGCGGAATGGTTGGTCCTCGAGGAATCGTTCGACATCGACAGCGCCCGGATTGGCTTGTTCCGCACCACGGACGACCCCTCCCTTGCGGAATGGCATGTCTTTCATGGAAATGGCACGGGCGATGGCATGTGGCTGAACACCGGAGTCGCCGCCGCCATCGATCCCCTCACCGATGTCACGACCGGCTGGATCCGCCTGACCATCAGGGAAGATTTATCCGACGCCACATGGGACTTCTGGGTGGATGGCCATCTCACCGCCACGGGCCTCGGCTTTCAGTTCCCTCCGGATCCGGGCGAGACTTACTTCTTCATCCTCGGTGATCCGTATGAGCCCGTCATCCTGGACGATGTAACGGTGTCGATCGAGAATCCCCCTGGGCTGGTCGATCAGGAAGTCCAGCCTCCGGAACCCCCTCCCGGCGATCACGGCCCCGCCGGTGATCCGGCCGATCCAGACGCCGACGCACTTCTCGATTCGGATGCGGACGGACTGCCAGACGCTTGGGAGATGGCGCACGGTTTAAATGCTCTCGATCCGACCGATGCGGCCATCGATCTCGATGGTGACGGTCTGACCGCCCTTGATGAATACCTCATTGGGAGCGACGTCGGCAACAAGGACGTCCGGCGCTCGGTGGTTTCCCACAACGCCGAAGTTTTCAACCGGTTCGCCGGAGTATCCACCAGGCGCGCCGTCGTTCCCGCCCCCTGAACCGCCTCCCGCGGGCTCCGTTGATCGATTCCTACCGGTCGATTCGCATGTCTCTCGCCGATCTCCTCTTGCGCTGAGTTGCGGGCGACCATCCGGCCTCCGCCACCGCTCCGCTGGCAAACTTTTTCACTACTCACTCGTTAACCATGAATTTACTTCGCGCTTCCACTCCCTGCGCTCTTCCCGCCCTTCTCGCGGCGCTTATCTGTCCATCGGAAGACGTTCGTGCCCAGTGTTGCGGCGGCGGCGGCGCTCCCGGCGGCACCCAACCGGAGCCCGCGAGCCGGATGATGGGACCGCTTAATCGGCCGCTCAAGTTGGACATCGTCAACGGCACCAATGACGTCCAGCAGGTTCCGTACGACGGAAGCGAGGCCTCGGTGCCCCCGGGCACTCATCCCGCTTCTTATGGTGGCATGGGGAATGCCTTCGCTCCCCAGCCCGCCGAAGACAGTGCCTTCACCGGACCTGCTCAGACCGGTGTCAAAGAGCAGATCTGCCCGCCGGCTCCCGTGCCCTCCGGCGCTCCGGCGCAAGCCACCAATTCCAACCCTTCCCAGAGGCACGGCAGCCCGGATGTCGAATCGAATCTGGACAAAAAGGGCACCGCTCGCAAGGGCAACGCCCTCGGAACCGACAACGTGTCTCCGTCTCCCATGGACCGACAAGGCGGATCCGGCTCGACCCTCACTCCACCGGCGGCCAATTACTCCGCCTCTCTGGGAGAAACTTTCGATCCGGCCAGCGGGCGTTCCGGGTTGGCCGCGACGCTGCTTCCTGACGGAGCCGCCCTCTTCGATCCTTCGGACAAGAGTCGTTACACCATCCGCGGGATTCAAACTGCTCCTTTCGATCCCCTGAAGCCCGTCGCGGCTGACTCAACTTCGGGCAACATCCGGACCATTTCGATCACGGGTCCCGGTGTCGTCCAACCAACCACCACCACGCTCACGCAGACGGCGGCCAATGTCCTCACCATTCGATTTTACGAATACGACCCGGCCAGCGGCCCTCCTCTGCCGACACCGATCAAGACCACCGAGATCGTCCGCCAATTGACCGCGCCCGATGCCGCCAATGGCTACACCCATGGTTACACCTTCACCGTCTCCTACCCTGACGGCGAATCCAATGCCTCGCAAGTCTGGATCAGCAATCCTTCGACTTCCACCACCACGGCGAAGACCAAGGTCATTTCCGGAGTCGAAAGCCAGGAATGGGTGTCCGTCATCAGCGGATCGCAACGCACCGTCACCTTTAGCAGGGTGGTTCAAGGCGTCCTCGTCCAGAAAACCTCCGATACCTACGGCCTAGCGCCTTGGACCAACGGCGGCGAAATCCTTACGCAATCGACCGTGGTCGTGGCTGGAGGCGACCAAATCACCACCTACACCTACTGGGACACCCCGTCTGACTTGAACCACACCCGCGTGCAGAGGATCACCAATCCCGACGGCTCATGGGTCATTTCCGCTTTGGATGTCGACGGCCTCAGATCCATCGTGCTGCGCCCGTACGGCTCGACGCCTCCCGCGACCGTTAGCCCCACCTCGACGACTCCGTACGATGCGCTGGAGGCCGTGGCGGCCGGTCAGAGTGGGTATGTGTACACGGCGGAGTATACCACGCAGTCGGCCCCTACCATGGGAATTGGTTCGGTAAGCGGGCGGTTGCTCAGCTACGAGCGGTATATTGGCAATACCCTCGTGGAGAAAAAGGTGCGCCCCACCGAGTCTCCTGGCTTCCTGGAGACATGGAATGGCAACGACCGCCTCTACACCGCGGATTCTGGATGGCTGTCCGAGAATTCGAGCACCGGCCTGACCTCGCTGGAAGAAATGACCGGGCGCCTGAATCAAATTCCTTCCACGAGCGACTGCCTTCACTTTTCCTCCACGACCCAGCAGCCGGTGGGCAGTGGCAATGTCCGCTTTATCAGCACGCGCCGCCGGGCGGATTCACAGTCCCCCGATAGCATCCTCGAACACATCTGGCGTGACCAAGTGGACGGCCGGCCGCTTCTCTCGAAAGAATTCCTCAGTGATGGCTCGAACGAAATGTTGATCGAAGTGACCGAATGGCTCTACGAGGCGAGCGGAGCCCGCCGGCCGCTCGTGCGCAAAGTCAATGGAGTGGAAGTGGAGGCATGGGCCTATCCCGCTCCGGTGTATCCGAATGCGGTCCGCTCCGAACAACACGCTGAAGGCGGCACCATCACGACCACCCAGTACGACGCCGCGGGCCGGCCGGTCCGCCAGACGCTTTCTGGTGCCGCCGCGGCCACCGTCTATGGAGCTTCGGTCGCTCAGCAATCCGCCATTGTCACGACATGGGCCTACAGTGCCTTCGATTCGGGGAATTTGGCGCTTCCCGGATATACTGTTGTCGAGAGCATTGAGCAAAAGCTCGATCCCGTACCCACGCAGGCGCAGCCCCCGGGGCCGGACGCGCGCGTGTCGACCCGCCGGTTTGACGGCGCCGGTCGCATCGTGTCCCAACAGACACCGGACGGGCGAGCCCGGTCATGGGTTTATTTCTCCGGCGTCGGATTCATGAGCACCGAGTCGGTCTACGCCGGCGCCGTGCCCACGGGTTCGGCTCTCACCGTCACGACTCGGCACAACGACGGACGCATCAGATCGATCAGTGGGACCGCGGAGCTGCCACAGCTCTGGACCTACGCGGCTCCCGCCGCCTATCGGGAAACTACGACACGTTATCTCAACGGACATTTGGCGGAAGCGACGACCGTGGACGGCTTCGGTCGCACCGTCAGCAGGCAGACGCCCGTCTCCATCGACGGCGGCGGCTCGGCCCTCTACTTCACCTCCGAGTATCAATACGATGCCGACGGCCGCCTGATTGCCCGCAGCCGACCCTCGCCCAATGGGGGATCCGTCTGGGAAGTCGCGCGCTTTACGTGGGCCCAAGACGGGCTGATCGTGGAGACCGGTGTTTCTCCAAATAACACGTGGGCGGGGGCCAACATGGACCTCCGGAAATCGAATACCCTGGACGCCATCGATGCGGGCATCCCGGGGTTGAGCGTCGGTTTCGTCGATCCGGTTTCGCAATCCACATCATCCGAAACCGTCGCCTTTGGCTGGACGACCACCACGGAGTGGCTGCCGACCACTGTGGGATCCTGGGAGACTTCGCCCGCCCGCGTGGGTAAAACCCCGCTCAGCGCCCGCCCGGTCGCCTCCTCGGTGGCCGCTTGGTCTGGCCACACCGCCGGGGCCATTCCCCTCGGTTCCCTCAACGACGGCGGCAACCTCATCACTCGGGCGGTCGCCCGAACCCCGCTGACCGGTCTCATCAATAGCGTCCTCTCCACTGAGACCCGTACCCTGCGCTCCGGGGGCCAATTCCGCAAAGTCATCAACCGCAACGGCTTGGATGTCGCCTTCACCAGTCCGGACGCCAGCAACGTCGCCATGCCGTACAACCCGTGGCGTGAACCGCTGGCCGATTTTTCGTGGGACTCCATACCGCATTGGCCCAAACGCGAGATCAATGCCGCCACCGGCCTGATCACCGCCCGACTGCTCCCGAACAGCTCGATCTACACCGAGAAATACGACTATTTCACGTCTCCCACCGACCACCGAGCCGGGCGGATCAAATCGTCCACCACTTGGACTACCCTGACCAATCCGCCCTCGGCCAAAGGCGTGACCTATTTCCACTACAATACTCGCGGTCAAGTTCTTGCCGCTTATGGATCCGGGTCTCCGACCACTCTTTACAAATACGATGGAGTTGGACGGATGATTAATCTTCGGACCTACCGCACCGCGCCCACACTGCCGCTGCCTGATGCAGCCAATATCGATACCGCCATCACGACCGCCGATTCCGCGGCCACCGTCGAACTGACCACCTGGACCTACGGCTCCCACCCGGCGGTGGAACTTCCGCGGTACAAAAGCTACCCAGGCCAGAGTCAATCGATCATTTACGGATACCGCGCCGACGGCTCGCTCGCCACCCGCGACTGGTCCCGCACCGATGGTGCCAATCGCCTTCGCACGACCTGGATCTACTCGAACGACGGCAAGCTCACCGCCACGCACTACGGATCCACCGCCATCCAGTCGTTCGCCCCGGGCCACGCCCTCCACACCCCTTCGGTGACCTACACCTACCATCCCAGCGGCCTCGTGAACACTCGCACCGACGCCACCGGCACCAACCTCATGACCTGGCGCTTTGACGGCAGCC
>JBJXFS010000189.1:0-25753 GCA_046155625.1 Verrucomicrobiales bacterium | reverse complement strand
CGACGCTGCACGCTCAAGGGAAAGCGGGGCTCTATCGTGATCCCGAGTTGGGCATCGCGCTGGGGTGGCTCAATCGGGCGCGGCATCCGAATCGGGCGTGGGCTGAACGCTACCGGCGCGGATTCCCCGAGGCCATGGCGTTTTTGGCGGCCAGCCAGGAGGCGGGCGAAGCCGCGGAACGCGAGAAGGAATTGGCGCGCCAGCGCGAAGTGGCGCAGGCCCAAGCGCTCGCCGAGGCCGAGCGCCTGCGTGCCGACGAGCAGCGGCAGGGAGCGCGGCGGCTGCGCAAGCTGCTTGCGGCGGCTGCGGTCATCGCGCTGGTGGCCGTTGGCGCATCGATTTTTGCGGCGCTGCAGACGGGAAAAGCCCGGCGGAGCGAGGCCGCGGCGGACGCCCTGTCGTCGCGTCTGAAGACAAGCTTGGTGCAGGGCGATTTCGCCAGTTCATTTGAAAAGCTCGAGTCCGGCGACGCCGCTGCCAGTTTGGCGGCGTTGGCGCGGGCTGGCCGCACCGATCCGTCTTTCCTCCCGGCCGGGATGCGGGCCCTCACGACGCTGGCCAGCGGGCGCTTGCCGGTGCAGCGGTTCGATTCGATCGAGCACGAAAAGCCCATCGAGGACTACCTTCACAACGAAAAGCACGACTTGCTGCTGACCTCCAGTGAGGCCGGTCGCCATGTTCAATTGTGGGAGCTGGAAACGGGCCTGCGACGGCCGCCGCTTGACGGAATGGATCCCGGTCGCCGGCCGGCGTGGGCGGCCGGTGCCGCGCCACCCGATCTGCGCGCGCGACTTCCCGAACTTTTTGCCGCGGCCCGCCGGATCTGGCTGGCCTCGGATCCAACTCAACCACCGTTCGTGGCGCGGCACTTCCGCAAATCGCTCGCGATTCCCGAAGGGCGCCAGCCGACGCGAGCCGACTTTTTTGTGCTGGTGGACGATACGTTTGTCCTCGAGGTCAATGGCACCACGATCGGATCGGGAGCCGCGTGGGCGACGGTTTTTCATGCCGGGGTCGGAGCGGCATTGGTTGCGGACGGAATCGACATGAAGATTCGCGCAAGGAACACGCAGGGCCCGGCCGCCCTGATCGCGGTGGTGGTCGTGTCGTTCGAGCAGGGTGACCCACTGGTAGTCGGGACCGACCAGAGCTGGGTTTCTTCCGCTCGTGAGGACGACGGATTCACCGAATCCAAGGAATGGGAGCCGGCCCAGACCGACGGCTCCATCGTGGTGGAAATGGCCGGCCGAAGCCACACCATGCTCCAATGGAGTGCGGACAAGGATCGGCTTTTCGGGTGGTCCGTCGACGAAGGGCACATTGTCTCGTGGGACGTGGCCACTGGAAAAAGCGTCTTCAGCCCACTCAAAATCCCGGGATTGACGGACTTCTCCGTCTCGCCACTCGAGGGAGTGGGAGACGTGATCGGGTGTCGTTTGGAGGCCGATGGCGCCGTCCAGGTGTGGAATGTGAGGACAGGGGCCGCCGCGGGACCGAAATTGAAGACAGACGGTGCCGTGACGCACTGGCAATTCACGCCCGATGGCCGGCGCGTCGTCACGCTGGGCGGCGACGCCGTGATAGCCGTCTGGGAAACGATCGGTGGCGCAGAAGTTGCCCGCATTTCCACCCGGCCCATTCGCCCGGCCGGATTTGGGATGGACCGGGACGGGCGGTGTGTGCTGGCTTTTGACCAGTCGCGCAAACAGGTGGGGTGGTGGGAGATAGGCGCCGCTGAAAGCCCACCCGTGCTCTCATGGATCGAACTTCCCTTTGCGGTGAACGACTGGCGGTTTTTAGTCAGCGACGACGCCGTGTCGTTCATCGGCCGGGACGACCAGGGATCGGTGAGGGCGCGATCATTCGCGTTGTCCGGCGAGCGAATGCAGATCGCCGACATCACATCCGATCCCAATGCCGCCCCGCTCAATCAGCTGTGGGGTCGGCAGAAACAGACCAATGGCATTGTGGGCGCATTGACCGCCAATGCCATCATGCTCTGGGATTTGAGAACAGGCGAGCCGTTTGCCCGGCCACTGGTGGCGCCGGAGTTGCTCTCCACCGCGAATCTGGCGCCGAGCGGTCGGTGGTTGGTGGCGGGTTCGGCGACCGAGGGATCGACCGTCGGTGCCGCGGTGGCGGAGAAGAAGCTTTTTGTCTTCGATGTGTTTACGGGGAGGCTTGCCTTCCCGCGGCCGATCGTCCTGGCCTCGTCCAGTCCCATTCATTTCACTCCCGATGGAGGAACGCTGATTACCATGGACTCCGGGGCAGGCCGGACGGATTTCTGGGATGTGCGGACCGGCCGGCAGCTCCGGGCTCCCGTGGAGGGGAAATTCAATAACGCGGTGGTTTCCACTTCCGGCAAGCGAATCGCTCTCTATCAATTTTCCCGCACCGTCCGGGGAAACCAGGACCTCGGGCAGACCACCGGCCGGTTCTCACTGCATGAAGCGGGCCTCGCTCCGGCACTCCCGATCACGTTCGTTGATCGCAGCCAACGAAATCCCGCCGTCGTGGCATCGAGCGGTGCCGCACGTTGGTTGACCTGCGACTGGCCTCCCCTGGCGTCCAGTCCACGACTCCAGCATTGGACACTGGATGCCACCAATGTTCACGCGGCGATGAATCTTCAAGGTGACTTGGACGCGGCCACGCGGCAAGATTTTCGCAAATCTCCTTGGTCCGCGGACGGCACGCGGCTGGTCCTGGTTTCAGCCGCGCAGCGGATTTCGCTTCTGGACACGGCGACCGGGAAGGCGATTGCCGAGCTGGATCTCCCGGCTCAGGCGGCCGGCGCCGCCATTTCGGCGGACGGCTCCGCGGCTGCCGGCGGCACCATGGACGGGCAAGTTCTCGTTTGGACGGCCAACATTGGGATCGTCAGCGTCCGGCCCTTTGCCGAGAAGGACCCGCTGGATTACCTCGAATTCGACCGGACCGGTTCGATGCTCGTGGTTGGCAACGCCGACAAAAGGTCGGTCGGCATTCTCGATGTCCACACCCGCGGACTTCGATTTGAGCCGATACAAATGGTTAACCCCGTGCATGATATCGTCTTCACTGCCGATGGCCGCCATCTCGTCATTTCACAGAACGACGCCAAGTTGCCAGTCGTCGACGTCCAGTCGGGCAAAGTCGTTCGCGCATTCGAGTTCGACGACTGGACGCGCGGATTGGACATCAGCGCGGACGGGAGGCGGCTGGCGGTCGGATCCGGGGCCAACTTGAGCGCTGCCTCGGGTTTGGCCTATCTGATCGACATGGAGACCGGCCGGCGGCTTACACCGCCGTTGCCTCACGCGGGAAGCGTCATGCTGACCCGGTTCAACAGGGATGGATCGATCCTCGCCACGGCGACGCATCTAACCCCCACCGGATTTGGTTACTTTCAACTCTGGGAGGCGACCACCGGTCTGCCGTTGACGGATCCGGTAGGCGAACGGGGTGCGCCGATCGCCATCGCCTTTCAACCGGACGACAGTGCTGTAGCCGTATCGTGGAGCCATGGTCTCGTGCACGTGATTCAGGTGCCCCCGCGACGACCGGCGCCCGCCTGGTTCCCGGCGTTGGCCGAGGCGGTGGCCGGTCGTCGGCTGGCTGAGGGCACCGGGATTCTGGAGGTTGTTCCGGATTCGGAGTTGTCGGCGATTCGTCGCGATGTGCTGGCGGGTTCCGCTCCGTATGCGGACGACCCTGAGTGGTTCCGCTGGGTGCATTGGCTTTTTGAAGACGCAGCGGCTCGCGCCGTTTCGCCCGGCGCGGCGATGACGATGGCGCGGCACATTGAACGGTTGAGAGCTTCTGAGGACATCGATGACCTGCATGAAGCGGTCCGCCTGGCGCCCACGGATGCGCTCACATTCGCCCGACTGGCCAGCCGCTACCAGGCGACACCACCCGCCGATCTCGGGCCCGCGAAACGCCATTGGGACGATGCCGTCGTCTGGTTGAGCGACCATGCCGTCGAGTTGGACCCGGAAAGTGTCGAAGTCTGGACGATGCGAGGCGAGTTGATGCGGCGACTCGGCCGGGCGGAACTCGCGTCCGCGGCGTCCGCCAAAGTGGTGGCGCTCGCCCCCGCCTCGAAAACCTCGGCCAGTCCAAACACGCTGTACCAACAGGCGATGGCGCTGGCCACCGCGGGCAAGTGGGACGAGGCGCAGACCGCTTACGCCAGCGCCCTCGACCTTCTCGATGAGTATGTAAAACAGGTCGAAGCGGGACTTCAACCTCTCCCACTCCTAGGTCATCTGAAGCGACTTCTGCCGACGCGGCCCGCGGCAACGCCGAAGGCGGGGAGTGGCACTGGCGAAGCGCCCGTCATCTCGAACGAGCCAATCCCCGGGGCGTTCGAGGATTTCGATGCCATCGATCCCGGCTCACTTCCGACCGGATGGCGCGCCTGGAATCGCACGGATCCCGGCTCCCGACCTGGCGTGCATCATGCCGCGGACTTCCAAACGGACACGTGGAAGGATTGGGCGGTCATCGATCGCGGGCAACTGGAGTGGGGCGAGGACTCGAATCGGCGACGGGTTTTGATGGAGGCTCCACCGAGCGAGGCCACGGCGAGTCTCGAGGCATCGGCCGCTCGTCCGCCTCCGTTGATGAACGGGCGATTCGCTCTCGCCATGGCCTCGACCCGGCCCGGCAACCAGATCCAGTATCTTGAGTCCCCGGACTTCGACGGCACGGGCCGCCAGAACATCCATCTTGCCTTCAACAGCTCGTGGGAACAGCGCGAACAGCGCATGGGGATCGTGGAGTTTTCGATCGATCGCGGCGAAACCTGGAAGCCAGTGGTGTACTACGTCCACAAACCGCATCTCGACGAGGCCAGAAGCCAGTATGCCCTCGCCCGGCCCGGCCACGCGACTGCGGGTGACTTTGACGTGGCGGCTTTTCTCAATATCGAGCGAAACTCCCTTGCCTGGCGTCCCGAGCCGGGTGCCCTGGCTCGCCGAAGCCATTACGGGGCCTTCGTCGCCGCCCCGGTGGACACGCCCGGACTGGCCGCCCATTTCGAAGGCCGGGAGGCTGGCGATACCGAGCACAAACGCCGTGAAGTGCGAGCGCTCGTTGGTGCCGATGGGGCGGCCTCGGTGCGGCTGCGCTTCGGGTCGGTTTCGACGGGCAGCACGTTCTGGGCCATCGATTCCGTCGGGCTGTACGAGGCGGCTGGCCCGGCGGCGGCGCCAGCCACCGCGGCGCCGGATCTGAAGCGGCCGGCCAACGACGCCAGGGCGCTGGCGGCGGCACTGGGCGAGATTCTTTCCGGAGGAAACCCGACTCAAGGACAACCCTCGAACGCAAACCCTGTCCTGGGATTGGCGATGGCCGCCGCCTCCAGCGGAACCAGCGCCCCCGCCAACCCCGCACCCAATCCTTCTTCGGCTGCCGCGAACGTGAAAGACTCGCTCTCAGATATCGTTTCGGCGGCCAGCTTCATCCTGGAACCCCGGCTCATGGCCGCACGTGCCCGGCAGCTCGATCCTTCCAACCTCGAGATTCGCGTGTTGGATGCCATGATGGAAATGGCTCTGCTGTCGACCGTGGCCACCGACGAGGCCACCGCGCTTCGTGAGGGCGATCCATTTGTGGCCCGCGGACTGGAGCGCCTCGCGACATCTCCCGACTTGCCGGCCGACATCCGCGATACCCAATGGCGCCTGGCGTACAGCCTGCTGCTGGCGATTCGTGGAAACATGGCCCGAGCGAAATCCGATGGCCCCGAGGGCGGCCTGTCACTTTTGGCGGTCGCCCAGTCGCTGGTGGCCGGCAGCCCCCTGGAGCAATGGCTGCAGGCCATGATGCAGTCCATGGAGGAGGGCGCGCCCGCCGATGGCGACATCCTCCTGAAGCGCGGGTCGGTCTGGAAGTACTTCGATGAGGGTCGGCTTCCGGACGAGGCCTGGAGGCAGCCGGATTTCGACGACAGCCTGTGGTTCAGCGGGGCGGCCAGTCTTGGGTATGGCGACACCCCGACGACCACCGTTTCTTTTGGTCCAGACCCCACCAACCGATTCATCACCACCTATTTCAGGACTCGCTTCGAGGTCCCCGATCCCGAGAAGATCCAATCGCTCGCCCTCCCTCTCCAGCGCGACGATGGCGCGGTCGTGTATTTGAATGGAATCGAGATCGCTCGGGACAATCTGCCTGCGGGCGAGATCTCCTACCAAACACTGGCCAGCGAAACGGTCAGTGATCTCGATGAGAAGCGGTACTTCGACCATACCGCCACCACATCGGCTCTGCGCCCCGGTACGAATGTGCTGGCGGTCGAGATTCACCAAAAGGATGCCCGCAGTTCCGACCTCGCCTTTGACCTGGAGGTCAAGGCCGCCAGGGGTTCCGCGCCACTTGTCGGGGCCGAGGTTCCTCCGGCCGCGATGGCGGAAAAGCTGAAGGCGTACGGTATTCCCGAGGCCATTCAATCCGAGTTCTGGTCGATCCGAGCCGGCCTGTGGGTCGAGCGCGGCGATCCGGCGCAGGCGTCGGCGGCGTTGGCGCAGGCGGAAGCGTTAGGTGATCGCGATGAATCCGCCCCGCGCCGGCTGCGGCTGCGAGCCCTCATCGCTCAAGCCGAGGGCCGCGTGGAGGAAGCCGATCGCCTCTACACTGCGGCCATGGAGGGAGCCCGATCATTGTCGGTGCCAAAGGGGCCGATCGATGTCCGCAAGTTCGAGCCGTCGCTTCGCGAAGCCGCGCTCGCCCTGCAGCGCTCGCGCGCTGATTTTTCCTTCGTCTTCCGTCGGTTTGCCGAACAAGAACCTCCCCAAGCGGAGCGGGATCTGGCGTTGCGCTGGGCCATGGCGCAGGCCGCCAGCGATCCCGCCGCCCTCGCGCAAGTGTGGTTCGGTCTGAGTGAAGGGCTCAAACGGAGCGCGGAGGCACTCGCGCTGGCCGAGTCAGTCCTCGGGTCCCTCGCTATCCCAGCCGCCGGAGCGCCACCCGAGGACGTTGTCCAATACACCCTGTGGCTGCAGAGAAAACAGCAAGGACTGCGAGAGATGGGAAACAAGTCCGCCGCCGATGCCCTCAGCAAGGAACTGAAGGCCATCCCGCCCCGCGACCCGAGCCTCGGCCCGAAATTGATCGACCTCGGTCCTCAGTACTCCGGCAACCTCACGGAGTCGTTCGATCTCTCGACGCTGCCCACCACTTTCCGTCCACTCAAAGGCGTCCACTTCGACCTGCGCGGCGGCATTCAACTCGAAAGTGGCACGTTGCCCGACGGCAAGACGTTCAATCAGAAGTACAACTCCCGCCACCCGTCCGCCGTTCAGGGCATCAAGATCGGACAAAAATCCCCCGCCATCCATTTCCTTCTCTCCACCTCCTGGGGACGTGAATCCCGCGGCACCGAAGTCGCCCGATTCGTCATCCGCTACCAGGACGGCACATCGCAGACCCTGCCCGTCCGGTTTCTCGACGATGTCGCGGACAACGTCGTAACCTCCAGCGAACCAGTCGCCGCCAGCCAAATCGGCTGGCGCGGCCTCCGCGACAATGGCGCAGTCAGCGAACTCTCCGAACTCGTTTGGAAAAACCCCTCGCCCGGAAAAGCCATCGCCACCATCGACTTCGAGTCCGCCCAAGCCAGGGCCGCCCCGTTCCTGATCGCCATCACGCTGGAGTGAACGAATCGGGTTTGCCATTGAGAAACTGCCTCGCGCGGTGACGCATCGACTCTTGCGTTTGGACCGAACCCTCCATTCGCCTGGAATCACGGCTCCATTTCCCCGGCTGGCTTAAGCCTGGGGATCAGGCGGACTGGGGGCTGTATTTTTTTTGTATTTCATAACCAATTGACAACAAACATGTTATGTCACATCAGATGGATCCTGGCACGCATCCCGCTTATTACTCTCCCGTTCCCGCAACCGCCCGTCGGGCGGAGGCAGAGCATCCAAACCAAACCAAACCAACCAAACTAACCCACAACCGCCCGCAAGGGCACCCACACCATGACTACCGTTGCACTCACCCGTGATGAAATCGAAGAAATCGTCGTCAGCAATGCCCTCAAACACCCGCAGTACCGCGACGCCTTGATCAAGAACCCGAAGAAGGTGATTGAGACGCAGCTCAACAACAAACTCCCCGATGGCCTGAGCGTGAAGGTCATTGAGGAAACGGGCGACACCATCTATGTGCGCCTGCCCCACCAAGTGACGGAAGGCTCGGAACTCTCCGACGCCGACCTCGAGCAAGTCGCCGGCGGCAAGGGCTTCGGCAGCGATGACACGCAAACGACGACCTACAACTGCAACAACTCCCGTGGCGGCTTCAACACCCGCAACGAGTTCAGCAGCGAAGTCTCCCTGCTCTAATCGGAAGCCCCTTCCACCGCGGTCGCGCGCCAAACGATCCGCGGCCCCCCCGCGCGAGGGGGTGGCGCATTTTTTTATGCCTGGAATGTGATTATTGTGCAGGGTGATGCTGGCGGTGGTTCCATTTCTTGAAGTATTTGGCGCAGAATCCCGTCGGCGTGGGTTTGTGCCGCGGGAGCTGTGTGAGACGACGGCGGGGCCGGTGGTGGTATGGGAGCGGGGAGGGGAGGGGATGAGCCGGTATCTTTCGGCGGGGATCCATGGTGACGAACCGGCCGGTCCACTGGCAGCGTTGGAGTTGCTGAGGGCGGGCGCGTTCGATCATGGGTGCTGGCGGCTGTGTCCGGCGCTCAACCCGACGGGACTGGCGGCGGGAACGCGCGACACCGCTGACGGTATCGATCTGAATCGCGATTATTGGCACCGCCGGAGCCGCGAGGTGCGCGCCCACGCGGATTGGCTGAAATCGCGGCCCTGTCCGTCGCTGTTTCTTTCGCTCCACGAGGACTGGGAATATCCCGGCTTTTATTTTTATGAGATCAATCTGGGTGACGACCGCCCGGAGCGGGCCGAGGCGATCAGGGCAGCGGTATCGCCCTGGCTGCCGGCGGAGGCTTCACCGCTGATCGATGGCCATGCGGTGCGCGGGCTGGGCTGGATTTTCCATGCTGCGGAGGCGGACTTGGCCGAGCAATGGCCGGAGGCGATTTTCCTGGCCAAACGCGGCTGTCCGCTGTCCATCACGTACGAAACGCCCACGGGGAGTCCATTGGCCACGCGGATCGCCGCGCATGTGGCTGGGGTGCAGGCGGTGCTGCGCGGGGAGGAGCGGTTTGACCACAGGGCTGCTGGGCCTGTATACTGAAACGATTCTGGCACATTGGGGATGGCTGGCTCTAATCCATGGAGGGATCTGGGCGTTGCCATAAATACCCGATTGCGCTGATCGCCCCCAATGTTCCGATACTGTTCTTGCGTACTGTTGCCGCTTTATTGGCTCCTGTCGTCCGGGGGACTGGTGGGTCGGTCCGGTCAAGCGGCTCCGGTCATCAGCGAACTCATGTTTCATCCGGCCCACGGCGAGAGGGTGCCCGAACCTGTGGAGCATGAGTGGATCGAGATCTTCAATCCCGGACCGGCGGTCGATCTGTCGGGCTGGCGCCTGACGCGCGGCGTGGATCTTGAGTTTCCCGAGGGCACGGTGGTCCCGGCTGGGGGACGTCTGGTGGTGGCGGCGCGGGAGGAGGTGTTTCGGGCAGCCTATATCAAGTTTACTGGGCGGCTGGTGGGCGGCTGGGCTGGCCGCCTGAGCAACGGGGGGGAGACAGTGCGACTGGTCGATCGTGAGGGATCGGTGATCGATGAAGTGACTTACGCAGACGAGGGGGATTGGGCGACGCGCGGGCGGACGGCGGTGGATGCCTACGGCCGGGTCGGCTGGGACTGGTTTAATGCGGCGGACGGGGGTGGAGCGTCGCTGGAAAAAAATGTGGAATCACTGCGCGGTTCGTTTGGGCGAAACTGGCAACCGAGCCCGATCGACGGCGGCACGCCGGGCCGCCCCAACACCGCGAGCGTCAGCGAGGAAACGACATTCATCACCGATGTGGCGGCCGCTCCGGCGATTCCGAGGCCCGGCCAGCCGATCGTGATCACCGCGACAATCCACGACGTGGTCACCGGTTCTCTTGCCCCCAGGTGGCTCCTCCGTTGGCGAGTGGATGGCGAAGAGGCGTTTGGTTCGCTCGACATGATCGAGACACGGCGGGAGGCACTCACCGCGCCAAATCCATCAGGCCAGCGCGTGGAAGTAGCGGCGACGCTTCCCGGGCAGGCCAATCGGGCGGTCATCGAGTTTTACCTCGAAGTTCGGGGATCGAACGGCCGCGCCACGTGGCCGGCGCTTGCGCGCGTCACGGTGCCTGGCGTGGACCCGCCTCAATTCGAGCCGGCAGCCAATGCGTTGATTCAGGTCGACGACACGTACCACTCGGCCACCCCATGGTCACCTGGGGCGCAGCCGATCCATCGGCTGGTATTGACGGCCGCCGAACTCGCCTACCTGCGTGACCTGCAGACGCGGCCGAGCCGAGCGGAATCGGCCGCCACGATGAATGCGACCTTCATTTCGCACGATGGCGCGGGGGTGTCAGTGCGCTGGCTCTGTGGCGTGCGCAACCGCGGGTATTCGTCGCGCAACGGACCGCCGAACAACTATCATCTCAGCTTTCCAGGTGACGCGCGGTGGGAGGAATTAGGGTCAGTGCAGTTCAATTGCCGGTATCCATACAGCCAAGTCCTTGGCACGGCAGCTTACGCCCTGGCCGGCCTGCCGGTGCAGGAAGCCGCGCCCGTGCAGGTCCGGCTCAATGGGACTAACTATGCCGTCCCATTCTCCCCGGGCAACGAATTCGACGCCGCCATCACCCGCGGTTCGTACGCGCGTGTCGAGACACTCGGTGGCGATTGGGCTGACCGCCACTATCCCGACGACAGCGAGGGCAATCTCTACCGCGTCGATGATCACGCTCCCGGCAACTCAAGCGTGACCAACGATTTTCGGTATCCGGGATCCGCCGACCCCGATCTCTACGACGACGTGTACTTCAAACAGACGAACCAGGATTTGAACGATTATTCCGATTTGGCGACGTTATTCGATGCGCTCAACAACACGGCGGCTGAGGAGTTCTATGCCCGAATCGCCACCCACCTGAACCTCGACCAGTGGCTCACTTACTTCGCCATTGATGCCCTCATGGGAAACATGGAGGGCGGCTTCGTCAACGGGCGCACCGACGACTTTTCGATGTACCGGGGCACTCTCGATCCGCGATTCGTGCTCATTCCGCACGACATGGACACAACATTTAATTACGGCGCGGGCGGTGCCGGAAACCCGGTGACGCGAGGTCTGTTCAGCTATGTGACCTCGGGCGGCGGGGTGGCCGGACTCCAGCGATTCTTCAGTGATCCAGACATCCTGCGCGCCTACTACGCCAAGGTGCTGGAATTGTTGGATACCGTGTTCACCCGCCCGCGCTTCGATCCGCTCATCGATCAACTGATAGGTGGGTGGGTCAATCCTGCCACGGTGCTGGTCGCCAGGACCTACATCGACGATCGACGGTCCAACGTGCTCGGCCAGATTCCCCGCACGTATTCGCTAAACTCGAATTTGACCACGGAGGTCGACGGATTTGCCGTCACCACGACCGGGACCGCGGTTTTTAGCGGCACTTTCGACGTGTCGCGGACCGGTTCGATCCGGCTGAACGGCCAGCCGGCCACCCTGTACTATCGGGCCGGCGGTGAGAATCCCGCGGGATCCTGGCGATTCAACTCGACCAATGCGCCGGGATTTCTCGGACGGGGGGTCACCCGGGTGACCGCGGAGTTTTTTGATGGCGCCGGTGGCACGGGCACGCTCCTGCACCGCGCGCATCTTGATGTGCTCAACACGGCGGGCGGCGCGATGACGCCCGTCCACTCCAGCGGCGTGCCCATGGCGAGTTCCATCCATGTCGAGGCGCCCGCCACTTACATGCCCGGTCATCCGATTTTGGTAAAAGTCGAGCGCCGGGACGCCCTCGGTGGCATCGATCGGTCGGTCTGGGAGGAGTCGGTCACGCTCACGGGGAATAATGGCATCGAACTCACGGCGGTCGACGGTGGGCCAGCCACGGTGATGCTGCTCAACGGTCGCGGCAGCCTGCTGGTGATTGTCGGTGGCGGCACGGCACAGGTGCGCACGTTGATTGAACCCGGCGGCACACGTCAGTCGCCCAATGCCTCCGCCGCCTTGTGGAAATATCTGGATTCGGGAGGCGCGCCGACGGCCACTTGGAGGACCTCGCGGTCATTCAACGACAGCGCCTGGAAGCCGGTCGACGCCATGGGGGCGCCCGGCCATTTCGGGGCCGGGGACGATGACGAACGCACGGCGGTGGCCAACGTGCCGACATCGGCCTCGGAGAACGATCCGCGTTTCACGTGGTATTTCCGCCATCGGTTTGAAGTGGTCGATCCCGAGGCGCTCGCCAGGGCGTCGCTTCGCGTGTTGTACGACGACGGCGTGGTCGTGTACGTCAATGGGGCCGAAATCGTGCGCAGCAATCTGCCGGCCGATGCGGCGCACACGACGCCCGCGATCGACATTCGCTCCGGCACGGCGGAGAACAGTTTTGAGACGTTCGATCTTCCGGTCGCTTCCTTGGTCGCCGGTGAAAACCTCATCGCGGTCGAATTGCATAACGCCCGCACCGGATCGGACACCGTCAGCCTGGACCTGGGATTCGACCTCGAACTGCGCGCCACGGAACGAGTGGTCGATCCCGGAGATTTTACGCTCACTGCGACCGCGGGCGCGGTGACGGCAAGTCAAGCCGTGGTCAGCCTGGGCGCCACGCCGACCGTCACCGAAGTCTCGGGCGTGCTTCCCGGGGACACATCTTGGAGCGGCGTGGTGCGCGTCACGGGCGACGTCACCGTACCCCCGGGACGCACATTGACCGTGCAACCGGGCACTCACGTTCTGCTGGCCGGCACCACGGCGGCGGGCGACACGAATGGCAGCGACCTTGTGGTGCAGGGGGCGTTGCGACTCGATGGGACGGCTGCCGCTCCGATCAGCCTGACCGCCGCCTCCCCGGACACCCGGTGGGGAGAAATCGTGCTGGCGGGGGGCGGGGTTTCCACATTTTCCCACTCGCTGATCTCGCGTGGCGGTCACTCGCCTGGTCGCGGCCATACCGGTCGCGGCCCGATGCTGCGCCTCGCCGAGGCCAGCGCGACGCTCGATGACTGCGTGCTCTCGGATGCTCCGGGCAAGGCCATTTTCACTGAAGGAATCGGCTCCCTGGTCGTGCGCCGTTCACACCTCGCCCGCTGCGTCACCGGACCGGAGTTGGGCAATGGCATGTCTCTGCTCGTCGAAGATTCGCACTTCACGCATTTTCTTCCGGAGTATCGCGAGAGTGACGCGCCCGGCCCGGACGACGAAGATTGCCTTTACGTGCATAATGCTTCCGGCCGTCCGGTCGTCGTGCGGCGCAGCGTGCTCGGTCGATGCGGGGACGATGTCATCGATGGCCTCGGCGGCCCGGTCACGATCGAAGATTGCCTCATCCGAGACGGCTGGGACAAGGGCGTCAGCCTGCTGAACAACGATCTGACCATGACCCGGACCTTGGTCATCGGATGCGATAAGGCCGTTGTCGCGAAAAGCAGCACCGCCACCACCCGAAGCATCACCACCACCCAGTGCACGCTGGTCAGCGACAATCATGATACCACGCGGGGCCCTTGGGGATACCCCATCGATCCAACCAACCCGGACGACGACACGCCTTCGACCGGGATGTATACGCAGAACAAAGCAGCCCAAAGCCACACCGGCGCAACCATTGCCATGCAGGCGCGCAACTGCGTCATCGTGGCTCAAGAACCCATCAGAGTCGACACGCCGTATCCACTCGGCGGCACGGCCGTTGCCTATTCGCTCACACGCAATCCCGCTCAGCCGCTCACCGCGCCCTGGCCGGGTCCAGGCAACCTGAGCGCCGACCCCGAATTCGTCGCCGCCGCTGGCGCAAGCCGGGATTTTCGACTCCGGCCTGCCTCGCCGGCCGTCAATGCCGGCGATCCGGCCTCTCCCGCCGATCCGGACGGTTCCCGCGCCGACATGGGGGCGCTGCCGCTCGGCGGGAGGTCTATCGAGCCTCCGGCCGAGATCGTCTGGAAAGCCGCGCAAAGCCCGCTCCATGTCCAGGACGACATCGTCATTCCGCGCGGTAAATCGCTGACGATCGAACCCGGAGTCTGCGTGATCTTTGACCAAAACCGTCGGCTCACCGTGCACGGCGTGCTCCGCGCACTGGGCACTCCGCACGCACGCATCACGTTTTCGCATGTCCCCGGCGCGGTCGCCGTGGGCGACGCCGATCCGATCGTGCCCGGCATTCAGATCGGGCCGCCGAAGTGGGGCGGAGTGCGCATTGTCGACTCAATGGCCGAGGAAAACCGGGTGGGCCACGCGACATTCATCAACGCGCAGGGGACGGCATCCACGGGATCGGAGAATTTTGGCAGCGTGGGCATCATCCGATCGTGGGCGCTGTGTGAGCATCTGGACTTCGGCGGCACGAAACTCCGGTGGCTCTACGGACGTAACAGCAAACTCACCGTGCAGCAGTGCCGGTTCCCGGACCGGTTCGGGCCGGACGAAGATCCGCGTGACTTCGGCCTCGAAAATGCCGCCGAGCACGTGAAAATCGAGTTCCCGGCGTCCGACCCCGAAGTCCAGGACAACCCAATCTTCATCGACGGATTTCCGATTGGCGGTTGGTTGCGCATCTACGACAACGATTTCTTCGGCACCAAGGGCCTCAATGATGCGCTGGCGGCCGAATCGGGGCGATGGGGCGGTGGGACGTTTGTGCTCGACTGCCAATTCAACCGGTTTCACGGGCCCGTGGGGGATGAACACATTGAGTTGAGCGGTGATGCGTACATTGCCTCGAACTTTTTCCAGCGCGCCACCAAGGACGAATGGACGACGGACACGGGGCACTCAGCCGCCGTGTTTTCGGGATCCCGCGGCAACGGTACCACGATCATGATGGCCCGGAACGTCATCACCGGCGTCGATCACGCGCTGAACCTTGCCAATGGCGCCGCCGCGTTCTTCGAACACAACACAGCCGTGCGCCTCAACCCGGACTACGACCATGTCAGTGGCCCGCTCCCGGGGACCGTCCAACCGATCGCCACTTCCGTGGTCAATCTGTTCGTTCCCGAGGATGGTCCGGCCCCCATCCCCGGGCACGGCGCCTACTTTGGGTTCAACCTGGCCAGCGACATCCCCCGGTTCGTGGGCGGCGCGGATCGCAGCGCGACGGGGTTGGGCGCGGTCACCAGCCAGTTGCAATTCGAGTATAATCTTCTCGATCGCCTCGCCGATCCGAGCATCGGACCGAATCATCCTGGTGGTTTCTTCGACCCACGCTGGGGCATCAATCTTCAAGGCGCCCCGGGATTCATCGACGAAGCGGCCGGCGACTTTCGGCTGGCGGTTGGCTCGGATGCGCGCGGCACGGCACCCGGCGGCCTCGACTTCGGCGCGACGGTCGCCGAATGGGCGTATGTCGTAGGTGGTCCACCGGCGCTTACAGCGCAAACCTCGGCATCGTTCGCGATCGGTGGTCCGGGGTTGGTCGCCTTCCGCTGGAGCCTCGACGGAGGAGCGTGGAGCGCTCCCGTCCCCATCGGATCAGGGGGCCTCTACCCACGGAACGGGACCAGCGTGCGACAAGGGGTCCTGACACTCGAGGCCCTTCCCGCGGGCAACCACGCGCTGAGGGTGCTCGGCCAGGATTTTGCCGGAAACTGGCAGCCGGAATCCGCGCCGACCACGCGCGATTGGATGGTCGACCCGACCCTCCGACTCGTTCTTATCAATGAAATTGTCGCTGATGGCGGGGACGAACCAGACTGGATCGAGCTGCACAATGCGGGGGCACAGACCGTTGACCTGTCCGGCTGGGCGCTGGGCGAATCGACCGACACACCCGCCTATTCTTTCCCATCGGGGACGAAACTCACCGCCGGCGCTTACCTGCGGATTCCCAGCCCCCTCAGCGGTATTGCCTCCGACAACGATGGAGACGCTGTCCTGCTCTGGGAAGGTGCGCTGCTCCGCGACCGCGTGGCGTTTGGCGCGCAGCCAGCGGGATTCAGCCTGGCCCGCCTCGGGGCCGATATGACTTGGGGCCTGGGCGTGCCGACGCCCGGTGAGGCCAACCAGCCGGCGCTGCTCGGTTCGCCAGCCGCCCTGCGCCTGAGCGAGTGGCTGGCCGCGCATGACGTGGGCTACTCCGACGATTGGATCGAACTGCACAATCCCGGGCCGCTGCCCGTAGCCATGCACGGATTAATTCTCACCGACAATCGGCCCGGCCGTCCACGCGCTCACATCGTCGCCCCCTTGAGTTTCATCGCGCCCACGAGCCACGTGGCGTTCTGGGCCGATGGCGAGACCGACGGAGCGGCGAACCATATTTCTTTCCGACTGAATGCATTGCAGGACAGACTGGCTCTGCTCGACGCGAACGGCACGGTGATCGACGAGAAGATTCTTTACGGCCAGACCAACGATTTCAGCCAGTCCACGGATCCGACCGGCCGGGTCGTGTTCCACGAACTGCCGACACGGGGATTCGCGATGGACGATTCCGATCCCCTGTATCGAAACGCCGTGGTTGTGCTCCGCCAACTGCGCCTCACCGAACTCATGTTTAATGCCCGGGGCGGCAACGACTTCGACTGGCTCGAGCTGACGAATGTCGGCCTCGTCGCGCTCGACTTGACCGGGCTGCGTTTTGTCGAGGGGATCGATTTTGTCCTGCCGGCGCTGGTCCTGAACCCCGGGCAGTCCGTAGTGGTGGTGGCCAATACGGCCGCCTTTCAGAGCCGCTACGGATCGACCCCGGTGGTGGCCGGGGTCTATGGCGGTCGGCTGGACAACGCCGGCGAAACACTGGCTCTGCGGCTGGCGCCTCCCTTCGACGCCAACGCCTTGAGATTCCGCTACGAAGACGATTGGTACCCGGACACCGATGGCGCGGGCCGCGCGCTCGATTTGGCCGCCGCGGACATTCCGGTCAGCCAGCTTGACCAAGCCTCCGCTTGGATGGCGAGCGAGGCGATAGACGGCACACCAGGCATTGCGGGCCAACTCCCTCCCGGTCATTATCAGGCTTGGAAGGCGTTTTATGACGTGGCTGAGGGCGACGACGATGCCGACGGAATGCCCTCGCTGCTCGAATTCGCGCTGGGCCTGAATCCTCGAGTCTGCGCTGCCATGCCGGGTTCCCCTGCCCTGCCCATCGCTTCGCTGAATCCGAATGGCCGCCTGGAGCTGAGAGTTCGACTGCCCGCTAACGACACGCTGCCCCAAGGCCACGGCCGACCCGAGGTGCTTTACCAAGTCCAAGCCGGCAATGGCCTCGAGGATTGGACGACCATCGCCTCCAAGGCTCCGAATTCCCAGTGGACAGGCTCCGCTGTCGTCACCCTCGCCTCGCCCAGCGAGGGAAGGGTGGAAGTGCGCGTCGTTGATTCCATTGGGCCCCCCGCCACCGCCCGGCGGTATCTGCGCTTGCGGGTCTCGTGGGCGCCATGACGCCGGGAGTTTTTAAAATGTGGTGCTCTCGAGAGGACTCGAACCTCCACAGGTTGCCCCATATGATCCTGAGTCATACGCGTCTACCAATTCCGCCACGAGAGCCCGCTATCTGGATTCGGGGACGAAGAAATTGCCCACGTCAGGCGACTGGGCAAGTAGTAAATTTCGCCATTGAGTGTTCTTCGCATCCGGGTGCATCGTGGGACGGCCCGCGGGCCACGTATCGCGCATGAGCGACCCACACCACATTGTCCTCATCGGATTCATGGGCAGCGGCAAGACAACGGTCGGTCACCTGGTGGCCGAGAAATTGTCATGGCCGTTTGTCGACACCGATGCCTTGGTCGTGGAGGAGGCCGGGCTTTCGATTCCGGACATCTTTGCCATGGAGGGCGAGGCCGGGTTTCGCGAGCGCGAATCGGCCGTGCTGGCCCGACTCGCCGACGACTCGCCGCGGGTGATTTCGACCGGCGGCGGAGTGGTGACGCAACCGCGCAATGCACCGCTGCTCAAGTCGATGGGATTTGTCGTGTGGCTCAGCGCCACGGAGGCGGATATTTTCGCCCGAGTTTCACGCAACCGCAATCGCCCGCTCCTCCAGACGCCGGATCCCCGGAAGACGATCCACGATCTTCTCGAACATCGCCGCCCGCTCTACGAGTCGTTCGCCCACCTTGTCATCGAAACCCACGGTCTTGAGCCCGAGGAAATCGCGTACGGTGTCTGCGAGAGCGCCCGGCATTTTTACGGCGCCCCATGAACTCGTCGGTCCAAGCGTCACCGGAGGAAATCAAGAGTGCCGTGGTGCGCGCCGCCCGGGACCTTGGATTCGATGACTGCCGCATCGCCTCCATCCATCGCGCCACTCATGCCGACGAGTTTGAAGCCTGGATCGCCGATGGCAAACACGGTGACATGGCGTGGCTCGCCCGTGCCCCGGATCGTCGAACTCGACCCGACCTCGTCCTGCCCGGCGCGCAGGCCATGGTGATCGTCGCGATGAATTATTTCGTGGGGGAACCGGCGCCCCAGGGCGTGGAGGCATCGGCTGCGGGAGGATCGGCTGCCACCACCGAGGCTCCCGCGACCCAAGCTCCCGCGACCGGCGTCTTCGCCCGCTACGCCTGGGGGGACGATTACCACGATCTCATGCACGATCGATTGCGCGCGCTGGCTGACGTGCTCGCCTCTCACGGCGGCATTCAGAAACTGTACGTCGACACGGGGCCCGTGCTCGAGCGCGATTTCGCCACCGATGCCGGGCTCGGCTGGAACGGCAAGAGCACGGTGCAAATCCACCGGCACCTCGGCACTTGGTTCTTTCTCGGCGAACTCATTACCACTCTCCCCCTGCCTCCCGATAGACCCTTTGGCGACCACTGTGGAAAATGCACGCGCTGTCTCGACGCGTGCCCCACCCGCGCGCTCACTTCCCCGCACCACCTCGATGCCCGCCGCTGCCTGAGTTATCTCACCATCGAACACAAGGGGCCAATTCCGCTTGAATTCAGGGAGGCACTCGGACGGCGCATCTACGGCTGTGACGACTGCCTGGCTGTTTGCCCTTGGAATCGCTTCGCTCAAATGAGCCGGGAAGCCGCCTTCTCCGCGCGCTCGCACGTGGCGGACTGGTCATTGCGGGATTTTCTGGGCTTGGACGACGACGGATTCCGCACGCTGTTTAAAGGATCTCCGATCAAGCGGCTCAAACGCCCCGGCTTCCTCCGCAATGTCTGTGTCGCCCTCGGCAACTCAGGAACCCGCGACGACCTGCCCGCTCTCCGCGCCGCCGCCGCGGATCCCCACCCGCTCATCGCCGAACACGCCTGCTGGGCCGTCCAGCGGATCTTGGAAAAATGCCCACCCACGGGCACAGCGGCCACGTGACGGCGTATGGAGTGCCGCTTCGCGAAGCCTATCTGGAGTTTGTACCTACTTGCGGCAACAGCCGAAGCCAAGTGGCGACAGACCTCCCGAGGAACTCGATGGTGCCGCGGAACCAAAATGCTACTCCCGCTTCCACACCCTAGGTGCACGCGGGGTCCGGCCACTGGCGATTGGCCCATCGCCGGAAGGGCTCCGGGCCTGGGAATGTGGTCACGCCATGAGGCCGGCGACCGGCTGGCTGCCGGGTTTGGTCACGTTCGAGAGACGCATGGCGACGCCGTTGGCGGTGTAAGTGAGACGCATGTGATCGAACCCAAGCAGGGCGAGCACGGTGGCGTGAAAATCGTGCACGCTGACCCGGTCGATGACCGACCTGTAGCCGAAGTCATCGGTGGTGCCGTAGGCAGTCCCTGGGCGCGCGCCGCCCCCGGCCATCCAAAGGGTGAAGGCGCCCGGGTTGTGGTCGCGTCCGATGAAGGCCATTTCCACGCCGTTGCGGTTTTCGCGCATCGGGGTGCGGCCGAATTCACCGCCCCAGATGACGAGCGTGTCCTCGAGCAAGCCGCGGCGTTTCAGGTCGGTCAAAAGCGCGGAGCACGGTCGATCAATGCTTTCGCATTTGGTTTTAAACCCGTGATTGAGCGCCTCCTCCTTGCCGGCGCCGTGACTGTCCCATCCCCAGTCAAAGAGCTGAATGAATCGCACGCCTCGTTCGGCGAGCCGCCGTGCCAGGAGGCAGTTGTTGGCGAACGATTCGCGGCCGGGCTGAGTGCGGTACAGCTCGTGCACCTCGGCCGGCTCGTGGCTGAGATCAAAGGCGTCGGCGGCGGCCACTTGCATGCGGAAGGCCATTTCGTACTGGGCGATGCGCGTCAGCGTTTCGGGATCGCCGACTTCCTCCGCGGTCCGCTGATTGATCGCGGCGAGCGCGTCCAGGCTGCGGCGGCGCTGGGCGCGGTCGATCCCGGCCGGGTCCCGCAAAAAGAGGACCGGTTCTCCGGAGGACCGGCATTGGACGCCCTGGTACACGCTGGGCAGGTAGCCCGAGCCCCAGACACTCTTGCCTGCGTCAGGGTTTTTGCCGCCGCTGGTGAGCACGATGAAACCCGGAAGGTTGTCGTTTTCCGAACCGAGACCGTAGGTCGACCACGCGCCGAAGCTGGCGCCCCCGGCGGTGGCCATGCCGGTGTGCATGAGGAGCTGCGCCGGGCCGTGGTTGAACTGGTCGGTGTACATGGATTTCACGATGCAAAGATCGTCGGCGCAGGTTGCGAGGTGGGGCAGGCGGTCGGAAATCCACTGGCCGCTTTGTCCGTGCTGTTGGAAGGGATATTGGCCGCCGAGCATTTTCGGCACGCCCTGGATGAAAGCGAACGTCTGCCCGGCCAGAAATGACTGGGGGCAGTCTTTGCCGTCGAACCGCGTGAGCTCAGGCTTGTAGTCGAATAATTCAAGCTGGCTCGGACTGCCGGCCATGTGCAGGTAGATGACGCGTTTGGCGCGCGGGCGAAAGTGCGGCTCGACCGGATACCACGGGCGCGCGGGATCCTTTTTAATGGCGGCGCTGGCGGCCGCGCTGTCGCGCGATCCGAGCCAGAGCCCGGCCAGCCCGAGCGAGCAATCGCGCAGGAAGTGCCGGCGGGTCCGGTGGAGCAGAGGGTGGTCGATCATGGCGTCAGCGGTTGAGGGCGCGGTCGGTGTTCAGCAGGGTGTTGGCGACGAGAGTGAGCGCGGCGACCTCCGGCGTGCCGCCGAGCTGGGCCGCTGTTTCGGGCCGGGCGCGGTAGTCGGCCAGGGCCGCGTCATGCAGTGCCACGAGGGTAGTGACGAGCGACGCGGGCGGGCCGTCGAGGGTGATGAGCCAGCAGCCGCGGGCGATTTGCTCGGCTGGGGTGCCGCCGTCCTTGGCCATGCGGGCGGCCAGCGCGGCGGCCATTTCGATGAAGGCGGGATCGTTGAGCGTGACGAGCGCTTGGAGTGGCGTGTTGGTGGGCATGCGGCGCGCGGTGCACAGGTCGCGCGCCGGTGCGTCGAACATGAGAAACCCCGGGTAGCCGCTGGTGCGGCGAACGTACGTGTAGACGGCACGGCGGTAACGGCCCTCGCCCTCGGACGTCTTCCATTGGGCACCACTGTACACGGTGTTCCAGACGCCCTCGGGCTGGGGCGGAAAAACCGGGGGTCCAAACATCTTGGTCGACAGCAAGCCGGACACGGCCAGCGCGTGGTCGCGCACCATTTCCGCCGTGAGCCGCTGGCGCGGGCCCCGGGCGAGGAGTTGGTTCTTGGGATCACGGGCTACGAGGTCCGAGGAGGCCATGGCAGTTTGGGCGTAAGTCGAGCTGAGCGCGATCTCGCGAAGGAGTCCCTTGATCGACCACGCGTGGTGGCTGGCCAATCGAACCGCCAGATGATCGAGCAGTTCCTGGTTGGAGGGTTTGGCACCGCTGGAGCCGAAATCTTCGAGCGTCTCGACGATGCCCGTGCCGAAAAGTCCGGCCCACAGGCGGTTGGCCAGCACGCGGGCGGTGAGCGGGTGGCGCGGGTCGACCATCCAGCGGGCGAAATCGAGGCGGCGCGGACGACCGTCAGCGGCCGGCGGGTTGAAGGCGCCGGGAAGGCCGGGAGTCACCGATTCACCCTTGGTCAACCGGTTCCCGCGGATCCAGACGCGCGTGTCGCGGATGGCTTTGGCATTGCGTTCGGCCTGAACCGGGATGCGGGTGTGCGGAATGGCGTCGATGGCGCGTCCGAGTTCGTGAAACCGGTCCCACTGGGCGCGGCGGTCGGGATCGTGAGCGAGCGCGGTCCAATGGTCGGCGGTGGTGGCGGCCAAAGCGAAGTGGCGGAGCGTGCACGCCTGCTGGTTGGCATTCGAAACGGCGGACTGTTTCAGCGTGAGTTCAAGCACGGCTCCCTGCGGCGCGGCCACGGCCTGACCGGGGACGAGCACGCCCCAACGGCCGCCAGATTGCGATGGAAAACTCCCGAACCCTCCCACTCCTCCCTCCAATGACTCCTGGGGATCGAATGGCCCTGCCAAGTAATCGGCGATCACCTCGCTGAGGACGATTTCGTGGCGGGTGCGGTCGGGCCAGAGGACGGCGGCCGTCACATGCGAAAGCACCGAGGCGCGCTCGGGCCACGACTTTGGATCATCCGAGTCCGGGAAGATTTCGAGCCGGAGGGCCGTGAGGCCATTCACTGCGGGAAACCGCAGCGTGTACTGCACGCCGACGGGGAGGGTGCCGCTAGCTGTCACGCGGCCGTCGGGGGCGACGGTGAGCGTGCCGCCGGACGACTGGGCCTCCGCGGCCACCAGCGGTTGCCAGGCCGAGTCGAGGCCCGCCGTGAGCACGCCGCGATCATTGAGTGCTTCTCGCACCCCGTGTCGTTCGCGCCACAGGGCGGCCAGTTCGTCGCGGCGCGCCGGATCACTGGCGACCGGCAGGCGCGGGAAGTCGTTGTCCAGGTCGGCGTCTTCCGTGTTGTCGAACAACGCCATGAACCGGTAGTAATCCTCGTGCGGATACGGGTCATACGGATGGGCGTGGCACTGCACGCAGCCGAAGGTGGTGGCCTGCCACGCGGTCCACGTCGTGTTGACGCGGTCGACCACGGCGGCGGCGCGGAATTCCTCGTCGCTGGTGCCGCCTTCCGTGTTGTTCTGGGTGTTGCGGTGAAACGCGGTGGCCAGCAAGTCATCGGCGGTCGGTTGATCGACCTGATCGCCGGCGAGCTGGCGGATTGTAAACTGGTCGAACGGCATGTCGTCGTTGAGCGCCCGAATGACCCAATCGCGCCATGGCCAGATGTCCCGGTGCGGGTCCTTTTCGAACCCGTAGGTGTCGGCGTAGCGTGCCAGATCAAGCCAGACACTGGCCCAGCGTTCACCAAACGCGGGTGAGGCCAGCAAACGATCAACCACGGCGGCCCGCGCCGCGCCCACGTTTTCCACGAAGGATGGTTTTAAGGTGGCGAATTCCTCAAGGGTGGGCGGCAGGCCGGTCAGGTCGAGCGAAACCCGTCGCAGCCATTCGGCCGCGCCGGCGGGCGGCGAGGGTTGCAGTTCCGCCGATTCGAGACGCACCTGAACAAAGGCGTCGAGCGGCATGACGGTCCACGACGCGTCCCGCAGCACGGGGGCAGGTGGGTCGACCGGCGGCACCAGCGACCAATGTTCGCTCCAGACAGCGCCTTCCAATATCCATTGGCGCAGCGTGGCGATATCCTTCCCGCTCAAGGGCGGCCCGTGGTCCGGCTGCGGCATCACCTCATCCGGATCCTTCGACGTCACCCGACGCATCAACTCAGATAGGTCCGGCTGCCCGGGCACAATCGTCCGCTCTCCCGACTGCCCCGTGCCCAGCGCCTTTTCCCGCACCACGAACGACACCGACCCCGCCGCCTTCACACCGCCATGACACGCCGTGCAATGTGCCGTGAATATCGGCCGGATATCCCGATTGAAAACAATTTCGCCAGCCGCGTCGCGCGCGCCCAGCACCAAGCCAGCCATCAGAAGAATCCAGGCAAATCGTCGCATCATAGAAACAGGGAAGAACCAACTCATTATATTAGGGCGAGTCCACCGATGTCGCCACACCGGCGCGCACCGGGAAATTCCTGATGCCGGTCGAGGAATTCATTCAACTCGCGGCCGTGCACGTGGTGGTGGAGGAGGAGGCGCGGGATTCGGGCTCGACGAAATGACTTGAGCGAAGGTGGGGTGGGGAATTTCGCTGGTGCTGCATGGATTTTTTTTTGAGCGCAGCATCCCGAGAAAAAATCAGCAGGAATTCTGAAAAATCTCGGACCATCCCACCGTAGTGCGGCGACCCATGGCGTCAGGGTGTCCTCTCTAATCCGTGCCTGAAGACGATATCCATCACCCGAATGACAAGCTGTTCCGAACGACATTCGGGGTGCCGGAAAACGCCGCGGCTTTATTGAAAGCGAAGCTCCCCGCCGCGGTGGCGGTCCGAGTCGATTGGGATCGACTTCGGTTGCTGCCGGGATCGTTCGTGGATTCACAATTCCGCGCTTCGCATGCCGACCTGCTGTTCGAAGCGCCCATGGCGGGGCACGACGCTTTGATCTACGTCCTTTTCGAACTCCAACGCATCGTCCTCTACATCCTGGCCGCCGACATTGACATGGAGGCTTTCAACGCGAAAATTCGTCAGCTGTCCAATCCTGAAACCAGAGCCGCTGCCATGACCCTTGCCGAAAAATTACGCCAAGAGGGCCGCCAGGAGGCGCTGCAACACGCGGTTCTGGCGGTACTGCTCACCCGGTTCCAGAACGTCCCGAGCGGGCTTCAGGAGGCTCTTCGCGCCGTCCAAGGGGAGGACCCGCTGCAGGCGTTGCACCGCGCGGCCATCGAATGCCCGTCACTGGAGGCGTTTGCCGAGCGTTTGTGATCCAGCGGGCGGAGTTGCGTCGTTGGTTTTGGTCGCCCTTGGGCGGCACCCCATGCTTTCGAAGGATATTCCAATTATGTGGTATTGCATTCCTGTCCCTGCCCGTTGGCAACTTGCGTGCTGCCGATCAGGATATTTTGAGTATCACCTTGGACACCACGGAAGATGTTTGGTCAGTTCAGTTTCACAGGACCGGCAGCATTCATATAACTTATGGGCCAAGCCCCTTGAGTAGGGCGGACTCGATACCCGGTCTGGTCGATGTTGACAATCTGTGGACTGAGATGATTCTTTATTTTCATGCATCGGACGATGCGACGGAGGCTGCGCGTCTGAGGGTTTCAGCGAGGCCCATTTCAGATCCGCCTGAGATATCAGGGGGGCCATGGTGGTACATCTTTGATCTCGAGCCGTTCAAGGAACTCATGCGTCAGTTGTTGGGCGTGGTGCGCGCCCACGATCCTGAACATTTCAAACAATTGTTGATCGACCATCCTATCCTCGAAATGGAAGGTCTGTCCGATCTGTTGTCGACCAGGGCTGACTCCGCGGAGCGCATTGAATGGCCCAGACCGCCGATTGCGGAAAGGGCGTCTGATCGACGCCAGGCTTCTTCATCGAAGCTTATGGTGCCCGAAGCCGAACTTGGCCCCGTGAGGCACGAGGCGATGGCGCATTCCCAACCGGCAGCGGCCCACCCCTCTATCATGCGATTTGTCGTAGTTTTCATGGCTGTTTCCCTCGCCGCTGTTTGCCTGGCGATCTATTGCCCACGACGGATTTTTGCACGGTTGTAAGGTAGTGTTTCACTGGGAGTGGCGGGCTGGGGCCGCCATGGAAACGAACACGTTTTGACATTGCGAGCGACCGGTCTGAGTCGGATGCTCGAGTCAGTATGGCGGTCTTAGCCCGCCACTCCC
>JBJXFS010000187.1:0-11961 GCA_046155625.1 Verrucomicrobiales bacterium | reverse complement strand
CCCCCCCCCCCCCCCCTCCTCTACTCTACTGGTCCCCATCTCAGTTTTTAGCTACCGGCTCATAGTCCTTCGGCAAAATCCTCGAGCGAAGGGCAGACAATGGCGGTGTTCAGGAGGGAGCGGAGATGGTCGTCGCCGCGGACTGCCATGATGGCGTTGCGCAGTCCTTCGGGGACACGCTGGAACCGGGCCGCGAGAACGTTCATCACGGATTCTTGGAGAGCTTCTTGACGACCTTCTTGACGACCTTCTTGACGACCTTCCAGGCGCAAACTTTCGGCGAGAGTCATGGCGATGGAGCGGGTGGTGGGGTTTGAAAGCGAGAGAATCTTCGTTTTGAAAGCGTGCCTGTCAACGTCGGCGCCGACAATGTAGCGGAGGACCAATTCGACAATCTCGGAAGGGACGCGCCCGAGAAGAACAACTTGTCGTTCGGTTGGTGAATATCGTCGTCAGCCACGGATGGGGACGGGCGACCTGAAGGCCCGGATCACCGCTTTACGTGAGAACAAGTTTGGTTCTATCGTCTGACGCGGTAAAGGCATTGGCCATCCGGCTATGGGACGGAGGTGGAAGGTGGGAGGTTGGACGGTGGAAGGCGAAGGCTGTAATCCGTAATTCAGTGCGGGTGTGCGCTTGCGCTTGTCGTCCTCGCGGCGTGCGGCACTTTGGATTCGATGACGACTGCGGGGGTGGAACAAGCATGGGACGATCTGGATGCGTGGCTGGACGACCTGCCGCCGTCGGTTCGTCTGACGGCTGATCGCCATGCCGCTAGCAATGCCAGAGGGCACATAACCGAGCTCGGGCCGTGCGAGTGGGGAGCGCTCATCGGCGCCGGGCCAGGAAGCCCCGCTTGCGAGGTGAGCGTGTCATGGTCGCCACAAAGGATGTGGCTTTTTTCATGTTCCTGCGGTCGGGCCTCATCGCCCTGTGTTCACGCGGCGATCGCCGCTCTGCTTCTCTCGGAGCAACAACGCTCGGACGCGCGTCATCGGCTTCTCGGCCATACGCTGCCAGCACCCGCCCCCCCGCCGGAATCCGCCACCGTGGTCTCGCGGTTGAAACTCGAAGTTCTCGAGGACGGACCCGATTGGTTTGAACTGCGGACAATCCGTGAAGTTTCCGACACCACGTTGACCGCCCTCGAGCTCAAGGCGCTCATCGACGCCGAAGGAGCCTGGGTGGACCTCGGTCGCAAGGGGTTCCGCCGACTGCTCGACGAGACCGATGCGGCCACCCTGGTGAAACTGACTGAAGCGGGCCTGCGACCTCGCGGAACCGGTGGCGAGTCGCGCCGAGTGCACGCCGTGCAACTGGCGGGCGACTCGCTGCGCACGCTGCTCCCGATCGGCACGCGCGAGCGACTCGAGGCCCGTGCCGCCACCTTGGCCGCTCAGACGCCGGCTGAATTACCCGCCGCCTTGCGCGCCCAACTGCGTCCCTATCAGATCGAGGGATTTAAATTCTTAACGACCCTCGCCCAAGCCGGATGTGGCGCCCTGCTCGCCGATGACATGGGACTTGGCAAAACCGTGCAGACGCTGGCCTGGCTCGCGTGGCTGCGCGAACAGACAACCGCCGGCACCCCCGAAAAGGCGCTGACTCAGCCCAGTGCCGCACTGGTCGTTTGTCCCAAATCACTGACCGACAATTGGCGCGCCGAGGCCCACAAGTTCCTGCCGGGATTGCATGTCCGCGTGTGGAAGGCAAGAGATCTGCGCGCGTTCCATCGCGAGGCCGGGTGGGCCGGCCTGAACATCCTCAGTTACCCGCAGCTTCGGCTGGTCGCGGAAAAACTCGACCGCGTCCGCTTCCTCGCCGCCGTGCTGGATGAAGCCCAGGCCATCAAAAACCCGGATTCGTCTACATCCCGAGCCGCCCGAGCCATCCAGGGCATGCATCGGCTCGCCCTCACCGGAACACCCGTCGAAAACCGTCTGCTCGACCTGTGGTCGATATTCGCCTTTGCCGTTCCTGGCCTGCTCGGATCCCGACCGCGGTTCGAGCGTGAAGTCGAATCGCTGGAGGGGTTGGACGGCGCGCGCGACTTGGCCTCGCGCGTGCGTCCGTTCGTCCTCCGGCGGACCAAGGGCCAAGTCGCGCATGACCTGCCGCCCCGCATCGAGGAAGATCTGTACTGCGAAATGGGCGAGGCCCAACAGCGCCTGTACACCGCTGAACTTAAAAAAGCCCAACAACAGCTCGTCCTCGTAGCCGAAGATCGCCAGTTCCAGCAGGAACGATTCCACGTCCTCGCCAGCCTGATGCGGTTGCGCCAAATCTGCTGCGATCCCGAGCTGCTTTTTCCCGGTGCCGCGGTACCCAGCGCGAAGCTGGAAGCCCTCGATGACCTCGTTGATCCCATCCTCGCCGAAGGTCACAAACTCCTCATCTTCTCGCAATTCACCTCGATGCTGGCCACGCTGAAAATCCGACTCCAGCCGCTTGGCGCCCCCATCTTCTCCCTGACCGGCGCCACGGAAAACCGCGGACAGGTCGTCGACCGCTTCAATCAACACGATGGTCCCGCGGTTTTCCTGATCAGCCTGAAGGCTGGTGGCTCCGGCCTGAACCTCGCCTCCGCCAGTTACGTCATCCTCTTCGATCCGTGGTGGAACCCCGCCGCCGAGGCCCAAGCCATCGACCGCGCCCACCGCATCGGCCAATCCCGCACCGTCATCGCCTACCGACTCCTCATCAAAAACAGCCTGGAAGAAAAAATCCGATCGCTCCAAGCCAGCAAAGCCGCCCTCGCACACGGTGTGCTCGGCGAGGAATCCCTGGCCCAGTCACTCGACCTCGCGGCCCTGCGCGCCCTGCTTCAAGGTTAAAACTGCCCATCTAAAGGCTCGGGTCAGTCGGTCGGGCCCACCGCGGCAAATTCTTTCCACCACGCCTCAATTTCCTCGGCTGTCGGCTGACCATCGGCGATGACGAGGCGGTAGCGGGAGACGTAAGGTTTTCCGGGAGCGATTTCCATGGGGCCGGCCTGTTGCGGCGCGAAGCAGATGAAGGGTTCGGTGGGGTGAAGGCGGAGCGGTTGGGGGGCGCGGAAGTTGCTTGGATGGGAGAGGATGGTCAGACCGGCGAGGCTGGCGGTGTCGGTTTGGCCGCCGATCCAGAGCCATCGGGCGGTCGAGGTGTTGCCCTGAATTCGGTCGGTGATGCCTTCGCTGGTGAGGAACTGGCAGTTCCGGGCGCCGTTCCATTCGCGTCGTCCTCGAAATCCCAGGCCGCCGTAATGGTAGGTGGGGAGGTGCAGGGCTTGGTTGGTGGCACATATCTGAGTGCTGGTCAGGTCGAGCACGTGGCGCGGTCGGTTCTCGTCGATCGCCCGTGCCGCCAATTCCCATGTCTCTTCGAGGACGACGGCCGGTGGCGTGGCGAGCAGGCTGACAAACCGGTGGCGGGCGGTGAGGTGGGCGGCTCCGTCCTTTTCCTCGATTCGATCGAGGGCGACGAACTCGACGCGCCCTTTTTTTTGGCCCATGTTCCAGAAGTCGGGTTCGGTGTCGGCGAAAGTGGTTTTCGTCCACGCCCACCACAGGCCGTGATGATGGATGTGATTGGGCGGGTAGTCGTCGGCCACGAGCGCGCCGGACGGTGTGAGCAGGGGAAAGACGTAGGCGCCGCGCTGGAGCTCAGGCTTGATATCCGGACGGGGGAGTGGGGCGGGTTCGGCGTGGTACCGGAACATCTCGCGTTCACCCGCGCGGAAGACGATGTGGGTACCCTCCTTCTTGGCAGTAACCGGCGGTGCCGCCACGGCCGGGCCAGCCGAGCCGACCGCACCCGCGGCCAGCATTGAAGCGAGAGCGAACGTGTGCCCGACGGAACCCCCGATATCGCAACATTGGAACAACATGATGACTTTAGACGCCTGTAGTGACCAAGGACGGGGCGGGGGACTCGTGGCGCGGCGCGGCGGGGGCTTCGACCTCCGCCCCGGTGTCCGCGGGACCCGGGAGAAATTCGACATCATCAGGGGCGCCTGACGGGGGTTGGACAGTCTGACTGGCCTCAGCGGCTACGGCACTCGGTTGTCGGGCGATAAATTCGGATGCGGCCTCGCGGTAGGCGCGGGCGCCCGGGCTGTTGGGGGCGTATTCAAGCACGGTGAGTTCGTGGCTGGGCGCCTCGCTGAGCGCAACGTTGCGCGGAATGACGGTGCGGTAGACCAGGTCGTCGAAGACCCGACGGACCTCCTCGACCACCTGGCGGGAGAGGTTGGTCCGGGCGTCGAACATGGTCATGATAATGCCCTCGATGGTGACGTGGGGATTCACGCCGGCGGAGCAGATGCGCTCGTGCAGATCAACGATTTTGGCCAGGCCCTCAAGGCCGTAGTATTCGCACTGGATCGGGATGAGCAGACCATCGGCGGCCGAGAGCGCGCTGGTCATGAGGATGCCGAGCGAGGGCGGGCAATCGATCAGGCAGACTTCCCACCGATTGAGAACGCGCAGGGGTTCCAGGACTTCCCGAAGCCGAATGAGGTGGTTTTCATTGCGCGCGAGCGACACCTCACTCCCGGCGAGTTCCATGTGGCTCGGGATGCACCACAGGTTGGGCAGGCGGGTTTCGCGCACCTTGGCGGCGGCGAAATCAGCGTCGACCAGACACGGGTACAGGCTGCCGCCCTCGTCAGTGAGGCAGCCCAGGGCACTGGAGGCGTTGGCCTGCGGGTCGAGGTCGACGAGCAGGGTGCGCACCCCATTATCCGCCAAGGCGGCAGCCAGATTGACGGCGGTAGTGGTCTTGCCCACGCCACCTTTTTGGTTCGCAATGGCGACAATTTTCATGCCTGCAACGGGGGAGTCGTTCCGATGGATTCTTGCTTATTCACCCACGGGCGCTAGGGACGCCAGCGGTTTTTAAGTCGCCGTGGGAATCCACTTTTTGAAGCACAGTCGCCATGAGTTTTGAGATCACCGAACGCTGGCTGATGGATGCCGGCGGCTGGCAGGCCATGAAACCCGCCCGAGCCGCCTGGCAGTCGGGCGCCGTGCTGACGGTGGAATTCGATGGAACGCGGCTGCGCGGCCAAGTGCGGGCCGGAGCGCGCACTCTGGCTGCGGGTCTGGTCATCAAATCGCCGACCGACGTCACGAACCTGTGTGCCTGTCCGGTGTCGCGAAACCAGGGTGCCCTCTGCGAGCATTCGTTGGCCTTGGGACTGGCGTGGGTGCACCGGGTCGCCGATGCCGCCGCGCCATCAAAAGGGAAAATGAACACAGGACTGAGTGGGCGTGCCGCCGCCGGGCCCACGAAGACTCCATCAGCGACGGGAAATCAGATCGCCTCCGCTAGTCAGGCTCGGCAGCGCGAATCCCCACACCACACCGCAGGCCCCACGAGTCCCCGGACGCGAGGCCCGTTGGGGGTCACGCTGCCCCCGAATTTTGCGGATGGGCTGCGCCGGAATCGGCTCTCCGTCTCTTTGCGACCGGAAAAGGCATCGACTCGTGAAGAATCGGCGGCTGACCGAGCCGTTCATGAGTGGCTCTCGAGCCACGGGATGGTCAGTGTTCCTCCTCAAGTGGCCTTGGCCGATCCCGGCCACATCGAAACGTTGTTCCAAGCGCTCGTGGGTCACCCGACGGTCATGGTCGGAACCAAGAAAATGCAGATTGCCGAGGGTGCCATGCGCCTGCCGCTGCGATCGTGCCATCAGCGTAACAACATAAGTCAAGACTCTGATCATAAAAGCAATATTAATATACAGCATTTAGCCATTCCATCTCACGGACCTCGAGTTCCGGCACCCCGCGCTTCGAACGATCCTGGCTCCGTGTGGTTGGAAATTGATCCATCGACCGCGGAGTCGATGCGGTTTTGGGCGGGGCCGACCCGAGGCATGATCCTGTCTAACCAAGGAACTCAGCTCCATATCCTCACAGAGTTGACGCTGCTTTTGCCGTTTTTCGACAACGAAGGAAAACCGATTCCGCGTGAGATGTCGCTGGCTTGGCTCGCGCGACATGGTGACGAGTTGTCGGAAGTTTTTGAGGTGGACGAGTCTGATCCGGCGTGGCCGAGCGTTCGTTTGGTGCCCGGACGTCCTGGATTCCGACTGATTCTGGATGGGTCACGCCGTCGACTGACAGCCCGCTTGTGGTGTGAGTACCCAGGTCTGGCCGATTTCACGATCCCAAACCCCGCCGTTCATGGGGAGTCCTTTCCCATTCCGGATGGGCAGAATCCTGGACAGTTTTTTGAAAGAAATCTGCCGGCTGAGGAAGCTGCGGTAGCCCGTTTGGAACGCGCCGGATTCGAATGGCAGGCTGTCGATAACCAATTTGTTCTTAATTCGGAACAGCAGGTTTTGACGTTTTTTGCCGGTGATTGGGTTGCCCTGGAACGGGTGTGGACCGTGGTGATAGAACCCCGGGCGCAGGAGGCTTTTCGCGGCCTCGAGCGGTTGACGCCGCAATTTCGGCCTGTGGCGAGTGGCCAAGACTGGCTGGCGTTTGACTTGTCATTCGTTGGGAGCGGGGGCACCCGCATTTCGGCGGCCGAGGCGCGTCGCTGGTTGCAATCGGGCGGCCAGCGCCGGCTGCCTGGAGGGAAGCTCGCGGTTTTGGACCCAGCGTCGATCGCCGACCTTGAGGAGGTGTTGCGTGACGTAAACCCGCGGCAGGAGCACGGGCAATTTCGGATCGACCGAAAACAGCTTGGATACTTGGAGGCCAGCGTGGCAACCGCCGGGGAAGCACCGACCGGTGCCGGCCATGCCTTTGAACTCGAGTCCATCGAAATCCCCGCCGAATGGCGGACGATTTTGCGTCCGTACCAGGTGTGGGGAGCCCAGTGGATGATGGCGTTGGCGCAGCGAGGGTGTGGGGGGATTCTGGCGGACGAGATGGGCCTGGGCAAAACCGTCCAGACCCTTGCCGTCATATCCACCCTGCGACGGCGCGCCGCGACGGCCCAACAGCCTTGCGCTCCCTGTCTGGTGGTGGCCCCAACGTCCTTGCTGGGCAACTGGCGCGAGGAGGCCGAGCGGTTCGCTCCGGAATTGGTCACATTGGTGGTTCGCAGCGGCGAGCGGTCCGCGGATCTGGCCCGCCTCGGGAGGGCCGATCTGGTCATCACGAGTTATGCCTTGCTAGTCCGCGACCTCGACCACCATCGGGCGATCGTCTACCAAGCCGCCTTTCTCGACGAGGCCGGATTTATCCGCAATGCCGATACCCAAAGCGCCCGCGCCGCGCGTCGCCTCGAAACATCCGCGCGCTTTGCCCTGACAGGCACCCCAATCGAAAACTCGATCCGCGACCTGTGGTCGATCATGGAATTCGTCATGCCCGGGTACCTGGGTTCACGCGATGACTTCCGCGATCGCTACGAGGCAGTCGTTGCCGCCGGCGACACCCAGGCGTTTCACCGACTCCGCCGCCGCATGGCCCCTTACTGGTTGCGCCGCCTCAAACAAGAAGTGGCCCGCGATCTGCCGGCCAAAATCGAAAAAATCGTCCGCTGCGAACTCACCCCCGTCCAGCGCGACATCTACGCCGCCCTCCAGCGCGAAGGCGTGCGCAAAGTGGAAGAGGCTCGCATGGCGCGCGGCCCAGCCCAAGTCCGCCTCTCAATCCTCACCGCCTTGCTCCGGTTGCGCCAAACCTGCGGCGACCCACGCCTCCTCGGCGATCGCTTCGATTCCCACAGCCCCGCCGAGCTTTCCGGAAAATGGAGTGCCCTCCTTGAACTGCTGGAGGAAATCCGCGATGGGGGCCACAATGTGCTCATATTCAGTCAGTTCACATCTCAGCTGGACCTGCTTGAGCCCGCCCTCCGCGAATCCGGCCTCGACTTCTGCCGCCTCGACGGCTCATCCCGCGACCGCGAGGCCCAAGTCCATTCCTTCCGCCACAGCCCCGAAAAACGCGCCTTCCTCATCAGCCTCAAAGCCGGTGGATTCGGCCTCAACCTCACCAAAGCCGATACCGTCATCCATTTCGACCCGTGGTGGAATCCCGCCGTCGAAGCCCAAGCCACCGACCGCGCCCACCGAATCGGTCAAGACCGTCCCGTCACCATCTACAAATTCATCGCCACCGCCACCGTCGAGGAAAAAATCCTCGCCCTCCAACAAAAAAAACGCGCCCTCATGGAATCCGCCCTCGCCGATGACGCCACACCTCTCATGGATGATCTCGACGATCACGCACTCCACCAGTTGCTCGGCGCTTCCTGACACCTCACGTCCTGAAATCTCACGGCAGGGAAACGCCAGTTGGCCAATCGGCACGGAACTTTCCATAGAGCGATGGATGGATTTGATAACTGCGTACAATATATGTAATGTAAAGCCGCAAAGGGAAGTCCTTCCTGAAAGAGGGACTTTTCAGGCAGGAGGACACCTGTTTTTCCGGTTCGGGTATAAAACGGCGCGTCCCGCCCGTCGCAGTTGGCGTCTTCGCCAGATTTCTCGCGAGTCTCTCGGCCTGCACCGAAAGAACGGTGGAAATCCGTCGAACCGCACGCTGAGCGAGACGCTCGATGGACGCGGCGGGACGCCCCGTCCCTGGAGTTTGTAAATTTTTATGCTGGTTTGGCAGCGGAGTGGCTATTGAACGAGTGGGAGAACGAGGCATTGAGGTGGGACGCGACTTCCAGGCGCGTAGTAGGCGGTGCCGGCGTTCATCCCTGAAAAAAGGCTCCCTTCTGCAGAAGCCACCGGGTCGGGTAACGTCGGACGCGAATTTAGCTCCCGCCCACCCCCATCCGCCGTTCCTCTCCCGCTCAGCGGCAGATTTCCAGAGGGTAGGGATGCCTGCACGCGAGTTGGGAAAAAAGTGGATGAAGAGGCGTGGCACAATGCTGATCGACCCAGCCTGAGGGGCCTCTCGAGGAGGAAAAATCCGCTCCGAGAGGAAGACTCCCACCGCCTACGCGCCTGGAAGTCGCGTCCCACCAACCGCCGCCCTCCAGGGATGGGCGAGCGTCCCCCTTTCCTCTCAGGCTAAATTTTCCGTGTCCAATGGGCGGCCTCGAGGAGGCGCTCTGATCCATCGGGATGAGTGAGGCGCGGAAATTTTCCTTCGATGAGGATGAAGGCATCGCGGCGCGTGAGCATGAGTTTGCCTTGTTTGATTTCGATGGCGGTGATGCCGGCGTTGGCGGCGGTGAGTTTGAGTTGGGCGAGTCGGAGCACGGTTTCGGCCGGTGGTGGGATGGGGCCGAAGCGATCGCGCCAGGCTTGGCGGAGGGCGTCGAGGGCGGTCAGGGTGCCGAGTTCTGCGACCTCCTTGTAGGCGGCGATCCGGAGCCGGGCTTCCGGAAGGTAGATTTCGGGGATGTAGCACGGGGCGTGGCCGAGGGCGGCGCGATCGGGACTCCATTCGGCTGGACTGGTGACCAAGAAATCCGAGCGAAAGCTGACGGGCGAGCGGAGGCCTGGCTGGTCGCCTTTGACGCGGGCGACGGCGCGGCGCAGCAAGTTGCAATAGAGTTCGAACCCGATGTTGAAGATGTGGCCGCTCTGCTGGGTGCCGAGCAGGTTTCCGGCGCCGCGGATCTCCAGGTCGCGCATGGCGATTTTCAGGCCGGCGCCCAGCTGGGAATACTGGCGGATGGCATTGACGCGTTTCCGGGCGTCGTCGGTGGTGAGCAAGTCGCGCGGCAGGAGCAAGTAGGCGTGCGCCTGATGTCCGGCGCGGCCGACGCGGCCCCGCAGTTGATACAGATCGGCGAGGCCAAAGCGGTCGGCCCGGTCGATGATGATGGTATTGGCGTTCGGGATGTCGATGCCGCTTTCGATGATCGTGGTGCAGACGAAGACGTCGGTATCGCCTTCGACGAACCGCTTCATGGCATCCTCCAGGTCTTCCTCGTCCATTTGCCCGTGGCCGATTTCGACTCGGGTGCCCGGGCAGATTTCGCGCAAGCGCGAGGCGACCTTTTCGATGGTGGCGACGCGATTGTGCAGAAAGAAAACCTGGCCTCCGCGCTGGATTTCGCGATGGATGGCGTCGCGGATGATGCGTTCGTCATACGGGCAGATGTGCGTCTGGACCGGCACGCGGTTGGGCGGCGGCGTCTCGATCGTGCTCATGTCGCGGGCGCCCATCAGCGCCAAGTAGAGCGTGCGCGGAATGGGCGTGGCCGACAGCGTCATGACATCGACCAGTCGAAAAAGCTGCTTGAATTTCTCCTTGTGGGCGACGCCGAACCGCTGTTCCTCGTCGACCACGACCAGACCCAAGTTCTTGTAGGCCACGTCTTTGCCAAGCAGGCGATGCGTGCCGACCACGATGTCCACGCTGCCGTCAGCCAGGCCGCGCACGGTGGCCGTCTGTTCCTTTTTCGACCGCCAGCGGCAGAGCAGATCGACGCGCACCGGGTAATCGCTCAGGCGTTCGCGCAGCGTGCGCCAGTGTTGTTCGGCCAGGACCGTCGTCGGAGCCAGAAACACCGCCTGGCGGCCACCCATGACACACTTGAAGGCGGCCCTGATCGCGACCTCGGTCTTGCCGAACCCGACATCGCCGCAAATCAGTCGGTCCATGGGTCGGCCGCCTTCCATGTCTCGCTTCGCCTCCCCGATCGCGCGCAACTGGTCGGGCGTCTCCTTGTAGACAAAGCTGTTCTCGAATTCCCACTGCCACTTGCCGTCCGGTTCGTGGGCGGGGCGTCCCCGCGTTTCGCGCTCGGCCTGGACCGCGAGCAGGCGCGAGGCGTAATCGAAGATGCTCTTTTCCGCGAGGCGGCGCGTCTTGGCCCACTTCTCGTCACCCAGTTTACTGAGGTCGGGTTTCTTCTTGCCCGTCCCGACGTACCGGCTGACCAAATGAGCATTTTCCAGGCTGACGTGGAGGCGGGCGCGATCGGCGAACTCGAGCACCATCACCTCGTCACCAGCGTCCCCCTGCGGACGCAGGAGCCCGGTGAATTTGGCGACTCCGTAATCCTGATGGACGACCAATTCGCCTTCGTCGAGCTCGCGAAAATCGAGGATGCGGCGGCGTCCGAGTTCGCGGCGTTCGCGGGCGAAGAGGCGGCGGGCGCGCGTGTGCTGGTATCTTCCGAAAACTTCCGCGTCCGCCAAAATGGCCAGCCGCGCCGCCGGCACCGTGAACCCGTGATTGAGCTGACCCAGGCGGCAATCGAGCTGATTCGCGACTTCCGGCAGGATTTCCCGAAACCGCTCGATCTCACCCTCGGTATTAAAAAACATGGCGACGCGCCACCCCGCCGCCTGCCACTCCGCCACTTGACGGCCAAAGGCCTCGCGTCGCGCCTCCTGCAGCACAAAATCCCCGGTGGCGTACACGCCGAGCGGGTGCGGTAGCGCGGAGACCCTGATCACATCAGCCCCCTGCGCCGCCTCGTCCGGCTCATCCGATTGCTCTCCGGACTCGGTCACGTCGTCCTCCGTGATGAACAGCTGAGCCGACGGTTCTTCGGAGACGCCCAGCGCGATCACCCGATCGTCGGCCGCGATCAGCGACCGCAGTTTGACGAATTGACGCTCCTCCCCCGGCCGCACGAGCAAGATCGTCGTCTCCGGATGCCGCGCCACGCTCGTCTGGTCGTTGATCTCAAATGTCCGGATCGACTCGACCTCGCGGTCGAACAATTCCACCCGCACTGGCGCCGCCGCCTGCCAGGCAAAGACGTCCACCAGCCCGCCGCGCACCGCAAACTGGCCGCGCTCAGCCACCACCGGCACGCGGTCGTAGCCAGCCTCCTCCAATTTTTCAGCCACGTCCTCCAGCCGATGAGTTTGGCCGACGCACAGCCGGAGTTCGCGCGCCCTCAGTTCCGTGCTGAGCGGCACGTCCTCGTCCAGACTTGCCGCCACCACCACCATCACCGGCGTGTGCACCCGGTCACCGGGCTCCGGAACGGCCAGCCGATGCAAAATGGCCAGTCGCTCGGATACCAACTCCGGATCCGGCAACAAATCATCCATGGCCGCCGCCGCCTCCATTTGCGGGAAAAACCACAGCCGCT